>CAZFVH010000012.1:47277-55859 GCA_964522465.1 uncultured Rubrivivax sp. | reverse complement strand
CTGCCACCTCAGGCCGGCGCGGGGTGGACCGCGGTCGGCGATCCGACCGAGGCCGCGCTGCTGACGCTGGCGCTCAAGGGCGGCGTCGACCCCGACGCGCTGCGCCACGCGCACCCGCGCGCCGCCGAACTCCCCTTCGACTCCGACGTCAAGCTGATGGCCACGCGCCACGCCCTGCCCGCCGCCCCGCGCAAGGTCCTGGTCAAGGGCGCGCCCGAGGCCGTGCTGCGCCTGTGCGGCGGCGAGCCCGCGGCGCTGCGCGAGGCCGCGCGCGCCCGGGCCGAGGCCATGGCCGGACAGGCGCTGCGCGTGCTGGCCTTCGCGGCCGTCGACGACGATGCCCTCGACGCGGAAACCGGGTTCGACGCCCTGGCCGGTCGCGCGCGCCTGCTCGGGCTGGTCGGGCAGATCGACCCCCCGCGTGAAGAGGTGCGCGCCGCGGTCACCGACTGCCGCGCCGCCGGCATCCGCCCGGTGATGGTCACCGGCGACCACAAGCTCACCGGGCTGGCCATCGCGCGCACGCTGGGCATCGCGCGCGACGGCGACCGCGCGGTCGACGGCCCCGAGCTCGAACGCATGGGCGAGGCCGACCTGCGCGAGGCCTTGCCGCGTATCGCCGTCTTCGCGCGCGTGCAACCGGCGCAGAAGCTGCGCATCGTCGAGGCGCTGCAGGCCCGCGGCGAGGTCGTGGCGATGACCGGCGACGGTGTCAACGACGCCCCCGCGCTGGCGCGTGCCGACGTCGGCGTGGCCATGGGCATCACCGGCACCGAGGTCGCCAAGAGCGCGGCCAAGATCGTCGTCACCGACGACAACTTCGCCACCATCGTCGGCGCGGTCGAGCAGGGCCGCGTGGTCTACGGCAACCTGAAGAAGGTCATCCTCTACCTCTTCGCCACCTCGCTGGCCGAGGTGACGGTGCTGCTGCTGGCGCTGCTCGGGGGCTTTCCGCTGCCGCTGGCGGCGGTGCAGATCCTGTGGATCAACATCGTCACCGAGGGCACGGTGACGGTGAACCTCGTGATGGACCCGGCCGACGGCCACGAGATGCGGCGTCGGCCCGTGGCGCGCGACGACCGGCTGCTCGGCCGCGAACTGCTGCTGCGCGTGGCGCTGATGACGCCGGCCATTGCCGCCGTGAGCTTCGGCTGGTTCGCCTGGCGCTTGCAGCAGGGCGCGCCGCTGGAGGTGGTGCGCACCGAGACCTTCACGGTGCTGGCCATGTGCCAGTGGTTCAACGTGCTGAATTGCCAGTCGGCCAGCGCCTCGGCGCTGCGGCTGGGGGTGCTGCGCAACCATTGGCTGCTCGGCGGACTGGCGCTGTCGGTCGCGCTGCAGGCCGCGGTGCTCTACGCGCCGCCGATGAACGCGCTGTTCCACACCGTGCCGCTCGAGCCGGTCAGCCTGCTGCCGCTGCTCGTGCTGGCCAGCGGCGTGCTGTGGGTGGAGGAGCTGCGCAAGCTGATCGTGCGCATGGCCCGCGCCCGCGGCAGGCGGGTGACCGGCCGGGCGAGCGCGCCGGCGTCCGGTCGGGCCGAGGCACCGCGATGAGTGGCTGCAGGACACGGGGTGCCGCAGCGCAGGAGCGCCCGGCATGAGTACCCTGCTGCTGGCGCTGCAGTTCGCGCTGTGCGCCGGGCTGATTGCGCGCGGCGGCTGGGTGCTCAGTCGCAGTGGCGACCGCATCGCCTCGCTCACCGGGCTGTCGGGGGGCTGGATCGGCCTGGCGCTGCTCGCCACCGCCACGTCGCTGCCCGAGCTGGCGTCGGGCGTCAGCGCCGTGGTCCTGTTGCAGGCGCCGAACCTGGCCGTGGGCAACGCGCTGGGCGCCTGCGTGTTCAACCTGTTCTTTCTCGCCGTGCTGGACGCGCTGCAGCGCCACGAGCCGCTGTACCGCCGCGCCAGCGACGAGCACCTGC
Organism: uncultured Rubrivivax sp.; assembly: GCA_964522465.1. GTDB lineage: Bacteria > Pseudomonadota > Gammaproteobacteria > Burkholderiales > Burkholderiaceae_C > Rubrivivax. The sequence goes on along the minus strand of CAZFVH010000012.1, from coordinate 53,937 downwards.
TGTCGGCGGCCTTCGGCGTGGTCATGCTGGGGCTGGTGGCCATGGCGGTGCTGATGGCCGAAGCCATGCCCTCGCTGCTGCACGTCGGGGTCTACAGCCCGGTGCTGCTGACGATGTACCTGCTGGCCTTGCGCAGCGTGCACGGGCGACAGCGCACAGGCGGGCGGTCACGCCCGGCCGGCCGTCCCCCCTCGATGGACGGACAGAAGGGTCGGTCCGCGCCACCGACGCCCCCCGACGCCACCGCGCAGGAAGCCGCCACAGCCGCCAGCCCGCAGCCCGGGGCGCTGGCGCAGGAGGCCCGACGCTTCGCCATCGCCGCAGCGGTCGTCCTGACCTCTGGCGTCTGGCTGTCGGCGCTGGCCGACCAGTTGTCTCAGACCGCCGGCTGGAACCGCAGCTTCGTCGGCACCCTGTTCATGGCCATCGTCACCACGCTGCCCGAGGTGGCGGTGACGCTGTCGGCCCTGCGGCTGGGCGCTGTCGACATGGCCATCGGCAACCTGCTGGGCAGCAACCTCTTCAACGTCGCCATCCTGGCCGTCGACGACGCCGTCTACCTGCAGCACGCGCTGCTGGCCGACGCCAGCCCCGCCCACGCCGGCACCGCCATGGCCGCGGTGGTGATGACCGGCCTGGTCATCGTCGGCCTGGTCATGCGCCCGCGCGGCCGGGTGCTGCGTCTGGCGAGCTGGGTCAGCATCGGCGTGGCCGCCACCTATGTGCTGGCGGCCACGCTGGTGTTCGTGCGCGGGGGCTGAAACCCCACGGAACCCATTCTCGAATCCGAAATCCGCTCCCCATGGACCACGCCTTCCACGAACTCGCCCTTCTGCTGCTGATCTGCGCCGCGGCCGGCGCCTTGTTCGTGCGCCTGCGCCAGCCGGTGCTGATCGCCTACATCGCCGCGGGCATCGCGGTCGGGCCGGCGGGTTTCGCCCTCGTCACCGCGCACGACCCGATCGACCTGCTGGCGCAGGTGGGCGTGGCCGTGCTGCTGTTCGCCGTCGGCCTCAAGCTGGACCTGCAGCACGTGCGCCACATCGGCCCGGTGGCGCTGGCCACCGGGCTCGGCCAGCTCGCCTTCACCATCGTCGTCGGCTTCCTCCTGACGCTCGCGCTGGGCAAGGGCTGGGTCGAGGCGCTGTACATCGCCGTCGCGCTCACCTTCTCCAGCACCATCATCATCGTCAAGCTGCTGTCGGACAAGCGCGAACTCGACAGCCTGCACGGCCGCATCGCAGTGGGCTTCCTGATCGTGCAGGACCTGGCCGTCGTCGTCGCGATGATGACGATGAGCGCGCTGCGTGGCAGCGACGGCGCGGATGCGGCCTGGCAGGACGTGGTGCTTTCGCTGGGCTGGCGCCTGGGCGTCGCCGCGGCGGCAATGTTCGTGCTGATGCGCTGGGTGCTGCCCGCCGTGGTGGCGGCGATGGCGCGCTCGCAGGAGTTGCTGCTCGTGTTCGCCATCGCCTGGGGCGTGGCGCTGGCGGCACTGGGCGAGTGGGCAGGCTTCAGCAAGGAGGCCGGCGCCTTCCTCGCCGGGTTCTCGCTGGCATCCACTCCCTTCCGCGAGGCCATGCACGCACGGCTGACCGGCATCCGCGACTTCCTGCTGCTGTTTTTCTTCATCGACCTGGGCGCCAAGCTCGACTTCAGCACCCTGGGCGCCGAGGTCGTGCCGGCGCTCGTGCTCTCGGCCTTCGTGCTGGTGGGCAACCCGCTGATCGTCATGGCGATCATGGGCTGGATGGGCTATCGCAAGCGCACCGGCTTCATGGCCGGCCTGACCGTGGCCCAGATCAGCGAGTTCTCCATCGTCTTCGTCGCCATGGGCATCACGCTCGGGCATGTCGGCGTGGCCACGCTCGGGCTGACGACGCTGGTCGGTCTGGTGACCATCACGCTGTCCACCTACATGATCCTGCAGTCGCAGCGTCTGTTCGAATGGATGTCGCCATGGCTGGGTGTCTTCGAGCGCCGCAGGCCTTTCCGGGAGCTCGACGGCGCGGACCAAGGGGTGGCCGCCGACTTCGACGTCGTCGTCTTCGGCCTGGGCCGTTACGGCCGCCGCCTGCTGGACCAGTTGCGCGCCGCGGGCGTGAAGGCCGTCGGGGTCGACTTCGACCCCGAAGCCGTGGCAGAGCTGCGCGCACGCGGCGTGCCGGCGCACTTCGGCGACGCCGAGGATCCGGAGTTCCTCGAATCCCTCCCGGTCCACCGTGCGCGCTGGGCGATCAGCACCCTGCCGCAGTGGGCCTCCAATCGGGCGCTGCTGCACGCGCTGTCGCAGGCCCGCTTCGGCGGGACGCTGGCGGCCGCGCCACGCGACCCGCCGCACGCCCAATCCCTGGCCGAGGCCGGCGTGACCCACCTCTTCAACCCCTTCGACGACGCCGCCGACCATGCCGCCGCCGCGCTCGCGCGGCACATCGCCCAACGCCCGGGAGCCCTGACGTGAAGACTCTGCACCACATCCTGTGCGCCACCGACTTCTCGCCGCCCTCGCGTCACGCGGCCGACCGCGCCGCACGGCTGGCGCGCGAAACCGGCGCCACGCTCACGCTCCTGCACGTGACGCCGGCCCCGGCCTGGCAGGCACTTCAGCAGTGGCTCGGGGCGTCGCACGCCTCGGCCCGCCAGTTGGACGAGCAGCGTCGGCTCGAACTCGACACGCTCGCCAGCGAACTGACCGACGGGCATCATGGCCGGCCTCTGGCGACGCACCGCACGGGCGTCGTCGTCGATGCCATCGTCGATGAGGCCGCCGCGCTCGGTACCGACCTGATCGTGTTGGCCGCTCGCGGGGCGAGCTTCCTGCGCCGACTGGCCATCGGCACGACCTCGGAACGCCTGGTGCGGCGCGCCAGGCAGCCGGTGCTGGTGGTGCGTACCAGCGCCCGCGCCGTCTACCGGCGCGCACTGGTGGCCGTCGATTTCTCGCCCTGGTCACGGCCTGCGCTCGACGCCGCGCGCCGCGTGGCGCCCCATGCCGAGTGGACGTTGTTCGCAGCCTATTCCGTGCCGTTCGAGGAAAAGCTGCGCTTCGCGGGTGTGGATGAAGCGGTTGTCGACCACTATCGTCGCGTGGCGCGCGATCACGCCACGCGACAACTCCACGCGCTGGCGGCCGACGCGGGCCTGGTACCCAGCCAATGGCGCCCCTGCATCGTGGAAGGCGAGGCCTCGCTGAGACTGCTCGAACAGGAACAGACTCAGGATGCCGACCTCGTCGTGCTGGGCAAGCACGGCCAGAGCGCTGCCGAAGACCTGCTGCTGGGCAGCGTGACCCAGCACGTGCTGGCCGAAGGAAGTTGCGATGTGCTGATCACGCCCGTCCCGGACGAGCCGGGGCGTCCGCGTCCGCGGATTTCGACCCTGGACGCGCCGCCCCTCGAACGGGGAGATGGCTGAAAGCCGCCCCGTCAGCCCGCCCGCGCCAGCATCCCCAGCAGATCCCCGACCATGTCCAGCCGCGCCTGCACCGGGGCCTCGGGCGGCCGGATGGCGATCTTCGCGCCCAGGAAGTCGAGTGCGGCGCCCTCGGCGGCGGCCAGCGTGCGCCGGATCTCGGCCTCGGTCATCAGCGAGCCGGCTGCGCCGTGCGGCAGGCCCTCGGCCGGGGCCTGCGGCATGTGGGTGTCCTGCCAGATGCCGTAGGGCGTGTCGGCACCGGAAGCCCCCGAGAACATGATGCCGCTGAGCACGCCGGCCCGGCAGGCGGCCTCGACGTGCGCCACCGCGCGCCCGACGTCATGCGTCTCGAGCACCGAGCGCCCCCAGTTGACGTTGACGCCGATCGGCCGCCGCGCCGTGCCGTTGGCGCGGCCGATCGCCGTCAGTTCGTCGTCCAGTGACAGGAAGCCCTTGTGCTGCGGATGCCCCGCGCGATGCGCGTCGCAGTGCTCGACGACGATGCGCGCGCCGAACCAGTCCCACGAGGCGATTTCCTCGAGCGATCGGGCGAAGGCCTCTGCGCTGCCCACTGCGCCGACCGGCCCGCGGCTGGGCGCCGACTGCACTTCCACCGCGATGACGGCGACGCGTCCGACGGCCTCGTTCAGCCGCGCCACCGCGGCCTGCGCCTGACGCGCCATGTCGAGCGCCGCCTGCCGGCCAGCCTCGTCGTTGGAGGCCAAGCCGAAGGCCTTGTTCGACTGCAGGCGCCCCATGGTGCCCGGGATCAGCGTTACCACGTGGTCCCAATCGGGTCGCAGATGCGCCAGCAGCCACGGCTCGTCGCTGCGGTGCAACGCCCCGGTGAAGGGCAGCTCCAGGCCGCGGACATCCGCGCGGGCGGCCAGCCCGGCGAGCAGCGCCGCCTCGTCTTCGAGGGCGGCCGGGGCGATGGCATAGGCGCCTACCAGAAATCCCATGGGTGTCTCCTGATCGAGGGGCGCGAGCTTAGCGGATCCGGGCGGCCTGTTCCGGGTTATGCGTGCTCGGGGCCCTGCCGATCGGTTTCGCCGGGCGGCGCAGCAAAACCCAGCCCGACCGAGGCGATGCGGCCCTGCGCGTCAACCCCGCGCACGACGAAGACCGCCGGGCCGCAGACGACCTGATCGCTGACCACGGGGGCGCGGTGCAGCCGATCGGTCAGCCAGTCGGCCAGGCACTGCTCGGCCTCGGACGGGAGGGGCAGCCCGTAGAAGGCGCAGACATCGCCCACCGGCGCCGCCGGGTCGACCTGGAAGTCGCGGAACATCTGGCGCTGCGCCAGTTCGTCTCGTGCTTCGGGCAGGGCCAGCCCGAGCCGCCGCGCGGCCCAGCCGATGGTCGAGCCCTGCACCGTCAGCGAGATCAGCACGACGACGAAGGCGACGTTGAACAATTCATCGGCCCGGGGGACACCGGCCAGCAAAGGAAACAGCGCCAGCACGATGGGCACCGCCCCGCGCAGCCCCACCCAGGCGACGAAGGTGATCTCGCGCGTCGAAAAACGCAGGGGCCGCAGGCACAGCCACACCGCCAGCGGCCGTGCGAGCAGGATCAGCGCAGCAGCCACCCCGAGGCCGGGCAGCAGGCTGTCGACCATCTTCGACGGCGTGACGAGCAGTCCGAGCAGCAGGAACATCGCGGCCTGCGCCAGCCAGGCATAGCCGTCCATCGCTGCCAGCGTCGGCCGCACCGTCCGCGGGGCGCGGTTGTACAGCACCAGCCCGAACAGATAAGCGGCCAGGAAACCCGAGCCACCCACCAGCCCGGCCGCGGCGAAGGTGGCCAGACCGCTGGCGACGACCAGCAGCGCGAGGATGCCGCCGCCGGCATCGCGCGGCGCGATCCGCGGCAGCAGCAGGGCCATCGCGAGACCGGCGAGCACACCGGCCAGACCGCCCCAGCCGAACTGCTCGACCAGCGTCACCGCCATCTCCATCAGCGCCTGACCCACCGGCTGGCCGGCACCGGCGCCCACCAGCGCGATGCAGGCCAGTGTCAGGTAGACGGCCATCGGATCGTTCAGCCCGGATTCCAGCTCCAGCGTTGCCGCCACGCGCTCGTTCAGCGCGATACCGGTGCGCGTGAGCAGCGCGAAGACCGCCGCGGCATCGGTCGAGCCGACGATCGCCCCGAGCAACCAGGCGGTGCGTCCGTCCAGGTCCATCAGCCACATTGCGGCGGCAGCGGTCACGCCCGCACTGACGATCACCCCGACCGTGGCCAGCAGCGCCGCCGGCGTCAGGCCGGTGCGGAAGGTCGACACCTCGGTGCGCAGACCGCCATCGAGCAGGATCACCGCCAACGCGACGTTGCCGACCCAGAAACTCAGCGCCACGTCGTCGAAGCGCCAGCCCAGCACCCCGTCCTCTCCGGCGAGGATGCCCGCCAGGAGGAACACCAGCAGAAAGGAAAAACCAACCCGGGTCGAGAACATCCCGGCCAGCACGCTCAGGAAAACGAGCGAGGCCGCGGCGAACAGGGGCAGGTTGACGGCGTCCACCCTCACAGTATCGCCAGCCCCGATCGGGCGCGTCGGCACGGGGCCACTGCCGCGCCGCACGACACACGGGCGCAGGGCCTTCGGCGGACATGGCACGTGGCGACAACCTCCTGTGGAGTGCGCACGCTCAGTGGGCGGCGCACCGTGGGAGACCATCATCACGCCGTGAACGACACCCCGCCCCTCCCCTCACGGCCGAACGCGTCATCGAAAGCGGTCGCGAAGCCCACCCTCGCGCGCCAGCCGACGCTCCCGACCGCACCGCCGCTCATCCGCGCCGTCGGCGGCGCCCTGCTGGTCACTCTTGCCCTGGCGGGCTGCGAAAGCCCGCCCACCCAGCAGCAGACCGGCGCTGTCGTCGGCGGGGTGCTCGGCGGGGTGCTGGGCTCGCAGGTCGGCAAGGGCGGTGGCCGCACCGCCGCCACGGTGATCGGCACGCTGATCGGCGCCAGCATCGGCGGCGCCGTCGGCCGGTCCATGGACGACAACGACAGGCGCAAGACCGCGCAGGCGCTCGAGACGGTGCGTACCGGCCAGTCCAGCACCTGGACCAACCCCGACAGCGGCACCCGCTACACCGTCACGCCCACCCGCACCCGCAGCACCACCGAGGGCCCGTGCCGTGAATACACCACCCGCGCCGTCATCGGCGGCAAGACCGAGACCGTCTACGGTCAGGCCTGCCGACAGGCCGATGGCAGCTGGCGGGTCGTGCCCTGACC
>CAZFVH010000012.1:45083-47177 GCA_964522465.1 uncultured Rubrivivax sp. | reverse complement strand
TCTACGGTCAGGCCTGCCGACAGGCCGATGGCAGCTGGCGGGTCGTGCCCTGACCGGCAGCGCCCGACGACCGTCCCGCGCCGTCGCCAACGATCCCGCCGTCACCTCGTGGCCATCCCCACACCCAATCCACCACCAGGAGTCCCCACCATGAACCTCGGCACCCTCTGCAAGCGCCACGTCGTCAGCATCGACCGCGGCCAGAGCCTGCACCAGGCCGCGCGCCTGATGCGCGAGCAGCACGTCGGCTCCATCGTCGTCACCGATGACAGCCCGGAAGGCAGACGCGTCATCGGCATCGTCACCGACCGCGACCTGGCCATCGAGGTGCTGGCCGACAGCGGCACGGCGCTCGCGCAGCCCGTGGGCGAGTTGCTGGACGGCACCCTGGTCAGCGCGCCGTCCCACGCCGGGCTCGAGCAGGGCATCGACCTGATGCGCGCCGCCGGCGTGCGACGCCTGCTGGTCCGCGACGAGCAAGGCCACCTGGCTGGCATCGTCAGCTTCGACGACCTGCTCGACGCCTGCGCCCAGCAACTCTCCGGGCTGGCCGATGTGATGCGCAAGGGCCTGCAGCGCGAGGCCACCGAGCGCGCGATGGCGGCCACACCCCAGACGCTGACGCTGCAGATCCCGGCCCTCGGCACGGCGGCCTGGCAGGTCAGCGCCGCGGCCTGAGCGCCTTGCCTGCGCAGGGCTGGACGAGGGACATGCCCGCCCACGACGGCGACGTTCGTACCAGCCACCGTGTCGTCGTCGCACGGGTGCTGCAAGGCCACGCCCACCGGCGCGAGGCCCTGCTGCAGATCCTGCGCGATGTGCAGGACGAGACCGGCTGGCTGTCCAGACCCGTGCTGGCTGAGGTGGCCGCAGGCGTTGGCCTGGGCATGGCCGTCGTCGAGGGCGTGGCGAGCTTCTACCGCCACTTGCACCTGCGTCCGGTGGGTCGGGTGCACCTGCTGTTCAGTGACAACGTGACCGATCGCCAACAGGGCAGCCGCGAACTCGTCGCGCGCCTGTGTCGTCACCTGGGCGTGGCACCGGGCGAGGTCACCGCAGATGGCGGGGCTTCGGTCGGCTACACCTCCTGCACCGGTCTCGGCGACCAGGGGCCGGCCGCGCTGGTCAACCAGCATCAGGTGCTGACCCGGCTCGACGCAGCGCGGATCGACGAGTTGGCTGCGCGTCTGCGCGCCGGCGAACCCCCGGCACACTGGCCGGCGCATTGGCAGACGGTCGAGCCGCAGATCCGGCGGACGGGACCGCTGCTGGGCAGCGCGCCGCTGACCGGCGCGGCGCTACAGGCCCTGCTGCAGCGCGGCGCCGACGCGACCATGGACGAGATCGCCGCGTCGGGCCTGCGGGGGCGCGGTGGTGCCGGCTTCGACACCGCGCGCAAGTGGACGCTGTGCCGCGCGGCCGCCGTGCCCGCCGGCGGCACCCGCATCGTCGTGTGCAACGCCGACGAGGGCGAACCCGGCACCTTCAAGGACCGCGTGCTGTTGTCCGAGCAGGCCGACACCGTCTTCGAGGGCATGACGGTGGCCGCCCGGCTGTTGGATGCGCGCCGCGGCTTCGTCTACCTGCGCGGTGAATACCGCTTCCTGCTGGAGCCGCTGCGGGCCGTGCTGGCGCGACGGCGCGCCAGCGGCCTGCTCGACCACTCGATCGCGGGCGCGCCGGGCTTCGACTTCGACATCGAGATCCACGTCGGCGCCGGGGCCTATGTCTGCGGCGAGGAGAGCGCGCTGATCGAGTCGCTCGAGGGCAAGCGCGGCCAACCCCGGATCCGTCCGCCCTACCCCGTCGAATCCGGCTACCTCGGACAGCCCACGGTGGTCAACAACGTCGAGACCTTCTGCGCCGCGGCGCACGTCGCGCTGCACGGCGGCGCCTGGTGGGCCGACATGGGTGTGCCCGGCAGCACCGGCACCAAGCTGCACGCGGTCAGCGGCGATGTCGAGCGCCCGGGTGTCTACGAACTGCCGATGGGTGTGCGCATCGCCGAGGTGCTGGCCGAGGCCGGGGCCACCGACGCCCAGGCGGTGCAGGTGGGTGGGCCGTCCGGCCTGTGTCTGGCCGCGTCGTCGTTCG
>CAZFVH010000012.1:0-44983 GCA_964522465.1 uncultured Rubrivivax sp. | reverse complement strand
CAGGCGGTGCAGGTGGGTGGGCCGTCCGGCCTGTGTCTGGCCGCGTCGTCGTTCGATCGCCGCATTGCGTTCGACGACGTGCCCAGTGCCGGCGCCTTCACGGTCTTCGGTCCGGGGCGCGACATGTTCGAGGTGGCGCACGGCTACGCCGAGTTCTTCGCGCACGAGAGCTGCGGGTTCTGCACCCCTTGCCGTGTCGGGACCGAGTTGGTGCGTCGGCGCTTCGACAAGCTGGCGCAGGGCCTGGGCTCGCCCTTCGACGCCGCCGAAATGCGCATGCTTGAAGCCCTGCTGCACGGCACCACCCACTGCGGCCTGGGCGCCACCGCGACCCACCCCTTGCGTGACACCCTCGCAGGTTTCCCGCAGGCCTACGCCCAGCGCACCGCGATGCGGCGCTTCGTGCCCGGCTTCGACCTCGACGCCGAGCTCGAACCCGCGCGTCGTGTCACCGGCCGCTGCGATCCCGGCGCCCACCTGGCGCGCATCGGATGAGCACGTCTGGCCCTGCACCCGATGTCCCAGGCCGCGCCGGCACGGGTGAGGAGCGAGCGGCAGCGCCCGAGGGCCGCCACTTCCTGCTCGACGGTCAGCCCGTGTCCTACACCCCGGGCGACACGCTGATCGCCGCGGCCGCGCGCGCAGGACACGTGGTGCCGCACCTGTGCTGGGATCCGGGCCTCGGTCCCAGCGGCGCCTGCCGGGTGTGCACGGTGCGGGTTGACGGCCGCCTGGCCACCGCCTGCACCACCCGCGCCGCGCCGGGTCAGCGCGTGGAGAACCAGAGGCCAGACCTGCGGGCGGCGCGCCGGGTGCTGGTGCAGATGCTGTTCATCGAAGGCAGGCACTTCTGCCCCGGTTGCGAGAAGAGCGGCGACTGCCGCCTGCAGGATGCGGGCTATGCGTTGGACCTGACCGAGCCGGGATTCGAGCCCTTCCAGGCCGATCAAGCGGTCGATGCGAGCCACCCCGACCTCTGGCTCGACCTGGGCCGCTGCATCCTGTGCAAGCTGTGCGTGCGCGCCAGCCGGGAGGTCGACGGCAAGGCCGTATTCGCCATCGCCGGCCATGGCGCTGCCACACGGGTGGTCGTGAACGCGCCGAGCGGTCGTCTGGGCGACACCGGGTTCAGCCTGGACGACCGGGCGGCCCACATCTGCCCGGTCGGCGCCATCCTGCCCAAACGCCAGGGCTACGTCCGGGCGATCGGCCAGCGCCCGGCCGATGCCCGCACCCGGGACGTCGAAGCGCGACCCGGGACGACGCGGAGCGATGCGCGTGGCGCCCGAGCGTGAGGGACGGATCCGGGCCTCCGGGAAGCCGGCGGCCAAGGACGCGGCCGGCAACCGTGTGGCAGGCGCTCACGCCCAGGACGGCGTGCCGGCGCACAGACCGCGGCTGGCCACGGTCTCGCTGGCCGGCTGCTTCGGCTGTCACATGTCGCTGCTCGACCTCGACGAACGCTTGTTCGATCTGTTCGCGCAGGTCGATCTCGACCGCACGCCCCTGAACGACGTCAAGACGCTCGGCCCCTGCGACATCGGCCTGGTCGAGGGTGGGCTGTGCAATGCCGAGAACGTGCACCTGCTGCGCGAGTTCAGGGCCCGGTGCCGCGTGCTCGTCGCGGTCGGGGCCTGCGCCATCAACGGTGGCCTGCCGGCGCTGCGCAACGGCATGGACGTCGGTCAGATACTGATCGAGGTCTATCGCGACGCGACCGGTCTGGCCGCCGGCAGCCGGGTCCCGGACGACCCCGAGCTGCCGCTGCCGCTGGCGCGCGTGCACCCGATCCACGAGGTCGTCCACGTCGACCATTTCCTGCCAGGCTGCCCGCCCGGCGCGGACAGTTTCGCCGCGCTGCTGCAGGCGGTGCTGGCCGGGCATGCGCCCCGACTGCCCCCGCTGCAATACGACTGAGAGGCTCGGGCCGATGTCGACCCTGCGCGCCACCGATGCGTCGTCTGCCGCGGCCGCTGCAGCCGCTGCAGCCGCATCGGCGCTCGCGCCTGGCGCAGCGAGCGCCGATGCCCTGGCCGAGGTGTCGCCCGCGCCGCCTGCAGTGGCCATCGCCTCGGCGGCGCCCGACCGCCTGCGGCGCGTGGCGATCGACCCGGTCTCGCGCGTGGAGGGTCACGGCAAGGTGACCTTGCTGCTGGACGCTTCCGGCCGGGTGCAGCAGGCCCGCTTGCACATCGTCGAGTTCCGGGGTTTCGAGCGCTTCATCGTCGGCCGTCCGTACTGGGAGGTGCCGGTGGTGGTGCAGCGCCTGTGTGGGATCTGCCCGGTGTCGCACCATCTGGCCGCGTGCAAGGCCCTGGATGTCGCACTGGGCGTCTCGGCGCAGGTGCCGCCGTCGGCGCAGGCCCTGCGCCGGCTGATGCACCATGGACAGATCCTGCAGTCGCACGCATTGCATTTCTTCCATCTCGCCAGCCCCGAACTGCTCTTCGGCCTGGACAGCGACCCGGCGCTGCACAGTCTGGTGGCCGTGGCGCGCGCTCACCCGGACATCGCGCGCCAGGGCGTGGCGCTGCGCAAGTACGGGCAGGAAGTGATCCGCCTGACGTCGGGCAAGCGCGTGCACGGCACCGGCTCGGTCCCGGGGGGCGTGAACCGCCAGCTCACGCCATCGGAGCGCGATGCGCTGCGCAGCGGCCTGCCCGAGGTCATCGAAGCGTGCGAGCAGGCCGTCAAGCTCGTGGCGAGCCTGCACGCCCGGGCCCCGGACCTGTTCGATCGCTTCGCCGCGATGCCATCCCACTGGCTGTCGCTCGTGGCCGACGGCAGCCGGTCGGCGGCGCCGGGCGCGATGGATCTCTACGACGGCCGCCTGCGCTGGCGCACGTCCGACGGCTCCCCGCTGGCCGAGGCAGACCCGCAGGCCTATGCCGAACACATCGAGGAAGCGGTCGAGCCCTGGACTTACATGAAATTCCCGTATCTGCGCGCACTCGGTCGCGAACACGGCTGGTACCGTGTCGGCCCGCTGGCGCGGGTGCAGGTATGCGACGCGATCCCGACGCCGCGAGCCGAGGCGCGCCGACAGACCTTCGTCGCCGATGGTCCAGTGCACGGCTCGCTGGCCTACCACGCCGCGCGCATGATCGAGATGCTGCACGCCGCCGAGCACATCGGCGAGCTGCTTGCCGACGACGCTGTGGTCCACGGCGAGCGACTGGCCGCACTGCCGGGCGCTTGCGCCGGGCCGGACCGGCGCGAAGGCGTGGGCGCGATCGAGGCGCCGCGCGGTACGCTGATTCACCACTACGTGATCGGGCCCGATGACCTGATCAGCGACTGCAATCTGATCGTCAGCACCACGCACAACAACGAGGCGATGAACCGGGCCGTGCGGGCGGTCGCGCGCGAGCAGCTGGACGGGCGCGAGATCACGCCCACGCTGCTGGGCCGGGTGGAGACCGCGATCCGCGCCTACGACCCCTGCCTGAGCTGCGCCACACACGCGCTGGGAGGGATGCCCCTGGACGTCTGCCTGGTCGACGCGCAGGGGCGGGTGCTCGACCACGTGCAGCGCGACGCCGACGGCACGCTGGTGCGCGCATGATCGACCGCCGATGCCCCGCACCACCCGAGGGCGGGACAGCCGTGCCCCACCGTTGGCACGCGCCCGCCACGACCCGGGAGGCGCCGCCAGAGGCAACCCTCGACGGCGCGCGCGCGCCGGTGGCGCCGCTGCTGGTGCTGGCCGTGGGGAATCCGAGCCGCGGCGACGACGCCCTGGGCCCGCGGCTGCTCGAGGCACTGCACGCGGCGGGAGCAGATCTCGACGGGCAGGTCGAGCTGTTGGGCGACCTCCAGTTGCAGATCGAGCACGTGCTGGATCTGCGCGGACGGCGTGCGGTCCTGTTCGTCGACGCGGCTCGCCCGGCGCGCCCAAGCGGGGGCGATGCAGCCGCGCCGTTCGCGCCCCACGGACCGCAGCGGTGTGCGTCAGGCCTGACGCTGCAGCGCCTGAAACCTGCGGCCACGCTGCCCGTGCTCAGCCACGCGCTCGAACCGGCCGCCGTGCTGCACGTGGCCGCCCGTCTGGGCGAGCCCATGCCACCGTCCTGGCTGCTGGCCATCGAGGGTGAGCGCTTCGAACTCGGCGCCGAGCTCAGCGCGGCCGCCCAGGCCCGGCTGCCGAACGCGGTGGCGCAGGCGCGGCAGTGGATCTCCGGGCAGATGCAAGAGGAGGAACCGCCCCATGCATGAAGTTGCCCTGGCGGCACAGGTGCTCGACCTCGTCGAGCAGGCTCTGGCCAACGACAGCACCGCGCGGGTGCACACAATGCGTCTGTCAGTCCCGGCACTGGCAGGCGTGGAGGTCGAGGCGCTGCGCTTTGCGTTGGCCGCGCTCGCGCCGGGTACGGTGCTCGAGGGCTCGCGCCTCGTCATCGACGAGCCCGCGAGCCGGGCGCGCTGCGACGCATGCGCCGCCGAGGTGCCGCTGCGCGACCGTCTGGCGCCCTGCCCGGCCTGCGGCGGCGGCCCGTTGCGGGTGACCGGCGGCACGGCCCTGCAGGTGCAGGATCTCTGGGTGGCCGACGCCGAAACCCCGCGCCCGCCACGCCCGGGAGTCGTTGCCGCAGCACAGCCCATGACAGGGCCTGAACCATCGACCGCAACCCTTGCGGCGCTGCCCTCGACCCGAGGAGACCGACCATGTGCGTGACCTGCGGCTGCCCCGGCCATCTCCCGCGACAGGCCCCGGCGACGGCGCTGCGCGCCCTGCGGCTCGAAGCCGACGTCCTGGGCGCCAACGCCCGTCAGGCCGCGCACAACCGGGCGCATTTCAACGCGCATCACGTGACGGTGCTCAACCTGATGTCGAGCCCGGGCGCAGGCAAGACTGCCTTGCTGGTGGCGACGCTGCAGGCGCTGCGCACGCGCGATCCGGGACGTGCGATGGCCGTGATCGAGGGCGATCAGCAGACTTCGATCGACGCCGAGCGCATCCGTGCCACCGGCGTGCCGGCGGTGCAGGTCAACACCGGCAAGGGTTGCCATCTTGACGCCACCATGGTCGATGCTGCCTTCCGGACCTTGCCGCTGCACGGCGCGGCCGGTCGATCGCTGCTGTTCATCGAGAACGTCGGCAACCTCGTCTGCCCCGCGCTGTGGGACCTGGGCGAGGCGGCGAAGGTGGTGCTGCTGTCGGTGACCGAAGGCGAGGACAAGCCGCTGAAGTACCCGGACATGTTCGCCGCGGCCACCCTGATGCTGATCAACAAGGCCGACCTGCTGCCCCATGTCGACTTCGGCGTCGAACGCTGCCTGGCGCACGCGCGCCGCGTCAACCCCGATATCGAGGCCCTGGTGGTGTCGGCCACAAGCAGCCAGGGCTTGCCGGACTGGCTGGACTGGCTCGAACGACTGACGAGCCAGCTCGACCCTGTCGTGCCGTTGGATGGACACCGGGAGGGACGCGGGCAGGCGGGCCAGGCCGCGTCGGCAGACCGTCGCGAGCAGGACCCGGTCCACGCGTGTGTCGCCCGCAGCGACCGGGTCGGTCCGGGTCCGTCCGCGCCGCTGCCCGGCTGCCCGGCGCCGCGAGATCTCTGATGCGGACGGCGAGGCGACCTGCCATGAGCGCGCAGCGCGGGCCGGTGGTGCTGGCCACGGGTGCGCTGCTGAAGAACCGCTGCGGCCTGCTGCGTGCTGCGGTGTGGTGGCCCTCCCCGGCGCACGGCGACCTCGACGACGCGCAGGCTTGTCGGGCCCTGGCGAGCGCGTGCGAAGCGCTCGTCGCACAGGCCGCGCGGGCCGGCACGCCGGTGCAGGCCGTGGCGCACGACCTGCACCCCGACGTCCCCAGCACCCGGCTGGCGCTGTCGCTGGCGCGCCGGCTCGGGGTCCCGGCGATCGGCGTGCAGCACCACCACGCCCATGCCGGCGCGGTGTTGGCCGAGCACGGGCGCGTCGGCCCCGCGGTGGCGCTGACGCTGGACGGCCACGGCCTCGGGCTGGACGGCACGGCCTGGGGTGGCGAGATCCTGCGGATCGACGGTGCGGACGTCGAACGGCTGGGCCACCTCACGCCACTGGCGCTGCCCGGAGGCGACCTTGCGGTACGCGAGCCGTGGCGCCTGGCGGCCGCGGCGCTCCAGGCGCTCGGGCGAGGCCGGGAAATCACCTCCCGCTTCGGCCCTGCGGTGGGCAACGATCGGGCAGCCGGTCTGGCGGACTGGCTGGCGCGCGGACACCCCGCGCAGACGACCAGTGCCGGGCGCTGGTTCGACGCGGCGGCGGCGGCGCTCGGTCTGGCGCGATGCCAGACCGACGGCGCCGAGGCAGCCTGCGCGCTGGAGGCCACTGCGATCGCCCACACCGGGGCGCCGCGGACGATGGCCCTGCCGCGCACAGACGGCGTGATCGACCTGCGGCCCCTGATTGACGAGGTGTTCGCGCTCGGCGACGCCGGCCGCGTGAGCGAGGCCGCCGCCCTGTTCCACGCCTCGCTGGGCGACGCGCTGGCCGACGCCGTCGGCGAGGTCGCGGCTCGGCACGGGCTGCGCACGGTGGTACTGGGCGGCGGCTGCATGGTCAACCGTCTGCTGCGGGCGCGGCTCGTCGGGCGTCTGAGCGGCGCCGGCTTCGACGTGCTGCAGGCACAGGCCTGGCCGCCGGGCGACGCTGGCCTCGCCCTTGGGCAGGCCTGGGTGGCGGCGCACAGGCTCCGGCCGGGCGCCCGCCCAGGGAGAGGCACGACTGCCGCAGCCGGCGATCTCCCTGCGCGCTGCCCGCCGCGACAGGGCGCGTTGTCACACGATCTGCGCATGCCCCGGGAAAGTCGCGTCTGATGTGCCTGGCCCTGCCCGCACGCATCGTCGCCTTGCACGAGGGCGCCGAAGCCACCGTCGAGCTCGGCGGTGTGCGCATGCGCGTGTCGCTGGCGTTGGTGCCCGAGGCTGCCCGCGACGACCACGTGATCGTGCACGTCGGCCACGCCCTGGCCGTGCTCGACCCTCGGGAGGCGGAGCAGACCCTGCGCCTGATGGGCGTGCTGCACGCGGGATCCAGGCGATGAAGCACGTCGACGAGTTTCGCGACCCGACGGCGGCGCACGCGCTCGCCGAGGCGCTGGCGGCCGAGGCACCGCCGGGCCGGCGGCTGCGCCTGATGGAATTCTGCGGCGGTCACACCCACGCGCTGGCGCGTCACGGCGTGGCCCCCCTGCTGCCACCGTCGGTGGACATGGTGCACGGCCCCGGCTGCCCGGTGTGCGTGCTGCCGATCGGCCGGATCGACCAGGCGATCGCGCTGGCGCGGGACCAGGGCGCCATCGTCTGCACCTACGGCGACACGATGCGGGTGCCCGCCTCGGGCGGCGTCTCGCTGCTGCAGGTGCGTACCGAGGGCGCCGACGTGCGCGTGATCGGATCGCCCCTCGATGCGCTGAGCCTGGCGCGCGCGCACCCGAGGCGCGAGGTCGTGCTGTTCGCGATCGGCTTCGAGACGACGACGCCCCCTACCGCGCTGGCCCTGCAACGTGCCGCAGCGCAAGGTCTCGCCAACTTCAGCGTACTGTGCTGCCACGTGTGCACGCCGCCTGCGATGACCCGTGTCGTGCACGGCAGCCGGTCGGCGGGCGGGGCCGCGGATGGTCCCTCCCTGGACGGTCTGATCGGCCCGGGTCACGTCGCCGTGGTCACCGGCGCGGCACCCTTCGATCGACTCGCCCGGGCGCTGCGCATCCCCATCGTGGTGGCCGGCTTCGAGCCTCTGGATCTGCTGCACGCCGTCCGGCACTTGCTGCGCCTGATCGCCGAAGGCCGAAGCGAAGCGGTCAATGCCTACCCCCGCGCGGTCACCGACGCGGGCAACGCCCTCGCCCAGGCCCTGGTCGAGCAGGTGTTCGAACCGCGCGACGCGTTCGAGTGGCGCGGCTTGGGTGTGCTGCCGCGCAGCGCGCTGCGTCCGCGCGCCGCCTATGCGGCGCATGACGCCGAGCGCCGCTTCGACCTGCCCTGCCCCACGGTGTCCGACCCGCCAGCCTGCCGCTGCGCCGCCGTGCTGCGCGGCGTCGAGACGCCATCGCAGTGCCGGCTGTTCGGCACCGCGTGCACGCCAGCCCACCCCATCGGGCCGTGCATGGTCTCCTCGGAAGGCGCTTGCGCCGCCCAGTACGCGCGCGCCGGGCGGCGTGGCGTCGCGCGGTCCGCCGGCCTGGGTGTCCCGCCCGGCTCGGGAACGAACGCGTCGCTCGCGCGGACGGCGGTCGAGTGACCTGGTCCGACGGCCTGCCGCCTCTGGACCTGCACCGCGGGCGGGTCCAGCTCGGCCACGGCAGCGGGGGGCGGTTGGCGCGCCAACTGGTCGAGCAGCTCTTCCTGCCCGCGCTGCGCAACCCGACGCTGGCGGCGCTGGACGACGGCGCCGTCCTGACGACACCGGTCGGACCGCGCTGGGTTGTGGCCACCGACGGGCACGTGGTCGACCCTCTGTTCTTCCCCGGCGGCGACATCGGCAGCCTGGCGGTGCACGGGACCGTCAACGACGTTGCGATGATGGGCGCCATACCCATGGCGCTGACCGCCAGTTTCATCCTCGAGGAGGGACTGCGACTGGCCGACCTGCGACGCATTGCCGGCTCGATGGGACGGGCCGCGCGCGAGGCTGGCGTACCGGTGGTCGCAGGCGACACCAAGGTGGTACAGCGTGGAAAGGGCGACGGCGTCTTCATCGCCACTACCGGCCTGGGCCTGCTGCCCCCGGGCCGCGAGCTCTCGGCGTCGCGCGTTCGCGCGGGCGACGCGCTGCTGATCTCCGGCCCGATCGGTCGCCACGGTGCGGCCATCCTGTCGCACCGCGAGTCGCTGGGCTTCGAGAGCAGGCTGGTCTCTGATTCCGCGCCGCTGCACCACCTGGTGGCCGGACTGCTGGCCGCCGTCCCCGAAGGCGCGGTGCGCGCGCTGCGGGACCCCACCCGCGGCGGCCTGGCTGCGCTGCTGCACGAGTTCGCCCGCGCCGCGGGGGTGGGCATCGAGATCGACGAGGGCGCAGTCCCGGTGCCCGAGCCGGTGCGCGCGGCCTGCGAGTTGCTCGGGCTGGAGCCGATGCAGCTCGCAAGCGAAGGCGTGCTGGTGGCTGCCGTGGACGCCGTCCAAGCCGACGCGGCCCTGCGCGCGCTGCATGCCCACCCGCTGGGCCGCCAGGCCATGCGCATCGGGCGGGTCGTCGAGGATGCCGACGGGTTCGTACAGATGCGCACCGCCCTGGGCGCGATGCGGCTGGTTGACTGGCCGGCCGCCGAAGCTCTGCCGCGGATCTGTTGAGCACATCGGGCGCCACACGCCAGCCCATCGGGCGACGCACCAGAGCCATCCGGTCGGGCCGTGCAGGTGTTCGGGCTACGATCCCGCGCATGAGACTGCTGATCGTCGAGGATGACCGGGAACTTGGGCTGGCACTGGCCGAGGGACTGCGACTGCAGGGGCACGCCGTGGACGGGTTTCGCGACGGCGCGCGGGCCGACGCCGCGCTGCGCGGTGCGGCCTACGATGCCATGGTGCTGGATCTGGGGCTGCCCGGGGAAGACGGTCTGGTGTGGTTGAGGCGCTGGCGCGCCCGCGGCGTGGACCTACCTGTGCTGGTGCTGACGGCGCGCGACGGGACGGATCAGCGCATCGACGGGCTGGACAACGGCGCCGACGATTACCTGGTCAAGCCCATCGCCACACCGGAGATCGCCGCGCGGCTGCGGGCCCTGCTGCGGCGCGCACGCGGTCGCCCGCAACCGGTGTGGACGCATGGCGCCTTGGCCTACGACCCGTCCGGCAAGTCGGTGCACTGGCAAGGCCGGCCGGTCGAGCTGACAGGGCGCGAGCTCGCCCTGCTCGAGGCGCTGCTGATGCAGCCCGAGCGTGTGCTGTCGAAATCGCAACTGCACGACAAGCTCTATGACTGGGGCGGCACCGAGCCCGAGAGCAATGCGCTCGAGGTGCACGTGCACCACCTGCGCCGCAAGATCGATCCCGGCATCGTGCGCACCGTCAGGGGCGTGGGCTACGCGCTGGGCGCGGCCCGGGATCTGTCGTGAGCCTGCAGCGCCGGCTCTTCTGGGTGGTGTTGCTGAGTGCCGCGTTGGTGTGGTCGATCGCGGCCTGGGTCTCGGCCGACCGCGCGCGACACGAGATCGACGAACTCTTCGACACCGAGATCCTCCGGCTGGCCCGCAAGGTGCAGTCGGTCACCGGCGGCACCACCGTCACCGTGCCACCGGCGGGTCCGGGCAGCGGTTCTCCCGGCGAAGCAGACCTGGGTGACCTCTCGATCGCCGTGTGGAACGGCGATGGGCAGCCCCTGATGCTCGACGGGGAGGGCTCCCAGCTGCCGTATCGCGCGCAGGCCAGGGGCTTCGTCGACATGCAGATCGGTACCGACGCCTGGCGCGTCTACTACCTGCCGTCGTCCGATGGGCAGCGACTGGTCGCCGCCGGACAACGTCTGCATGAGCGCGAAGAGGTGGTCCTGAACTTCGTGGCAAGCCAGTGGCTGCCCTGGCTGCTCGTGCTGCCGGCACTGCTGGCCTCGATGACCTGGGGCCTGCGACGGGTGCTGGCGCCGGTGCGTGCGTTGACCGACGATCTGCAGTCGCGCAAACCCGACGACTTGCGGCACATCCGCACGGCCGCGGTGCCCTCCGATCTGTTGCCCCTGGTGTCGGCGATGAACGCCTTGTTCTCGCGCATCGAATCGATGCTGGCACGCGAACGCCGATTCACGGCGGATGCTGCGCACGAACTGCGCACGCCGCTGGCGGTGCTGCGCGCGCAGTGGGACGTGCTGCGCGCCGCCGACGGCAGCGCGCGCCGCGAGGCCGAGACCCGCATGGCGCAAGGCCTGTCGCGAATGGACCGTCTGGTCACGCAGATGCTGGCGCTGTCACGCCTGGAAGCGACCGAGACGCTGCACGACGCCCAGCTCGTGGCCTGGGCGCCGATCGTGGAGCAGGTGATGAGCGATCTCCTGCCCCTGGCCGACCGCCGTTGCATCGACATGGCGATGGAGGGTGAGCCCGCAGCCTTCGCGTTACGGGGTGACGCCGGCCTGCTGACGGTGCTGCTGCGCAACCTGCTCGACAACGCCGTGCGCTACGCACCCGAGGGCAGCACGGTGACCCTGCGGTTCATGACACGGGGTCTGGCGGTGGAGAACACCGGCCCGCCACTGACACCGCAGATGCTGGCCCGCCTGGGCGAGCGCTACTGGCGCGGCGAGGGCCAGGACGAGAGCGGCAGCGGGCTCGGTGTCTCCATCGCCCAGCGCATCGCCTTGCTGCACGGCCGGCGCCTGCGTCACGGCGCCGGCCCCGACGGCGTCGGCGTGGTGGCCACGCTTGGGCCGGCGTGACGGGGCGCTGATGCCGGCCGTGGGCACGCTACCGGCGCGGTCGCGGGATGCGGGTCGTCAGCGTAACCTTGCCAGCAAGGCCCAGGCCTCCTCGCGGCGGCCGGTGTCGGCGATGTCTCGCCCCGGTCGGGCGGGTGCCCGCAGGGCCCGTTCGAGGTAGGGCACGGCCTGATCCTTCTGGCCGATCTCGACAAGGTATTCTCCGTAGAAGTAGTTGGCGTCGATGCCCGTGGGGTTCATCTCCAGCGCGCTGCGCAGGTGCTCACGCGCCTTGTCCTTGTCGCCGAAGCCCAGCGGCCAGCCAGGCACCTTGTAGTACAGCACGCCCAGGCTGTTGTGGGCAGATCCGTCCAGCGCCTTGCCGTCGATCCGGATCGCCTGCTCGTACAGGACCTTGGCCTGCTTGACCAGGCCCAGCGCCCCAAGGCCGCCCTTCTCGCCGGCCCAGGAGCTGACGATGATGCCCTCCCAGATCAACGGCTCACTGCGCCCCGGAAACGACTGCGTGATTTCGTGGGCGCGCGCAGCCAGGGCTTCGAAGCGTCGCTCCCGCTCGCCCGACGGTGTCTGGTAGCGGATCACTTCCCAGTCGCCTTGCAGCCGGGCCACGGCATCGTCGACGGGCGCGGCAGCCGCCCAGATCGGCAACACAGCCCACAGGCCGACGAGTGCTTTCATGTTCTGACACCTTCAGGTTGGAAGAGATGACGACGGTGGCGCGCGAAGCTGCCGTCCATGTGCGAGCCGAGTGCGCCATTCAGCCTCACCGCCAGCCGCTCCGGGAACCCGATGAATCGCTCGGGCGCCTCGCTTTCGATCAGCTGCAGCAGCGCCAGGGCGACGGTGTGCGGGTCATCGCTGGCGGTGCCGGTGGCCTGCTGCTGGGCCCGCACGGCCGCATCGTTGAACGCCGTGCGTGTGCTGCGCGGGCCCAGGATCTGCACCTTCACCGAGGTGTCGGCGAGTTCGCGCCGCAAGGCTTCGGCAAAGCCGTGCAGGCCGGCCTTGCTGGCCCCGTAGACGCTGAAACCCGGCACGCCGATGCGGCCCAGCGCCGAGCCGACGAAGACGACCTGTGCCTTCGGCAGCTGCAGCAGATGGGGCAACAGGGCTTGGGTCAAGCACATCGGCGCCAGCAGATTGGCCTGCAGCACGGACGCGATGCGCTCGGTTGAGAGGGCCTGCAGCGCTCCGAAGGCCGGCACGCCCGCGGCATGGACGACGACGTCCGCCCCCCAGTCGGCAGCCGACCGGGTCACGGCGGCCACGCCCTGCGCGGTGGTGAGGTCGGCGCGGACCCAGGGCTCGCCGTCGACACCGGCATGACGGCCCACGCCCATCACTGCCGCGCCCGCCGCGCGCAGCGTCTCGGACACGGCTCGGCCGATCCCGCCACTTGCGCCGGTCAAGAGCACGCGTGCGTCGGCCGACCTCATGCCACGGCCTCCACGGCCGCTGCCGCGGCACCTGCTCCGGCCCCGGCTCTGGCGCCTGCCCCAGCAGCCGCCGCCCCCGCCCCCTCCCCGGCACCGACCGTCTGCGGCAGCGGCAGGCTGCGGAAGACATCGCCGTACAGCCGGTAGAAGGCGCGGGCCGCATGCACGATCGCCTGGCGGTCATCGGCCTCCTCGATCTGGTCCATCAGCAGCGCGAAGGACGCGGTGTGCGCCTGGTCCAGCGTGCCGTGGCTGCGCAGGTAGGTGAAGGCTGCATTCGGCAGCGCCAGCGGTGCCTGGATCGCATCGGCCGCGCGCAGGGCGAGCGACACGCTGGTGCCCTCCAGCACATGCACCATGCCGAAGAAGCCCAGCGGGTGGACGCGCGCGACGGTGTCGTAGGCATAGGCCACCATCACCTCGGTGGCGTGCGACGGCCGGCCATGGCTCACCGCCCGGACGTCCGCGCCACAGGCACGCAGGTCGTCGAGGATCCATTCGTCGTGGCCGGTCTCGTCCTCGATGTACTCGTCCAGCGCCGGGGACAGCCAGGACAGCCTCGCTGGCAGCGCAGCCTGGGTGGCCCGCAGCAGCGGCACGGTGTGGCGCACGTGGTGATAGGCCTCGGTCAGGAAGGCCACGTAACTGGGTAGCGACACCTGGCCTCGGGCCAGGACGCCCTGGATGATGGGGGTGCCCAGCAAGGCCAGGCGGGCTTGGGCGGTCTCCTCGACCAGGGTGCTGAAGAAGCTCATGTCGGTGGGTGTGTGCATCTTGGGTTCGGATCAGGGTCGTGACACGGGGTTGCGACCTTCCTCAGGCGACGTGCCGCGCACAGCTCGGCCCCCTCGGAGGTCTGGAAGATCAGGGGTGGCTGCGTGTCGGCTCGAAATCGTCCTCGTGGAGCGCCTGGATCGCCTGGCGCAGCGGGCGGCCGTTGGCCGTGGCCAGACCGGTGGACGTATCGAAGGCCGCGCGCGCGACCCTCCAGGCGCCGATGCAGGCGTAGTCGGGAAGATCGGCATTCGCCGCCTCGACCGCGGCCGCCAGGTTGGCGCCGGCAGACGTGGGCCAGAGCACCGCGCTGAGCGCGACCTGACCCTCGCCGAAGACCACCGCCTGGGCCACCGCCGGGTGCGACCGCAGACGGGTTTCCACCCACTCCGGGCTGACGTTGCGGCCGAAGGCGGTGATGATCAGATGCTTCTTGCGCCCGTCGACATGGACATAGCCATCGGCGTCGATGTGGCCGAGGTCGCCGCTGGGCCACCATTGCGGCACCGGCGCCGCCTGCGGGTCCTGGCCGAGGTAGCCGTTGAACAGACTGCCCGCCACCAGCAGTTCGCCGTCGGACGCCACGCGCATGCGGGCATGTGGCAGCACCCGCCCCACACTGCCGGCGAGGCTGGCCCCTGGCAGATTCAGGGTCTGGACGGAAGCCGCCTCGGACAGCCCGTAACCCTCCATCGCCGGCAGGCCCAGCGCGTGCGCGGCCTGCAACAGCGGCGCGCCCACGGCCGCACCCCCCACGGCCACCAGTTTCAGGCCGGCCGGGGCGCGCTGTCCCGTGACCTGCAGGTAGGCCACCCAGGCCCGCAGCATCTGCGGCAGCAGGATCAGGCTCTCGGCACGGTGCTCGAGCACGGCGGCGTGCAGCCGCGCCGGATCGAAGCCGGACGAGCCGGTCAGGCCCACGTCGGCCAGCGCCGGGGAGATCACCGTCACCCCCTGGCGGCGCGGCGCGAGCACGCCGGCGATGTTCTCGAGCAGCACCGCGAAGGGCAGCGCGTTCAGATGCCGCGAGATCCCCAGGCCCGCGGTGGCCGCGATCAGGCCGTCCGCCACCGCATTCATCGCCCGGGCACTCAGGCACACGCCCTTGGGCGTGCCGGTGGTGCCCGAGGTGAAGGTGATCTTGGACGTGCCCGCGGGCAGCGGCGTGGACGCGAAGGACAGACGCTCGACCCCTGCGGCCGTCACCAGCGTGTCCACGCCCGCGGCCTGCAAGGCATGCTGGCGCTGTGACGGTGTGAAGAACAGCGGCAGCGGCACGTGGACGATGCCTGCCTCGGCCGCGGCCTCGTCAAGGGCGATGAAATCTGGCCCGTTGTCCAGCAAGGTGGCGAGCACGCGGGCGTCGCGGGGCAGGCGCATCACGACTGCCCCCCGCGCGTCGCCTGGGCCAGGAGCGCCGTGCCGATGGCGCTGGCCAACACCACCGGATGGTGCTCGTAGTAGCCGCCCCAGCGCGCGGCGTCCGCACCCAGCCGGGCTGGATCGGCCACGCCGAGCGTGCGCTGCGCCACGCCCAGGCGCTGGAAGAGGTGTCTGAGTTCCTCGGTCATCGTGCTGACCGCCCACTGGAAGCCGCTGCGGGCCAGCAGCAGCCCCAGTTGCAGGATCAGGCGACGGCCTTCGCCGGCGCGGCTGGCCGCCAGGTGCCCGACCTCGACGATCTCGCCGCGGCCCGTGGCCAGGGCCTGCTCCACCGGCGCATCCAGGTAGCGCTCCAGGAACAGGGCGCCGCCGTCGGCGGGGCGGTAACCTGCGGCCGCCCACAGCGCCCCTTGCGGGCTGCGCCGGCAGACGAGCACCGGGGCGAAGGCCCGCACATCGGCGCCGAAGCGGTCCCGATAGACCTCGGCGATGAAGCGCTCAACCTCTTCGCGCCCAGGCGACGCGGGGCCGTGGATGTCCAGCGCGTCGTGCAGCACAGGCGCCCGTCCCGGGTCCACGGGGCGATCCCCGTCTGCCAGCCAGGAAGGTGACGAGATCCCGCGGCGCAACAGGAAGTCCAAAGGCGCCGGAGGCACCACGGTGAGGGGGAAGTGGGCTGACATGCAAGCTCCAGGCATGGGCTGCATCGTCGCGCCGCCACCTTAAGCCTGGATGAAGGGCACGGTCCGTCCGCGCCGGCCCGTGTCGGGGCCGACGGCCCGGCCCGCCGAGTGCCACCATGGGCTGCGGCGGGCGCAGGAGGCGGTCGTGATGGAATCCAGCCGTCACGCCCGATGGCTCCCGACAAGGCGGCCGTCGTCCTGCGCCGCGGGCAATGTCACGACGCGGCGCTTCCCTACCCCAGACTTGCCAGAGGAACGTTCATGGAACCCACCGCCTTCGAACAAGGCCTGAAGACCCGACGCGAGGTGCTGGGCGCCGACTACGTCGACGCCGCCATCGCCAACGCCGACGACTTCAACCGTCCGATGCAGGAACTGGTCACCGAGGCCTGCTGGCACGGCATCTGGAACCGGCCCGGCCTGAGCCGCCGCGACCGCAGCCTGCTGAACCTGGCCATGCTGGCCGTGCTGAACCGGCCGCATGAGCTGAAACTGCACGTCCAGGGCGCGCTGAACAACGGCGTCACCCGAGACGAGATCCGCGAAGCGCTGTTGCAGGCGGCCGTCTACGGTGGCATGCCCGCCGGCGTGGACGGCTTCCGTGTGGCGCGCGAGGTGTTCAAGAGCCTGGACGGTTGAGCGCCTGACCCCACCCTCGGCAGCTCAATACGCCACGCTGCGCTCCGGCCCGGCGCTGACGGTGGCCATCATCGCGTCGAGGTGGAACTTCAGGCGGTCGAGCTTGAGCTCGCGCGCGGCCGGGTCGTCCCAGAGGTTGTCGAACTCGCCCGGGTCGGCCTGGGTGTCGTAGAGCTCGCCGATGCGGTGGCCGTGGTACACCACGCTCTTGTAGCGCCCGTCGAACACCATCGAGCCGTGGCTGTGGTCGGCGTGCTGCGGGCCGCCGATGGAGTCCTTGAACTCGCTGACCACCGCTGGCTTGTGATGGTGCGGGTCGGCCTGGCCGCGCATCAGCGGCAGCAGCGAGCGGCCCTGCATCGAGCGCGGCACCTCCAGGCCCGCGGCCTCCAGCAGCGTCGGGGCGACGTCCACCGATTCCACCAGCGCGTCGCTGCGCAGGCCGGCGCGCAGCTCGCCCGGCCAGGAGAAGATCAGCGGCACGCGCACCAGGCCGTCGAAGAAGCGGCAGCCCTTGAGGATCAGGCCGTGGTCGCCGAGCAACTCCCCGTGGTCGCTCATGTAGACGATGAGGGTGTTGTCGAGCTGCCCGGTGTCGCGCAGCACGTCGACGATGCGCCGCAGCTGGTCGTCCAGCAGCATGATCATCGCGTAATAGTTGGCCTTGACCTCGAGCGCGTCGTAGGCCTGCGGCGGGGCGGAGGCGACGAGGTCGTGCTCGGTCTCCACCACCGCGGCCACCTTGCGCCGCAGCCGCGGGTCGACGGCGACCTTGGTCTGCTGGTCGATGGCGACAAAGGCCTTCTGGCGCTCCATGTCGCTGTCGCGGAACAGCGGCATGGGCAGCGACTCGGCATCGACCCGCGCCAGATACTCCGGCGGCGCGTCGAAGGGCGCGTGCGGGTCGAAGGGGTTGAGCGACAGCATCCACGGCCCCTCGCGCTGCTCGGTGATGAAGCGGATGGCCATCTCGCTGACCCAGGTCGTCTGGTGGTACTCGGCCGGCACCCCCGGCGCGCAGAAGGCGTTGTGCGGGCCGTACAGCGCCACCGGGTCGACCTTCTTCTCGTGGCGCAGCCAATTCTCGTAGTCGTGCCCGCGCATGAAGTCGGGGTGCGGGTGGTGGCTCCAGTGGAAGACGCGGTAGCCGTCGTCGGGCCGCTTTTCGTAGTACTTGGCCGCGGTCAGGTGCAACTTGCCGACCAGCCCGCAGTCGTAGCCGGCGTCGGCGAACAGGCGGGTGACGAGCTTTTCCTGCGCCGGGAACCAGGCGTTGCCGTTGCGGTAGACGTGGTGCGACGCCGGGTAGCGCCCGGTGAGGAAGCTGGCGCGCGAGGGCGTGCAGATGGGGCTTTGCGTGTAGGCGCGACGGAAGGCCACGCCGCCGGCACACAGCTCGTCCAGCATGGGCGTGGCGATGTGCGGCTGGCCGAGCGCGCCGATCGTGTCCCAGCGCTGCTGGTCGCTGCAGTACCACAGGATGTTGGGACGGCGGGTGCGGGGGGTGGTCATGAAGCGGCGCTCCCTGGCGCGGGGTGTGGCGATCGGTGGCGATCGGTGGCGATTGGCGATCGGCGAGTGATGTGTGGGGCGTCAGCGGTCAGTGATCGGTGAAGGCCGCGCGCACCTGCGCCTCGGCGTCGGGCTCGCCCGGCGCCGGCTCGACCTCGACCACCACCTGGTGCAGCCGGCCGGTGAAGCGGAACGGCGCCTCGTAGTCGGTGGTGACCGGCAGGCCGCTGTCGTAGCCGCAGCACTGCCCCTCGCCCGAGGTCTCGATGACGGCCGGGATGGTGCGCGGGATCTCGCCCGCGCCGACCTCGCGCCCGTCGACGAGCAGGCGGCCGTGGCCGCGGTGCTCGCCGGTGCGGGTGAAGACGAAGGCCAGCGTGCACTCGCCGCGCGGCAGCGGCTCGGTGGCGACGATGCGGTATTCCTCGATGCCGAGGTAGTTGTGCACGTAGACCAGGCGGTCGTCCTTGACGTAGAGCGAGTAGCCCGAGAACCAACTGCCATGCGCGAACAGCACGCCCTGCGCACCCTCGGGCGGCAGGTGCACCTGCGCCGTGATCGTGTGCGAGCGATTCTTCAGGTTCACCGCCGTGTACTCGAACTGCGGCGCGCCGAAGGGCTCGAAGACGTGGCGCCGCGCAGGCGCGCGGCTGCCGGGCTTGCGCTCGCCCATGCGCAACTGCATGCGCGAGTCCAGCGGCAGCACGTGGTACTTGCCGGCCTCGGCCCACCACTGCTCCACCAGGCGCGCCAGCTTGTCGGGGTGCTCGGCGGCGAGGTCGCGGGTCTCCGAGAAGTCCTCGGCCACGTGGTAGAGCTCCCACTTCTGGGCCGCCAGCATCTCGTCGGTGAGCATCTCGCCCTGCGGCTGCTCGACCACCGCCTTCCAGCCGTCGGCCCAGATGGCGCGCGAGGCGATCATCTCGTAGTACTGCACGCGCTTGTGCGTCGGCGCCTGCGCATCGGCGAAGGTGTGGGCGAAGCTCACGCCCTCCAGCGGGCGCTGCGGCACGTGGTTCAGCACCTTGGGCGCCTCCAGGCCCAGCGCCTCGAGCAGGGTGGGCGTGATGTCGACCACGTGCACATACTGCGAGCGCACCTCGCCGCGGGCGGAGATGCCCTTGGGCCAGTGAACGATCAGCGGGTCGCTCATGCCGCCCTGGTGCAGGTAGCGCTTCCAGCGCCGCAGCGGCGTGTTGCCGGCCCAGGCCCAGCCCCAGGCGTAGTTGGCAAACGACTTGACGCTGCCCCACTCGTCCAGGTGCTTCAGGTTGTCGGCCACGGTGGGCTCGACGCGGTTCGGGAACTGGCACTCGTTGAACGAGCCGTGCTCGCCGCCCTCGGCCGAGGCGCCGTTGTCCGAGGCCAGCAGGATGATCGTGTTGTCGAGCTCGCCCCGACGCTCCAGGTCGGCGATGAAACGGCCGATGTGGTGATCGGTCTGCTCCATGAAACCGGCGAAGACCTCCATCTGGCGCGCGTACAGCCGCCGCTCGTCGGCCGACAGGCTGGCCCAGGCGCGCACCCAGGGCGGGCGCTCGCTCAGCCTCGTGTTCGGCGGGATGATGCCGCTGGCCAACTGGCGCGCGTAGACCTGCTCGCGCCAGGCGTCCCAGCCAGCGTCGAACTGCCCGCGGTAGCGTTCGATCCATTCCGGCTCGCATTGGTGCGGCGCGTGGCCTGCGCCCAGGCAGTAGTACATGAAGAAGGGCTTGTCGGGCGCCACGGTGCGCAGGTCGTTCACGTAGCGCATCGCCTGGTCGGCCAGGTCGGCGTTCAGGTGGTAGCCGTCCTTCCAGCTCGCCGGCGGGTCGATGTAGTGGCTGTCGTGCACCAGCGTGGGCGACCACTGGTTGGTCTTGCCCCCGAGGAAACCGTAGAAGCGCTCGAAGCCGCGCGACAGCGGCCAGCGCGCCTTCGATGCGCCCGAGGCGTACTCGGCCGCCAGCGTCAGGTGCCACTTGCCAATGGCAAAGGTGGCGTAGCCCTGGGCCAGCAGCATCTCCGACAGGAAGCCGTTCTCCTTCGGGATCATCCCGTTGTAGCCCGGGTAGCCGGTGGCCATCTCCTGGATGATGCCCACGCCGTTGGAGTGGTGGTTGCGCCCGGTGAGCAGGCAGGCCCGGGTGGGCGAGCAGATGGCCGTGGTGTGGAAGTCGCGGTAGCGCAGGCCGCCGGCGGCCAGGCGGTCCATGTGCGGGGTGCGGATGTCCGAGCCGTAGCAGCCCAGTTGCGCGAAGCCCACGTCGTCGAGCAGGATGACGACGACGTTGGGCGCGCCTGGCCGCGCCTTGGGCGGCTGCGGCCAGGACGGCTCGGACTGGCCAGCGGTGCGTTCGATCCGGCCGTTGAAGCGGCCGCCTTCGGGATAGGTCTTCATGGTCTGGGGTCTCGGCCGGGCGGGCGCGCTCGCACGCGAAAGACGTGCAGTGGACGGGAGCCCTCAGCCTGTGGCTTCTCGGTTTTCGGTTTTCAGTTTTCGGCTCTCAATTCATCGTCAGCTTCGCGGCCTTGACCGCCGCCGACCAGCGCTGGTGCTCGGCCTCGAGGAAACGGGCGAAGTCCTGCGTGCTGCCGGCGGCCACATCGGTGCCCATGGCCGTCAGGCGCTGCGAGACCTCGGGCGAGCGCAGCACCGAGACGATGTCGGCGTTCAGCCGCTCGACCATGTCCTTCGGCGTGCCCGCGCGCACGACGACACCGAACCAGGCGTAGGCCTCGTAGTCGCCGGCCCCCGATTCCTTGAAGGTGGCCACATCGGGCCAGTAGGCCAGCCGCTGCGACGACGTCACACCCAGCACCGCCAGCTTGCCCGCCTTGACCTGCTGCATCACCTCCAGCGGGCTGGCGAACATGAAGGCGACCTGCCCGGCCACCAGGTCCAGCACCGCCGGGCCGCCGCCCTTGTAAGGCACGTGCAGCGCATCGAAGCTGGCCTGCGCCTTGAACAGCTCCACCCCCAGGTGCGGCAGGCTGCCGTTGCCCGGGGTGGCGTAGGCGAATTCACCGCCCTTGCGCTTGGCCTCGGCAATGAAGTCGGCGACGTTGCGCGCGGCCACGCGGGACGGGTTGACCACCAGCACCATCGGGTTGGTCACCATCAGCGCCACCGGGCTGAAGTCGGCCCGCCCGTCGTACGGCAGCTTGGGATAGGCGTACTGCGTGATCACGAAGGGCGCGGGCGCCAGCAGCAGCGTGTGGCCATCGGCCGGCGCCTGCGCCACCAGCGCATTGCCGATGGTCGTGGCCGCACCGGGCTTGTTCTCCACCAGCACCGGCTGGCCCCAGCGCTCGGCCAGCTTCTGGCCAACAATGCGCGCCACCACGTCCGACTGCCCGCCGGGGGCGAAGGGGACGACGAAACGCACGGGCTTGGAAGGGTAGCTCTGGGCGAGCACGGGCGTAGCGTGGCTGACGAGCGCCGCGCACAGGAGGGCGGCGATGCGGGACAACGATCTCATGGTGGTCTCCTTGGATACGGCTCGCCTGCGGCGTGCCCGGTCGACCAGGCGGGTGGAGGGCCTGTCGCACTTTTGTGGTCTGAATTTCAGACCAATCTGAACATCACCCGAGACACCTGTCAAGAGTCGCGCGGACGATGAAACAATCCGTCACGTCGACGACGTGAAGCGCCCGCCGCTCTCGCGACTCTCATCGGCCCGTTGGGCCCGTCGCCGCCTGGGGCCAGATCGCCGAAGACGTGGTCCTGAGTGCCACGGTCTCTGCACGACCCCCATGTCCATCCAACCCCTGAAATCCCCTCGCCTGCACCAGCGCATCGCGCAGGAGATCGAGCAGTTGATCGCCGCCGGCACCTTCCCGCCAGGCACGCGGCTGCCGGCGGAGCGGCAGCTCGCGCAGTCGCTGCGCGTCTCACGCAGTTCGCTGCGCGAGGCGCTGAGTGCGCTGGAATTGCAGGGCGTACTGGAGATCAAGGTCGGCTCGGGCGCGTGGGTGCGCAAGCCGCCCGAGGGTGTGGCGCAGACGCCGGCGCCTGCGGCCTTCCCGGCAGGGATCCCGCCCTTCGACCTGCTGCACGCGCGGCGCATCGTCGAGCCCGAGGCGGCCGCGCTGGCCGCACGTCAAGCCACGCCGGCCCAGCGCATGGAGATCGCCCAGGCCTTCGCCCGGCTGGAGCGCGAGATGGCCGACAACGCGCCGCTGCCGCAAGCCGACCGTGACTTCCATGTGCGGATCGCGCGGGCCAGCGGAAACGCCGCGCTGGCCCTGATCGTCGAGCGGTTGTGGCAGGAGTTCCACAGCCCGCTGGGCCAGCGCATGGAGGCGCTCTACGTGACGCCCGACCGGCGACGCGACAACATCGAAGAGCACCGCGCCGTGCTGCAGGCGGTGGTGGGCGGCGTGCCGGCACAGGCGCGGCAGGCGATGCGCCGACACCTGCTCAACGCCGAGCGGCAGCGCTTGACAGATCTGCAGCACGGTGGGGCGACGACCGATCAAGCACCGCCGCCGCATTGAAGTTCCGCGCAGCGGCATCGATGGACAGTTTCGGTTCGCGCTTGCCGGCTGATGCGGCTGAATGCGCCGCAATTCACAGCGGTTCCAGGCCGTCGACATCGACGGTGAAGCCCCCTGGGACGGCGGCTTTGGCGGCCGCCTGTCGCTGCTGCTGCTGATCGCGCAAAGCCCGGCCGACGACCTGCTGCTGAAGCAGATGGATCCACACCGGCGCGAGAGCGTAGCAACGACGGCTCACGATATTCTCGACCGCATGAACGAGGTCACGTTGAACACCAGCCTGCTGAAGGAATGGCGCTCCATCGCCTTGCCGAAGAAGCGGATCGAGGCGGACGGCCGTCCAGGCCACCACGACCGTGAACCGAGCTTCCAGCACTTGGAGGCCCTTCGAGAGCATCGGATCGACGGTGGCGGGCCCGTGACGGATCTGGGCAACTTCTCGAAGACCGACGCGCGCTGGAGCGTCCTGTCGCGCCTGGACGGACTCGCCCGCCAGGCCGCAGACCGATCCCGGCAGACGCACCGCGGCGACCTCGGGCGCCGATACACCATCGACTTTGCGAGGGAACTCCTCGAATGACCAGCATCGCCGGTATCGCGCTTGCGCTCGTTCTGCTGATCGTCCTGGCCTACCGCGGCCTGAGCGTTCTCGTCCTGGCGCCCTTGTGCGCTTTGCTGGCGGTGGCTTTCAGTCCTGGCACGCCGCTTCTTGCGAGCTACACGCAGGTCTTCATGACGGCGCTGGGCGGCTTCGTGATCGCCTTTTTTCCGCTGTTCCTGCTGGGGGCGATCTTCGGCAAGCTGATGGAAGCCAGCGGCGCGGCGCTGGCGATCGCACAAGGCATCGTGCGATGGCTGGGTGCCCGACAGGCCGTGATGGCAGTGGCTGGCGCTTGTGCGGTGCTCACCTATGGCGGCGTGTCGCTGTTCGTCGTGGCCTTTGCAGTCTTCCCCATTGCCGCCGCACTGTTCCGCCAGGCGAAGATCCCGAAGCGATTGATCCCCGCCACCATTGCCCTCGGCGCCTTCACGTTCACGATGACGGCACTTCCCGGCACGCCTGCGATACAGAACGCCATCCCGATGCCCTACTTCGGCACGACCGCGTTTGCCGCACCGGGCCTGGGGGTGATTGGCAGCGCCATCATGTTCGGGCTCGGCGGGTGGTGGTTGCATTGGCGTACCAGGGCGGCCCGTAAAGTCGCAGAGGGTTACGGCGCCGAAGAAGCGCCCCTTGCGTCTGCCGATGCGGTGTCGCTGGACGGGGCTTCGGCGATGCCGTTGAGCTGGGCCCTCACGCCGGTGGTGCTCGTCATCGTGCTCAACTACCTGCTCGCCACGGCGCTGTGGCCCGCACTG
This sequence comes from uncultured Rubrivivax sp., assembly GCA_964522465.1. GTDB lineage: Bacteria > Pseudomonadota > Gammaproteobacteria > Burkholderiales > Burkholderiaceae_C > Rubrivivax. The sequence goes on along the minus strand of CAZFVH010000012.1, from coordinate 21,363 downwards.
AACACGGCTTACCTGGCAGACGCCCGCTATGGCGCCACGTCCCTGCAGTCCCTGCGGGGCCTGTGGTCGGTGGTCGGCGCGCTGTGCGCCGCCATCGTGACGCTGGCAGGGCTGTGGTGGCTGACCCGAAGGAGGCGAGCCGACCTGGGATCCGGTCGGCAGCCGACCGTCGCCCCAGATGGTGCCGAACCCTCCCCCGAAGAGAAGGAAGAAAGCCCGCAGCGCCCAGACGCATCCTTCAAGACGGTGCTCGAGCAGGGTGCGACGGCCTCGGTCATGCCGCTGATGAACACCGCTTCGCTGGTGGGCTTCGGCGCCGTGATCGCCTCCCTCGCCGGGTTTGCCTTGATCCGCGATGCGGTGCTGGGCATCGCTCCCGACCATCCGCTGGTGTCGATGTCGATCGCCGTCAACATCCTGGCGGGGATCACGGGTTCGGCCTCGGGAGGCATGAGTATCGCGCTGCACACCCTGGGAGACACCTGGATGGAGATGGGGCGTGCAGCCGGTGTCGCGCCAGATCTGTTGCACCGCGTCATCGCGATTGCCACGGGGGGGCTCGATGCGCTTCCACACAACGGCGCGGTCATCACTTTGCTGGGTATCTGCCGGCTCACCCATCGGCAGAGCTATGCGGACATCTTCGTGGTGGCAGTCGCTGTTCCCTTGCTGGCACTGGTGGCCGTTGTCTTGTTGGGGAGCCTGTTCGGCAGTTTCTAGGAACCTGTCGAAGTTGAAGCGCCAATGGGAAAAGCCAACGGCGAACATCCGCCTCGACGTGGACCATCACTGCCGGGTCGCAGGTCCATGGGCTCACAGCGGATCAACAAGACGGTGAACAGCTGTTCGCCGGGATCGCTTTGCAGCAGGCGACCTGCGTCTCGGCCCGGCAACTGTCGCTGGGGTCCGTCGTGCGTGGATGTCCCGCTGTGTCCCGTGGGCCATCGGGCTGTGCGCCGGGAGGGGCGCGTATCTCAGTACTCCGCTTCGGCCGGCATGCCGGGCAGACCAGCCGGACCCACCGCGCCTGCCGGCTCCGCCTGCGGACGCACCCTTGCGACCACGCAATCGGTCATCAGCACCAGGGCGGCGATGGAGGCGGCGTTCTGCAGCGCCAGGCGGGTGACCTTGGCCGGGTCGATCACCCCCATGGCGATCAGGTCGCCGTACTCGCCGGTGGCGGCGTTGTAACCCAGCACGGCGGCGGGCTCGTCACCCGTCTGCTCCAGCCGCGCGACAACGACCGAGGGCTCGAGGCCGGCGTTGGCGACGATGCAGCGCAGCGGCTCTTCCAGGGCACGGTGCACCGTGCGCATGCCCGAGGCCTCGTCCAGCGACATTTCGGCATCGGGCCGCAGCACGCGGCGCGCGCGCAGCAGCGCCACGCCGCCGCCCGGCACGATGCCCTCCTCGACCGCGGCGCGCGTGGCGTGCAGGGCGTCCTCGACACGGATGCGGCGCTCCTTCAACTCGGTCTCGGTGGCGGCGCCGACCTTGACCACCGCCACGCCGCCGGCCAGACGCGCGATGCGCTGTTCGAGCTGCTCCCGGTCGTAGTCGCCCGTGGCCGCCTCGCGCTCGCGACGCAGCAGGGCCAGGCGCTCGGCAACGGCCTGCGCCTGCCCGCCCCCGCCGATGAGCGTGGTCTCGTCCTTGCCGATCTCCACGCGGCGCGCGCGCCCCAGGTCGGCCAGCGTCACCTTGGCCAGCGTCACGCCCGCCTCGTCGCTGACCACCACACCGCCGGTGAGGATGGCCATGTCCTGCAGCAGGGCCTTGCGGCGGTCGCCGAACCCGGGCGCCTTGACGGCGCAGGCCTTGACCGTGCCGCGGATGACGTTGACGACGAGCGTGGCCAGGGCATCGCTGTCGAGATCCTCGGCGATGACGAGCAAGGGCCTGGAGGCCTTGACCGCCTCCTCGAGCAGCGGCAGCAGGTCCTGTACCGACGACAGGCGTCGGTCGACCAGCAGCACGGCCGCGTCCTCCAGCACCGCCGACTGGCGCTCGGCGTCGTTGATGAAATAGGGCGAGAGGTAGCCGCGGTCGAACTGCAAGCCCTCGACCACCGACAGCTCGCTGACCATGCCGGAGCCATCCTCGATCGTGACCGCGCCCTCGCGGCCGACCCGGTCCATGGCCTGCGCCAGGAGATCGCCGATCGAGCGGTCGTTGTTGGCCGAGATCGAGGCGACATGCGCGATCTCCTGCGAGGTGGCGCAGGGTCGGGCGATGCGCTTCAATTCGTCGACCACGGTGGCCACAGCGCGCTCGATGCCCAGGCGCAACTGCACCGGGTTCAGGCCGCCCGCCAGGAAGCGCCGACCCTCGTCGATCATCGCGTGCGCCAGCACGGTGGCCGTGGTCGTGCCGTCGCCGGCCTGCTCGCTGGTGCGTGCGGCGACCTCGCGCAGCAGTTGCGCGCCCAGGTTCTCGAACGGGTCCTCGAGCTCGATCGAACGCGCCACGAGCACGCCGGAGTTGACGATCTGCGGCGGTGCGCCGAAATCGCGCTCCAGGATCACGGTGCGCCCGCGCGGGCCCAGGGTCACGCGCACGGCCCGGGCCAGTTGGTCGGCGCCGCGCCAGATCCTCTGGCGGGCGGTGTCATGGAACAGCAGTTGTTTGGCGGCCATGGGGAGGCGAGCAGCGCGGGGCGCCCGGTTGCGGGTCACAAGCCCTGCATGCTGCCGCGCGAGCGCATCCGACGGTTTGCGCGTGCGCATCGACCGGCCGTGCCCGAGACGGACGAGCGCCTGACCGCGGGCCGCCCCCGCACACACGCTGCGGCGATCGCCCTGGCTGAGGGACCTAGGAAGCTGTGAACGACGCCAGGTAGGCGTCCACCTCGGCGCGGTGCGGCGCGCCGGCGACCCCACCCGGCCGCAGACACTTCAAGGCAGCAGCCGCCGAGGCGAAGCGCAGCGCATCGACATCGCCGCGCCGCTCGGCCAGCGCTACTGCCAGCGCGCCGTGGAAGACATCGCCGGCCCCCAGCGTGTCGACCACGGGCCCCACGTCGAAGGCCGCCAACTGCGACGCCGCTGTACCGCGACGCTGCCACCACAGCCCACGCTCGCCCGTCGTCACCACCGCGACCTCGGCGCCGAGCGTCAGCACCTCGGTCAACCCGCGCTGCGCGGTGGCGGCGTCAAGCGCGCCGTCGAAGGACAGCCCCAGCAGCGCCGCCACGCCGGGCTCGGAGCACACGGTCCAGGCTGCCAGACCGGCCAGGCGCTGCAGGTCGGCACGGGGCGCGACATCGCCGTCCAGGACGCCCGGCACGCCGCGCCGCCGGGCCGATCGCAAGGCTGCCTCGGCCCAGGCCGGGCAGCGCGGATCGGCGATCACGACATCGGCCTGCGCCAGCCAGCCCTCGTCCAGCGGCGGCGGATCGCGCAGCGCCTGCCCGTGGTGGCTGACCACCAGGCGCTGACCCTGCGCATCGACCAGCACTGCCGACAGCGAACTCTGGGCGCCCGCCACGCGCTGCAGGCCGCACGCATCGACCCCTTCCTGCGCGAAGTGACGAGCGAAGTGCGCCGCCGCATCGTCATCGCCCACCGGGCTGCCGAATCGCACCGCCGCGCCCAGCCGCGCCGCCGCCACGCAGGCGCTGGCCGTCATGCCCCCGACCACCCGCCGCAGCGCACGCGCGGCCACCTTCACCGCCTGCTGCGGGATCGCGTCGAGCTCGAAGACCAGATCGAGCGCGACGTGACCGACGCCGGCGATCTTCGGTGCGGCGCTCGTGTCCGTCATGCCCCGGATCGATGACTCCAGGGGCCTGCGCGGCTCCCGTTCATCGTGGCAGTACCTTGCCCGGATTCAGCAGACCGGCCGGGTCGAGCGCGTGCTTGACGCGGCGCAACAGATCGAGTTCCGCCGCCGACTTGTAGCGCGTCACCTCGCCGGTGAGCATCTGACCCACGCCGTGCTCGGCACTGAAGGATCCGCCGCAGGCCATGGCCAGGTCGTAGACGCCCTGACGGACAGAGGTGGCATGGGCCGTGGCGTCGGGCAGCGCGGCCCAGAACTCGCGCGGGAAGATGGCCAGGAAATGGACGTTGCCATCGCCCAGGTGGCTGACGACGATCACCTGCGCCTGCGGGTGCGCCTGCTGCAGGTGGGCCGTGGCGCGCTCGACGAACTCAGCCACGCGGGAGGTGGGCACGGAGACATCGTGGTTCAGGCTGACGCCGTGCGCCCGGTTGGCTTCGGACACCGAGTGCCGGATGCGCCAGAAGGCCTGCGCCTGACGCTCGTTGCTGGCCAGTGCCACGTCCAGGGCCAGACCGGACTCGAGGGCGCGGCCCAGCACGGTGTGCAGGACCTCGGTGATCTGACCACCGCGCGAGGCGTCGGACAACTCCACCAGCACGTAGCCCGCAGCCGCCACAGGCAGTGGGTCCACATGCCCGGGGACGTGGCGCAGCACGAGGTCGACCTGCGCCCGGGACAGGTATTCGAAGGCCGACAGCCGGGTGTCGAGCGTGTCGCGGCACATCGACAGCAAGCCGACGGCCTGTCGCAGCGACGACACCGCCACCCAGGCGACCGCCTGTTGCCCGGGCGGGGAGAAGAGCTTCAACACCGCGCCGGTGATGATGCCGAGTGTGCCTTCGGACCCCAGGAACAGCCCCTTCAGGTCGAAACCCGAGTTGTCCTTGCGCAGCGCGCGCATGCCGTCCCAGACCTGACCGTCGGCCAGCACCACTTCCAGGCCCAGCACCAGATCCCGGGCATTGCCATAGCGCAGCACGGCCGTCCCCCCGGCATTGGTGGCCAGATTGCCACCGATCTGGCACGAGCCCTCCGCGCCCAGGCTGAGCGGGAAGAAGCGGCCGACCGCCGCCGCCTGCTCCTGCAAGGTCTGCAGCACGCATCCGGCCTGCACCGCCATCGCGTTGTTGTCGACATCGATGCCCAGCACGCGGTTCATGCGCCGCAGGCAAACGATGACACTGTCATCCTGCCCCGCCAGCGGGATGCTGCCGCCGCTCTGGCCGGTGTTGCCCCCCTGTGGCACCACAGGCACGCGATGCCGCCCGCACAAGGCAACGACCTGGGCCACCTCGGCCGTGCTGCGCGGCAGGACCACCGCCTGCGCCCGCCCGCGAAAGCGCTGGCGCCAGTCGACCACATGCGGCTCGAGGTCCTGCGCGGAGGTGAGTACCCCATCGGCGCCGACCACTGCGCGCAGCGCCTGCACGAACGCGGTGTCCACCTCAATCGACTCCACGCACGACGACGCAGCGGCCCGGCGGAAACGCCAGCATCACGGCGTCGCCGGGGTTGTGGATCGCGCGTGACAGACCCTGAACGCGCACGGTGCGCTCGCCCACCCGCACGAAGTACTCGACGATCCGGCCCGAGAACACCAGGCGCTCGATCACGCCAGGCAGCCGGTTCGGGCCGTGCTCACCCGGCGGGTGCATCTCGATGTGCTCGGGACGGATCAGCAGCTTGAGCGATCCGCCGGTGTCGGCAGGCAGCACCTCGCTGACCAGCCTGCCCAGCGGCGTGTCGAGGACGGCCCGGGCCCCGTCGGCCGAGGCGAGCTGGCAGTCCAGCAGGTCGGCCTGCCCGACGAAGCGCGCGGCGAAGTCGGTTTGCGGCCTCAGGTAGAGGTCGCGCGGCGCAGCCAACTCGACCACGCGGCCGTTGTTCATCACCGCCACCCGATCGGACAGGGCCATCGCCTCTTCCTGGTCGTGCGTGACGTAGATGGCCGTGGTGCCGATGCGCCGTTGCAGGTCGCGCAGTTCGATGCGCATCTGGTCGCGCAGCTTGGCATCCAGGTTGGACAGCGGCTCGTCGAGCAGCAGCACACGCGCCTCCTTGACGAAGGCCCTGGCCAGCGCGACGCGCTGCTGCTGCCCGCCGGACAGCATCGGTGCGGGCCGGTCCCGGAAATCGGCCAGGCCCACCATTTCGAGAGCGCGCTCCACACGGGTGCGCACCTGCGGGCCCTTGACGCCCATGGCCTCGAGCGGGAAGGACACGTTCTGTCCGACCGTCATGTGGGGCCAGATCGCGTAGCTCTGGAAGACCATGGCGATGTCACGCTGCGCCACTGGCACCGCGATGCCACGGGTGGAGGAGAACACCGGCACGTCCGCGATCTCGATCTCGCCCTCGTCCGGCATCTCCAGGCCCGCCACCGAGCGCAGCGTCGTGGTCTTGCCGCAACCGGAGGGTCCGAGGAGCGTGAAGAACTCCCCCTGCTCGACACGGAAGCCGACATCCCTGACCGCGAAGGCGTCAGCCCGGCTGTTGTCGTAGCGCTTGCGCAGATTCTGGACTTGGAGCATGGGTCTTCAGGAAGTGCGAGACACGCCGCCGCGCGAGGACAGGTACTGCCAGACCGACAGGAAAGCCGCCAGCGCGACGATCAGCCAGACGCCGACGGTGGCGGCGCGGGTGGGCTCACCGCCAGTCCAGTAGTCCCACAGCAAGGTCGGCACCACGGTGTTGTCGCGGCTCGACAGCATCAGGGCCGTCGACAACTCGCGCATCGCATGCGCCACGACCCAGATCCAGATGGCCGCCACCGCCGGCCACACCAGTGGCGCCGTCACCCGTGCCAGCACTCGCGAAGCACTGGCGCCGCTGGCGCGGGCGGCCTCCTCGAGTTCGGGATGGATCTGCACCATCACGCCGTTGGCCAGGCGGCTGCCGAAGGACAGGTAGTGCGTGACGTAGGCGACGACCAGGATCCAGATCGTGCCGTAGATGGGGAAGACGAAGTCCAGCGTCAGATAGACGTAGACCACCGCCACGCCCAGCATCACCCCGGGCACCGCCACCGGCGCGAAGGCGAGGTTGTCGATGGTGCGCGCGCCCGGCACCTTCTGGCGGATGACCAGCCAGGAGATCACCAACGACAGCAAGGCGACCACCGTGCCCGAAACGATCGCCACGACGCTGGAGTTCCGAACCGCGTCGATGAGCAGGGTGTTGGACAGGAAATCGATGTGGTTCTGCAGCGTGACCAATGACAGGGACGCCGCGTTCGGCCGCGTCTGGTAGGGCATCAGACTGGCCCACAGCAGGATGGCCAAGGGTGACAGCACGGCGAGGAGGAAGTACAACATCACGCCGCCACAGGCCAGCCAGCGCCACGCGCCGAGCTTGAACAGCCGCGGGCGGAAACCCTTGCCGCTGATGGTGCGGTACTTCTGGCTCTCCCGCGTGAAACGGAAGTAGAGATAGCCCAGCAGGAACAACAGCCCGAGGAAGAACACCCCCAACGCGCTGACCTGCCCGTAGAGCGGGATGCCGGCGGGGCTGTCGGACGTCAGATAGTAGATCTGTGTGCTGAGCACGTAGATGCGTGCTGGCATGCCCAGCGTGCCAGGGATGTCGAAGACGACAAAACACACGATCAACAGGAACACGCCGCAGGCGGCGATGGCCGGCCACAACAGCGGCAGCAACACCTTGGAGACCATCGTCCAGGCCGACGCGCCGCTCGTCAAGGCGGCCTCCTCCAGGTTCGGGTCCATGTTGCGGAAGGCCGGCGCCAGGAAGAGGAAGGCCGTGGGCACCAGCGCCAGCGTCTCGACGAAGATCATGCCGCCCAGCGAATACACATTGAACGGCGTGATGTCCAGACCCAGCGTGTCACGCAGGAAGAGATTGAAGAAGCCGGTGCGTGGCGACAGCAGCATGGTCCAGCCGATGGCCAGCAGCACGGGAGGCGTGGCCATCGGCAGGATCACGAGCACCCGGAACACGCCGCGCCCCGGAAGATCGGTGCGCTCGATCAACCAGGCCAGCAGGATCCCGACGACCAGTGCCAGCAGCGTGGAACACAGCGCGAAGACCGCCGTCGTGCCGATCAGCCCGGCGAACTTGTCGTCCGTGTAGACCTTGGTGAAGTTGGCGAACGTCCAGCCCGCCTCCATCGGGAACCCCGTCGGACGAAAGCTGCTGATCGCCAGCAGCACCAAGGGGACGACCACCAGATACACCAACAGGGCCGCGACGGCCGCAGCGGCCAGCCGCCGCCCCCCATCCCGGTGGCGTATCTCCGTTCGGTTCAACATCGGCAACAGAAGGCAGGATTCAGGGATCCGAGTCGGTCATGCCGCGCCGGCCAGGACTGAACCTGTGCCGGCACGGACATCGGAGACCGATGTGCTCAGTCGACCGCGCGCCCGCCGGCGGCGATCGTCTTGTTGAAGCGCTCGAACATCTCCAGGTTCTGCGGCACCTTGTCGGCGCCGAACTCCGCGAGCTTGCGTCCGGCCAGCATCTTCTGTGCCTCGGTGCCCACGACGCCGGCATGGCCGCGCCCAGTGGCTTCTTCGTAGACGCGCGCGCCCTCGGCAGTGGCGAGCCACAAGGCCAGCAAGAGCCCGCCCTCCTGATTGCGGCCGGCGGAGATCACCGCACTGTGCAGCGTGGTGGTGGCCACCGGGTCGGTCACCTGCACGCGGATGGGAGCGCCTCGCTGGATCGGCGGCTGCGCGGCGTGATAGAGGCCCAGGCCCACGGGCACTTCCCCCGAGCCGATCTGCTGCGCCAGCGGGAAGGTGCTCTTGAACAGGAAGGGGTTCTGCGCATTGATCTGCCCGATGTACTCCATGGTGCGTTGCTCGCCCCAGACGGAGGCCAGCGAGAGCTGTGGCTCGGCGCGGATCCACAGGCCCACCCGGCCTTTCCACTTCGGATCGGCGAGATCGGCCCAGTTCTTCGGCGCCTCGGCGTCGGACACCTGCTGCTTGTTCGACAGGATGACGTAGATCGCCGTGGTGCTGGCGATGGTGTACGGCGTGGAGGCCACGCTGGGCGCGACCCCCAGCGCCGCCCAATCCTGCCGAGCGACGAGGTTGCGGTTGACCAGTTGCCAGATCACCGACGCACTGCCGGTCAGGATGTCGGCCGTGCGCGCATTGGCCTGGGACTCCTGGATGACGCGGCCGCCGATACCAGCGCCACCGGCGTCACGCGTGTGCTGGAGACGGACACCAGGGAAACGCTTGGCGAAAGCCTGGGAGATCTTCTCCGCCTGGTCGCGCGGCGAGCTCTCGTACCAGATCACCGGGCCCTTGGTCGCCGCCGTGGCCGCCAGCTTGTTCAGGGTGTCGGCCGAGGGCTCGGCCACCGCGGGGGTGCCCATCGCCAGTGCCAACGCCGAACCCAGGGTCCAGGCCGTCAGCTTCAGTCGCATCGTCATCGTCTACCTCCAGTCGTTTTCAAAGTGTCGAGGGGCCGGGCCCCTCGGGCTGCGGGAACAGGGGTCAGTCCACCCAGGCCTCGAGCAATTCCACCGGGTCGCCGTAGCGCGCCGCGTGCTCGACCACCTGGGGGGCGCGCAAGGCCTCGAGAAAGCCCTTGTCGATCAGCGTGGCCTCACCGGCCTTCACGGTGCTGTCGAAGGTGATGAGGTCCATGTGGACGGGCGGCTCCTCCCACTCCGGCATGACCCGCTGGATGTAACGGCTGCGCCGGGCGAGATCGATGCCGAAGTGCAGGGCACCGGGCGAGTTGGAGCCCGCCGGATAGACCGTGCGGCGCGGCGCCTTCGGGTTGAACCCACAGCCCAGCTCGATGAGCTGCCCCCCCACGAGCATGTCGCGCAGGATCGCGGCGGTCTCGCCCTGCCCGTCCACGGCCACGATGCGGTCCTGCTCGAAGTGCACGCCGATGCGTTCGTCGAAGGGTCGCGGGAAACCGACCGCCCACTGCGGATACACCACGCCACGCATCGGCACCACGACGGCGTCGTCGTTGTCCACCGCCGTGCGGTCGTAGACGTTCGGCCCGTGCGTGGGCAGGTAATGCACGTAGGAGCCCGGCTCGTGCGGCGTCATCTGCCCGCGCCAGCGGTTGGACTGCAGCAGCAACCGACGCATCTGCTGGGTGAACGGGATGCGGAAATCGGTGCCGCGCTCATCGCTGAAGTGCAGATCGAAATCGCCCTCGGTCGGGTACTGCGCCGCCGTGGCGCGGATGATCTCGCCCACCAGGTCGATCGGGAACCGCGCTTGCGGCGTCTTCAGCAGCTCGATGTCACGGAAGTAGGTGATCTTGACCCACCGCTGCCCCTTCTTGCGCAGCGCGATGCACAGCGGGTCGATGATCGAGCAGAACCAGGTCGAGACGACGAAGGTCGCCTGCTCGAGCAAGGGCCGTACCTCCGGCGGGATCTGCGTGTGCTGGGTGGTGTCGCTGACGATCACCCAGGGCCGCACGCCGCGGGCCCGCGCGATGCCGGTGATGGCCGCGATCACCTGCGGGTCGAGCTTGCGATCCGCCAGGAAGACCATCCGGTCGCCCGGCTGGACGCAGAAGGTGCGCTGGAAGTTCTCCATCGCCTCGAAATACTGCCCGGTCAGGACCGTGGGCAGGTGATCCGGTCGCGGGAGTGCGCCACCCTGGGGCGCCGCGCCGGAAGACCCCGTCCCGGCGGCATCGAGGGGCGTGAAGATCATTTCCTGACCTCGCCGAGCAGGAAGACGTGCTTCAAAGCCTCCACCTCGTCGAAGCCGATGAACTTCTTGAAGTCGCCCATGGGCGTGGTCGGCAGCGGCAGGTCGCGCGTCGAGCGTTGCGCCCACAAGGCAGCGTAGTTGCGCTGCAGGGCCGACGTCACCGTCAGCAGCCCGACCAGCGGGTACACGGCCAGGCCAGCCACCTGCTCGACCTGTTCGCGGCTCAGCCCGGTCTCGAGCCAACCCAGGATCTGCAGCGACAACGGCCGCCCGCAGGCCTGCCGCAGGCGCTGCAGCCCCTCGAAGGACTTGAAGCAGCGGCTGATCGGCTGGATCAGGTCGGCCCCGGCAGCGACATAGGCTTGTGCGCGATCGATGGCCTCGTCCTCGGTCATCGCATCGGTGCGTGCGATGACGAGCATGTCGCGATCCCGCCGCGCATCGACGGCGGCGCGGATCTTCGCGGCGCTCTCGACCACGGGCAGGATGTCGACATGGTCCGCCACCGCCGGGCACCGCTTGGGCACCTCCTGATCCTCGAAGATCACGGCCGCCACACCCGCCTGCTCGAACTCGCGCACCGTGCGCATGACGTTGATGGCGTTGCCGTATCCCGTGTCGGCGTCGGCGATCACCGGGATCTTCACGGCATTGACGACGTTGCGCGCCACGCCGACGTTCTCGGTCATCGTGTAGATCTCGACGTCGGGCTGCCCCAGCAGCGATGCCGAGACGGCGAAACCCGAGGTCATCACCGCCGGGAAGCCGGCCGCCTGGGCCAGTTGCGCCGACAGCGCGTCGTAGACGCCCGCGGTCCACACGGTCCGCCCGGCCCGCGCGCCAGCCGCGAAGGCCTGTCTGCTCGAGGTGTGATCGGTCATGAAGCGGTCTTCTCCTGTTGGTCACGTGCATGCAGGTAGCCCACGATGCCTCCGGCCTCGAGCATCTCGCGGTCGGCCTCGGACAAGGGCTCGAAGGGCAGCTCACGCCCCTGGGTGTGGTTGACCACACGCAGGCGGGCCCAGTCGACCTCGATCTCGTCCCACCGCTGCACCAGCCCCAGGATGCCCGGGCAGGCGACCTGCGGGAACCCCATCGCGATCTCGCCACGCCAATAGCCCGGCGAGAAGCTCTCGGCGATGACGCCGGCCACCCCCAGATGACGCATCCCGATCATGGGGGGGTAGTGCGGGTGCCCATAGCCGAAGTTCTGGGCCCCGACGAGCAGATCGCCCGGGCGCACCCGCTGCGAGAACGCCGGGTCGTAGGCTTGCATCGCCACCGCGGCCAGTTCCGCCGGATCCCGCAACTTGATGTTCTTCACCCCGACGATCTGGTCGACATCGAAATCGTCTTCGGTGAACACGAAGGCCACGCGGCCCTTGAGGTTCTTCATCGCCACTGCATCACTCCAGGACTGAAGGCGTCGGGTCGGTCCGACGCGGTCGGGGCCGGGCGCTCATGCCTCAAAGATAGCGCCGAGGATCGGCGATGCGCCCCTCGATCGCCGCGGCCGCCACGGCGGCGGCGTTGACGATGTAGATCTCGGAGTCCGGGCTGCCCATCCGCCCGCGGACGTTGAGCGTGCCGGTCGACACCGCACGCTGCCCGGCCGTCATCACCCCCATGCGGCCGAAGCAGTAGTCGCACGACGGCGAGGTGACGAAGGCCCCGGCGGCGATCAGGTCGGTCAGCAGACCTTCCTCGGCCGCCTTCTGCATGATCTCCTGGCTGGTGGGCACCACGTGGAGCTGGAAACCCGGGCGCACCTGCCGGCCGCGCAGCACCTGCGCGGCCGCGCGCAGGTCCTCCAGGCGGCCGGAGGCGCAGGACCCGAGGTAGCCGACCTGCACTTCGGTGCCGACCAGTTGCGCCAGGTCTCGCGTGTTGGCCGGGCTCGGCGGCACGACGACGACCGGCTCCAGATCGGAGATGTCGATCGTGTGCCGCGCCGCATAGACGGCATCGTCGTCGGAGCTGACCGGGTCGAGCGGCAGCCGCGCGCGTGACAGGGCGTAGGGCAACGTCACCTCGTCGGGATTGATGATCGCCGTGATCGCACCGGTGAACATCGCCAGGCAGGTGATCGTCTGCCGGCTCTCGATGCCCAGATGCGCCATCGCAGACCCACCGAGCTCCAGCACCTGGAAGCGACAACTTGCCGGGCCCAGCACACGGACGATGTGGTGGAACACATCGCGCGCCATGACGCCGGGTTGAAGCCGCCCCACGAGGTCGACCCGTGTGGTCTGGGGCACCTTGATCTTGATGCTGTCCTTGACGAAGGCCTCCAGCAGATGACGGCGCACGCCGATGGCCAGCGTGCCGAACGTCCCCAGCTGCGAGATGTGCCCGTCGAAGTGCACGGCGAAGGCGCCCGGCGTCGCGTAACCCAACTCGGACGCCACCTGATGGCCGATGCCCTTGCGCTCGACGACGGGCACGTCGTTGGCACGACCCCAGTCGCGGGTGTTCTGGTGCAGGTCCTCTTCCTGCGGCGTGACGGCGGGCACCATGTGGTCGATGAACATCACGAAGCGCTTCGGGTCGTCAACCCGGTCGATGCCGAACTCGTCCTTCATCTGCCGGAAGATGACGTCGGTATAGCCCGGGAAGTCATAGGCGATGACGAAATCCGGGCGCGCCCGCACCTCGTCGCCCGCACGCACCGAGTCCTGCCCGCTGGCTCGCGCCAGGATCTTCTCGGTGATCGTCATGCCCATCGGTAACCCTCATCAACCCAGGAACGCCATCGAAAACCTCGCCCGCCGCCTGGCGGCGCGCGTGCGGGGATCACCATCTCGCTTACCCGCCCTGTGAGCCGGACGGTTCGGATGTCAGGTCTACTGCTCCAATCATCATATGTCCGAGGAGGCACCGAGCCCATCGGTACTGTCCCTGCCCTCGACCTGCTCGCGACCTGCTTGCGGTCTGCCACCCTGGGGGGGTGACCCACACCGAACTGACCACGCTCAGCGCAGACCCCGTTTCCGGCGCGCACCGTCGGCGTCCACACCCCGGGCGCCGGCGGAGGGTCTGCCGAAATCGCTTCATGTGGGTGCTTCGATCCTTATGGAGATCATCATGAAGAAGCCCCTCAAACACCTGCTGGCCGCTGGCCTGTATGGCCTGGCCAGCCTGGCTGGCTTGGCCAGCGCCGGATCGGCGCTGGCGCAGAACGCGCAGAACTGCGCCTGGCCGCTGACCATCTCGCCGTCCGGCGCGGGCAACTACCTGGCGCCCGACGACCAGGCGCGCTACTGGATGATGCCCATGCCGGCGGGCATCCGCACGCTGACGCTGCGCGGGGCCTATCCGAATGCGCGCTACTTCTCCTTCGTCGCCTACGACGGCGACGCCAGCGGCCGACCGGTGGGTCCCGCCGGCGACCTGTACGACTCGACCATCGTGCCCGACGGCACCGGCGCCGGCGCCACCTATACCGTGCGCATCTCGCGCGACCCGGCGGTCTCGGGCATGCGCAACGGCATCGCGGTGGGCCCGAACGACGCCTGGGTGGCGCTGCGCATGTACGTGCCACGCGCCGACACCGCCCTGAGCGGGAAAAGCCTGACCGGCGGCGTGCCGCTGCCGACGGTGGCGATCGACGACGGCATGCCGCTGCAGACCTGTCCGCCGGCGCCACCGATGGACGGCAGCACCCACTACCCGGTGCGATCGGTGAACAAGCTGGAAGACCTGCGCGCCTTCCTGCAGTTGATGTTCCCGCCCGGGTTCGACCTGCGCCAGCCGGCCGACTTCGACCAGCCCGCCTCGGGCCGGCTGTGGTTCTCGCCGCCACGGCTGTCGCCACCGCTGCTGTTCCCGAACCCGCACAACAAATACATCCTGATGACCCCGGGGCCCTACCAGGCCGGCCGCGTGATCGTGCTGCGGGCGCGGGCGCCCGACACCACCGAGCGCCTGCGCCGCTCACCGCAGGCCCGCACGCGCGCCGCCGGCGCGCCGGACATGCGCTACTGGTCGGTGTGCCACAACGACTTCGCGCTGCCGATCGGCGTGGTGCGCTGCCTGGCCGACACCACTGCCGCGGTCGAAGGGGGCTGGTACACGGTGGTGATCAGCGACGACCTGACGCGCCCACGCTGGCTGCGCCCCGGTGTGAACTGGCTGCCCTGGGGCGACCCGCAATACCCCAAGCTCGTCTTCTTCCGCCACATGCTTCCGGCCGACGACTTCCCCTACGCGGTACAGCGCGTGGTCGAGGGGTGCCCGGACAGTTGCGTGAACAACGACGCGGTCTTCGACTTCACCCTGCCCGACCTGCCGTCACGCGCGGCCATCAGTGCGGCCGGGCCGGCCGTGCAGCGCATCATGGGCGAGTACTACCCCGTGGCGGCCTGGTGCGACCGCGCGACCTTCGAGCGCGGGGGGTGGCAGGCGTGCCTGGGTCGGCCGTGATCGCCCCTCGCTGGCGCGACGGCGATGTCGGTGCCGGCCGGCTCGTCGGCGGTATCGAGCCTTGCCGGCGCGGCGACGACAACCGCCGGCGCCGGTGACGGCCTGCGCCCCCACGCGCAGACTCGCGCAAACCCGCTGGCCCGGCGCGACTTCTGGCAGAGTCGCGCCCCATGCAGATCGACACGGCCATCGACGGCGCTGCGCAGGCCCTCGGACCCCCGCCGCGCCCGCGCCTGCTCGACGCCGGCGACGCCGCCTTCACCATCGAATTCGGCGATGCGGTCGACCCGGGCCTGGTCGCACGCGTGCAGGCCCTGGACGCGGCGATCGAGCGCTGCCGTCACGGCGGTGGTCTGGAGGGCCTGATCGAGACCATGCCGACCTTCCGCTCGCTGACGGTCTTCTATGACCCGGTGATCACCTCGCGCGACACCCTCGTCCAGGCCCTGGAGCCCCTGTTCGACGCCGCCACCTCCCACGCGCGGGCCGACACGCGGCGGTGGGAACTGCCGGCGTGCTACGAGCCGGCGATGGCGCCCGACCTGCTCGAGACGGCGCAGGCGCTGGGCCTTGCGCCCGACGCGGTCGTCGAGCACCACAGCCGCACCACCTTCACCGTCTACATGCTGGGCTTCATGCCCGGCTTCCCCTTCATGGGGGACCTGCCGCCCGCGCTGCACCGCCCGCGCCGCACCGAGCCGCGGGTGCGCGTGCCGGCGGGCAGCGTGTCGATCGCGCTCGGGCTGACCGCCATCTACCCCTGGGAGAGCCCGGGCGGCTGGCACCTGATCGCGCGCTGCCCGGTGCGGCTGTTCGACCCCTCGCGCCCCCGCCCCGCGCTGCTGGCGCCGGGCGATCGGGTCCGTTTCCGCCCGGTCGGGGTGGCGGAGTTCCAGCGGCTCGAGCAGGCCGCCCGGGGCGGGGAACTGGATCCCGGGCAGTGGCAGATGTTCGACCCAAAAGGCCAGACCCATGGATGAGCGACCGGGCACGAACGCCGCGGTCCGGATGCCCGACGGCGGTCATCGCGGTCGAGCCGTCGTGGCCCGCCCGGAAAGTGGGTCGAGGGCTGCCCGGTGAGCATCGACAACGTCTTCCTCGAGATCGTCTCGCCCGGCGCCTACGCCTCGATCCAGGACGCCGGCCGGCGCGGTTTGCGGCGGCAGGGCGTGCCGTGGGCCGGCGTGCTCGACCGTCGGCTGATGCGCCTGGCCAACGCGCTGGCGGGGCAGGCCGAAGACGCCCCGGTCATCGAGTGCGTCGATGGCGGCCTGCGCGTGGCGGCGCGCGGCGGCGCGGTGCGGGTGGCCGTCGCCGGGCACGCCGTGGTCGAGCACCTCAGCGGGGGCACCTGGCGCGCGGTGGCATCGTGGCGCTCATTGACGCTGGCGCCGGACGAACAGTTGCGCCTGCGTGGCATGGCGGCCGGCCGGCTGGCCGTGCTTGCGGTCGAAGGCCTGGCGCTGGCGCCGGTGCTGGGCAGCACGGCCACCTATGCCCGCGCCGGCCTGGGCGGCATCGACGGACGGGCGCTGTCGTCGGCGGTGCTGCTGCCCGCGCGCGCCGCCCGTGCCGGCCCCGAGCACCTGCTGCCCGAGCCGCCCGCGCGCGCCGATGCGCCGATCCGCGCCGTGCCCGGGCCGCAGGCCGGGCATTTCACAACCGAGGCGCAGGCCCTGCTCACACAGTCGGAGTACCGCGTCACCGCGGCCGCCGACCGCATGGGCGTGCGCCTGGAGGGCGCGGCCCTGGCCCACGTCGGCGCGCGCGAGATCACCTCCGACGCCACCGTGCCGGGTTCGATCCAGGTGCCGGGGAACGGGCAGCCCATCGTGCTGCTCGTCGATGCGCAGACCGCCGGCGGCTACCCGAAGATCGGCACCGTGGTCAGCGCCGACCTCGCCCGCGTTGCCGACACCCGCCCCGGCGAGGGCCTGCGCTTCGCCTGGGTGAGCGCTGCGCAGGGCGAAGCCACGGCACGCGCCGCGGAGACCCTGACGCGCGCGCTGCTGGCCCGCATCCGCGCGGTCTGGCCCGGGGGCGTGGACGAAGACGCCCTGTACCGCAGCAACCTCGTGTCGGGCGTGGTGGATGCGCGCCAGCCCGAGCCACCGCATACGTAGAAGTGTCTTGCGCCCATCGCCACGACCTCTGAACCTCACCACGCGAAGCCCCGCAGAATCCGCACATGAAGATCAATCTGAACGCCGATCTCGGCGAATCCTTCGGCGCCTGGACCATGGGCGACGACGAGGCCCTGCTGCAGGTGGTGGGGGCGGCCAACATCGCCTGCGGCTTCCATGCGGGGGACCCGCTGGTCATGCGCCGCACCATCCGCACTGCCGTGGCCGCGGGCGTGGGCCCTGGCGCGCACCCGTCCTACCCCGACCTGCAGGGCTTCGGCCGCCGGCCGATGCAGATGGCGCCGGCCGAATTGGAGGCCGCCATCATCTACCAGGTAGGCGCCCTGGCCGGCATCGCCGCGGCCGAGGGCACCCGGCTCGTGCACGTCAAGCCGCACGGTGCGCTCAGCAACCAGTCCTGCGAGGACGACGCGCTGGCCGATGTCGTCGCGCGCGCGGTGCGCGCCGTCGACCGCGACCTGATCCTGCTGGCCCCGGCCCTGTCGGCGCTGGAGCGCGCCGGGCGCCGCGCCGGGCTGCAAGTGGCCTGTGAGGCCTATGCCGATCGGGCCTACACCGATGCCGGCATGCTGGTGCCGCGCCGCGAAGCCGGCGCCGTGCTGCACGGGGCCGACACTGTCGTCGCCCACGTGCGACGCATGCTGGAGGCCGGCGGCCTGGTCTCGCGCAGCGGCAAGGTGCTGCCCACGCCGATGCACAGCCTGTGCGTGCACGGCGACACGCCCGGGGCCGTCGAACACGCCCGCCACCTGCGTGCCGCCCTCGAGGCCGACGGCTGGCGCATGGTGCGGTTGGACGAGGCGCTGTCGGGCTGAGCGGCTGAGCGGCTGAGCGCCTTCCAGGCCTTTGTCTGTGGGCGCAGTTCGCATCGAAACCGTTCGGGCTGAGCCCTTCGACTGCGCTCAGGACAGGCCTGTCGAAGCCCGGCGTGAGCACTTCGACACGCTCAGTGCGAACGGGTCCGGATACCACGCAACCGCGGTTTCTTGAGGGCCCGCGACCCACCGCGGGTAACCCCGCTTGCGACGGCCCCGGGTCGCTGGGCATATTCTCCCGGCCGGCCGACCCCCACCCGGGCGTAGGCCATCCCCGACCTGCGCCTGCGCCCCTGGAGATTGCTCTTGAACCCCACGAGCCCGACATCGTCCGCGCCTTCCCGGCCCTGGCTCGCACACTACGGCGACCTGATCCCGCGCGACCTGCCGCCGCCGCGTCACCCGCACCTGCCGGCCCTGCTGCGCGAGGCGGCCTCGCGCCACGCGGCGCAGCCCGCCTTCACCACCTGCATGCCCAACGGCATGCACGGCTCGCTGAGCTACGCGCAGGTGGATGCGCTGAGCGACGCCTTCGCCGCCTACCTGCGCGGCGTGCTTGGCCTGGCGCCGGGCGCGCGCGTGGCGCTGCAGACACCCAACACGCTGGCGTTTCCGGTGGTGGCCTTCGGGGTGCTGAAGGCCGGGTGCGTGCTCGTCAACACCAACCCGCTGTACACG
This sequence comes from uncultured Rubrivivax sp., assembly GCA_964522465.1. Classification (GTDB taxonomy): domain Bacteria; phylum Pseudomonadota; class Gammaproteobacteria; order Burkholderiales; family Burkholderiaceae_C; genus Rubrivivax. Next base: position 2,862 of record CAZFVH010000012.1, on the reverse strand, counting down.
CCCACCGAGATGGCGCACCAGTTCCGCGACAGCGGCGCCGAGGCGCTGGTGATCGTGGACATGTTCGCCCACAAGCTCGAGGGCCTGTTGGCGCAGACCGCCATCCGCAAGGTCATCGTCGCCCAGGTGCCGCAGTTCTTCCCGGCGGTGCCGCGCGCCGTGATCCGCGGCGTGATGCGCTGGTGGAACCGCGTGCTGCCGCCGATCGGCGTCGACCACGTGCGGCTCGAGCAGGCCCTGGACGAAGGCGCGGCGGCGCTGCAGCGCGACGGCACGCTGCTCACCAAGGGTCTGGAGGGTGTCGGCCACGACAGCCTGGCCGTGCTGCAGTACACCGGCGGCACCACCGGCGTCAGCAAGGGCGCGATGCTCAGCCACGGCAACCTGCTGCACAACGTCGACCAGGCCTTCGCCATGGGCTCGAGTCACATCGAGCCGGGCAAGGAGGTGGTGCTGACGGCCCTGCCGCTGTATCACATCTTCGCCTTCACCTTCAACCTGCTGTGCTTCTACGTGGCCGGCTCACGCAACGTGCTGGTGCCCAGCCCGCGGCCGATCCAGAACCTGCAGCGCGCCTTCGACAACTACCGCATCACCTGGGTCAGCGGTGTGAACACGCTGTTCAACGCGCTGATGAACGAGGAGTGGTTCACCGCCTTCCCGCCGCGCCACCTGAAGGCGGCGGTGGCCGGCGGCGCGGCGCTGCAGGGCGCGGTGGCCACGCGCTGGCAGCAGATCACCGGCACCCGCATCGCCGAGGGCTATGGGCTGACCGAGACCTCGCCCGTGGTCTGCTTCAACCCCATCGGCGGCACGCTCAAGCCCGACTCGATCGGCATCCCGGCGCCGGGCACCGACGTGCGCCTGGTCGACGACGACGGCCACCCCGTGCCGCCGGGCACCCCGGGCGAGCTGGCGGTGCGGGGCCCGCAGGTGATGCAGGGCTACTGGCAGCAGCCCGCGGAGACGGCACGGACGCTGCGCGACGGATGGCTGCACACCGGCGACGTGGCGGTGATGGACGCCGACGGCTACTTCCGCATCGTCGACCGCAAGAAGGACATGATCCTGGTCTCCGGCTTCAACGTCTACCCCAACGAGGTCGAGGACGCCATCGCCACCATGGACGAGGTGCTGGAGGTGGCGGTGATCGGCGTGCCCGACGACAAGACCGGCGAGGCCGTGCGCGCCTACATCGTGCCGCAGCGCGACGGCCTGACCGAGGAGGCCGTGCGCGCGCACTGCAAGCGCCTGCTGGCCGACTACAAGCTGCCGCGCAGCGTGGTGCTGCGCAAGGAGCTGCCCAAGACGCCCATCGGCAAGATCCTGCGCAAGGACCTGAAGGCCGAACTTGGCCTGTCACCGGCGGCGTCGGCCGCACCCCAAGCACGCGCCGGCGCGCAGCCCTGAACCCCAACGACGAGACAACCAGACATGCTGACCGAACTCGAAACCCGGCTGCTCGGCGTCATGATGATGGTGATCATGCTGGGCATGGGCGCCTCGCTGACCTTCAAGGACTTCCGCATCGCCTTCCGCAAGCCGCAGGGCATCCTCGTCGGGCTGGCCTGCCAGTACGGGATCATGCCGCTGCTGGGCTACCTGCTGGCGGTGCTGCTGGGCCTGCCCCCGGCGCTGGCCATCGGCCTGATCCTGATGGGCTGCATGCCCGGCGGCACCACGTCCAACATCTTTGCCTACTTCAGCAAGGGGGCGCTGGCGCTGTCGATCATGATGACGGTGTGCTCCACGCTGGTGGCTGTGGCGATGGTGCCGGTGCTGCTGACCACCTATTCGCAGCTGATGGGCCTGCCCAGCGAGTACAGCGTGCCGGCGGGCAACGTGGCCCAGGTGCTGGTGGTGTTGATCGTGCCGACGGTGCTCGGCATGGTGCTGCGCAAGTGGAACCCGAACGTCGGCGCGACGATCGAGCTCATCGGCGGCTTCCTGGGCATCGTGGTGATCCTGTTCCTGATCCTGACCTGGGTACCGCGCAACCACCAGTTGCTCGCGACCACGCCGGCCGCCGTCTATGCGGCGTCGATCGGCCTGGGGCTGGTCGGCATGGCCCTGGGCTGGGGCCTGAGCCGCCTGCTGCGCCAGGACGCGCTGCGCAGCCGCACCATCGCGCTGGAGACCGGCATCCAGAACGGGCCGCTGGCGGTGCTGATCGTGCTGCTGACCTTCCAGGGCGAGATGCAGCAGCAGGTGCTGCTGATCCCGGTGCTGTATTCGCTGTTCATCGTGCTGACCTCCAGCGCCGTGACCGTGTGGTTCCGCCGCATCACCACGCGCGAGGCGCTGGCGCGGGACCGGGCGAAGGTGGTCGGGGCGGGGGTGGCGGCGGGTTGAGGTGGGGGTGCGGGCGGTCGCGGTCGACCGTCCGGCCGGTGCGGCGGCGGGCGGCCTGGAATGGCCGGGTCAGAGCCGGCCGGCTGGGTGGCCTCTCGTCCTCGTTGTCACCGTTCCAGACAAAGGGCGTGGCGGCGCGCAGCTTGGCAAGGTCGGTGCGGCTGCGCCCTTGGGCACGGGCCTGCTTGAGCTCATGGGGCGTCACCGAAGTCGTTTTCGAGCCAGTCATGGTGAGCACCCCTCTCCCCTTCGCTGGCAGGCGGAAAGCTGATGATCGATGGCCCGCGGATCAGTTGCCCTGGTCGTGCTGCCGCACCACAGGCTGCCTTGTGGCTGCGCGCTGGGTGACACAAGTGCAGCGGCTGCTGTTGCTTGCGCCCTGCGCAGGGTGCCGGAATCGCCTTGATGCTGACGCAGTGCATGCGCGCGCCGCGCCACCACGCGGCCCCGGCCGTGGGGCCTGGTCGGGCGGTCGGCCCTGCGGGCCGACTCCGCTGCGATGCTCGCGTC
>CAZFVH010000011.1:0-57390 GCA_964522465.1 uncultured Rubrivivax sp. | reverse complement strand
CGGCAGCAGACCGGCGAGCGCGCGCCCTATGTCGACCTCGTCTTCGGCCCGCAGACGCTGCACCGCCTGCCGCAAATGATCCAGGCGCGGCGCACGCGCGCGCGACCGCAGGTCGACATCAGCTTTCCCGAGATCGAGAAGTTCGACCACCTGCCGCCGGCGCGGGTGGAGGGCGCGAGCGCCTTCGTCTCGATCATGGAGGGCTGCAGCAAGTACTGCAGCTACTGCGTCGTGCCCTACACGCGTGGCGAGGAGGTCAGCCGCCCGCTCGACGATGTGCTGGTGGAAGTGGCAGGCCTGGCCGACCAGGGCGTCAAGGAGGTCACGCTGCTGGGTCAGAACGTCAACGCCTGGCGCGGCACCATGGGCGACACGGCCGAGGTGGCCGATTTCGCGCTGCTGCTGGAGTACGTGGCCGAGATCCCCGGCATCGAGCGCATCCGCTACACGACCAGCCACCCGAACGAGTTCACACCGCGCTTGGTGGAGGCTTACGGGCGCCTGCCGCAGCTGGTGAACCACCTGCACCTGCCGGTGCAGCACGGCAGCGACCGCATCCTGGCAGCCATGAAGCGCGGCTACACCGCGCTGCAGTACAAGAGCACGATCCGCGCGCTGCGGCGCGTGCGGCCGGACATCAGCCTGTCGAGCGACTTCATCGTCGGCTTCCCGGGCGAGACCGCGGAGGACCACGCCAGAACCATGGCGCTGATCGAGGACGTCGGCTTCGACGCGAGCTTCAGCTTCGTCTTCAGCGCACGACCGGGCACGCCGGCGGCCAACCTGCCGGACGACACCCCGCAGACGGAGAAGTTGCAGCGCCTGCAGCAGTTGCAGGCGGCGGTGGAGGCGAACGTGCGCCGCATCTCGCAGCGACGCGTCCACACCATCCAGCGCATCCTGGTCGAGGGGCCTTCACGCAAGAGCGCAGCCGAACTGATGGGGCGCACCGAGTGCAACCGCATCGTCAACTTCGACGGCGGGCCCCACTCGGCCCGGCTGGTGGGGCAGATGATCGACGTCAGGATCACCCAGGCGCTGCCCCACTCCCTGCGGGGTGAGGTGGTGACCGCCGACGGATGAGAGCCCGGAGGCGATCGACGATCGTCACCGCCCCAGGGGCGGTTCGCGCCGCGACGCTGCCTCCCCCCGGCGCGCTGCGGGGCGCAGGCCCGTGAACCACAGCACGATGGCTGCCACCACGACCAGCGCTGCGTAGGACAGCATCCGGCCATCGCGCCCGAGGACGACCAGCCCGGCTGTCAACACGGCGACCCCCGACAACGTCACGACGGTCGCAAGCCGCCACCAGGGCGTTGCGGACAACTCCTCGCGCCACAGACTCTTCGCGCCGGCGGCGCACAACAGGCCCATGGCCAGGGCGGGATAGAGGAATTCGAACAGGTGCCAGAAAGCCTCGGACAGGCCCATCGCAGACTCCATGCAGTTGACAGTTCTAGGTGTCAACCCGAATAGTCACCCAAACCTGTCCGGACGATCTTACAATTTCGGCCATGAGCGTGTTCACGCTAGGACTGAACCACACCACGGCACCGCTGGACCTGCGCGGCCGGCTGGCCTTCGCCCCGGAGCAGCTCGCGCCGGTGTTGAGGTCCCTGCGAGCGCGCCTGCAGGCGGCCAAGCCCGAGGCGGCGCTGGTCTCCACCTGCAATCGCACCGAGCTCTACATCGCCGCACCCGCCGCCCGCGTGCCCGAGCTCGCGCGCCCGGCGATGGACTTCCTGGCCGGGCACGCCGGGATCAGCGCATCCGACCTGCAACACCACACCTACCTGCGCGAGGATCGCGAGGCCGCGCGCCACGCCTTCCGCGTGGCCTCAGGGCTCGACTCCATGGTGCTGGGCGAGCCGCAGATCCTCGGCCAGATGAAGCAGGCGGTCCGTGAGGCCGATGCGGCCGGCACGCTCGGCACCACACTGCACCAGTTGTTCCAGCGTTCTTTCTCGGTCGCCAAGGAGGTGCGCACCTCCACCGAGATCGGCGCCCACTCGGTCAGCATGGCTGCGGCAGCGGTCCGACTGGCGGCCGAGATCTTCGAGGACCTGAGGCAGATTCGCGTGCTCTTCGTCGGCGCCGGCGAGATGATCGAGTTGGTGGCCACGCACTTCGCCGCGCGGGAGCCACGTGCGATGGCGGTGGCCAACCGCACGCTCGAGCGGGGTCAGACCCTGGCCTCGCGCTATGGCGGTGAAGCCATGCGCTTGGGGGATCTGCCCTCGCGGCTGCACGAGTTCGACGCCGTCGTCTCCTGCACCGCCAGTACGCTGCCCATCATCGGGTTGGGCGCGGTGGAGCGCGCGGTCAAGGCACGGCGCCGCCGGCCGATCTTCATGGTCGATCTGGCCGTACCACGCGACATCGAGCCGGAAGTCGGGCAGTTGTCCGATGTCTATCTGTACACCGTGGACGACCTGTCCGTGGTCGTGCAGACCGCCGGCGAAAAGCGTCACGCCGCGGTGGAACGTGCCGAGGCCATTGTCGACGCCGGCGTCCAGAGTTTCACGCACTGGCTGGACCAGCGCGCAGCGGTGCCGCTGATCCAGGCGCTGAACCGCCAGGCCGACGACTGGCGCGTGGCCGAGATCGCGCGGGCGCGCAAGCTGCTGGCCAAGGGCGAGGACATCGACGCCGTGCTGGAAGCGCTGTCACGCGGCCTCACCCACAAGATGCTGCACGGCACCATGGCTGAACTGCACTCGGCCGACGGCTCGCAGCGCGAGGCCTTGGCCGCCACCGTCTCGCGCTTGTTCCTGCGCGGCGGCGGGCGGCGCGAGCCGGGCACCGGCTCGTAGCGTCGCTGCGCCACGCGGGCCCCGCCCGCGCCGCTGCCGGCCCCCCCCCGCCTGCCGGCAGCCCCCTCGAGCCCCGGTCCCTGCAGCGCCACGTCACAGGCTCCTGCCTTCCCGACCTCTGCCCCGATGAACCACGCCATCCGCCAGCAACTGGACCGCCTCGAACGGCGTCTGGCCGAACTCGACGCGAGCCTCACCGACCCGGTCGTCATGGGCGACATGCAGCGCTGGCGGACGCTGTCGCGTGAGCAGTCCGATGTGGCCCAGGTGGTCGAGCTGTACCGGCGTTGGCGCCAACGCGAACAGGACCTCGACGTGGCGCAGGGTCTGCTCGAGGACCCCGAACTCTCGAGCATGGCGCGGGAGGAGATCGTCTCTGCGCGAGCAGACCTGTCGAACCTGCAAGCCGAGTTGCAGACCGCCCTGCTGCCACGCGACCCGGACGACGAGCGACCCGCCTTCCTGGAGATCCGCGCCGGTACCGGCGGCGACGAATCGGCCTTGTTTGCAGGCGATCTGGCGCGCATGTACCTCAGGCACGCGGAGCGACATGGCTGGCGCACCGAGGTCGTCAGCGCCAGCGCGGCGGAACTGGGTGGCTACAAGGAACTGGTGCTGCGTATCGAAGGCAGGGCCGTCTATGGCGATCTGCGCTTCGAATCCGGTGGACACCGGGTCCAGCGCGTGCCCGTGACCGAGAGCCAAGGCCGCATCCACACCAGCGCCTGCACCGTGGCCGTGATGCCCGAGCCGGAAGAAGCGCCGGAGCTGACGCTCGATCCGGCTGACCTGCGCATCGATACCTTCCGCGCCAGCGGTGCCGGCGGCCAGCACGTCAACAAGACCGACAGCGCCATCCGCATCACCCACCTACCCAGCGGGCTGGTGGCCGAGTGCCAGGACGACCGCTCGCAACACCGCAACAAGGCGCGTGCGATGGCGGTGCTCGCCGCGCGCCTTCGCGACCGCGAGCGCACCGAGCGCCTGACGCGCGAAGCCGCCACGCGCAAGGCCCTGATCGGCAGCGGTGACCGCAGCGACCGCATCCGCACCTACAACTTCCCGCAGGGACGACTCACCGACCACCGCATCAACCTGACCCTTTACAAGCTCGGCCAGGTGATGGAGGGTGACCTGGACGAGGTCATCGCCGCGCTGCGTGCCGCGCGTGCTGCGCAGCAGCTCGAGGCCCTGGAGGGACGGGCATGACGACCCGTGCCCGGCCGCCCGAAGCCAGCGAACCGCGCGTGGCCGACTTGCTCGCACTCGCCCGTCGCCAGGGTGTCGACCGGCTGGATGCGCAACTGCTGCTGGCCCGTCGCCTCGGCGTGTCAAGGACCTGGCTGATCGCTCACGACGATGCCATCGTGCCCGCGTTCGCCGCGCAGGCCTGCGTGGCCGACCTGGCGGCACGCGCCAGCGGTCAACCGCTGGCCTATCTGGTGGGCGAGCGCGAGTTTCACGGGCTGATGATGCACATCACCCCCGCGGTGCTTGTGCCACGACCCGACACAGAGGTGTTGGTGGACTGGGCCATCGAGTGCCTGCGCGGTCCGCTGGCCGACCGTCCGACGCCACGCGTTGTCGACCTGGGCACGGGCAGTGGCGCCATCGCCCTGGCGATCGCACGGGCCTGCCCGCAGGCGCAGGTCTGCGGCGTGGACCGCAGCGCGGCGGCGATCGAGGTGGCTCGCGCAAACGGCCATCGGCTGGGACTCTCCGTCGAATGGCTGCAGGGCGACTGGTTCGCGCCGCTGGCCGGCCGACGCTTCGACCTCGTGCTGAGCAACCCCCCATACATCGACGGCGACGACCCGCACCTGAGCGCGCTGCATGCCGAACCCCTCGAAGCGCTCAGCCCCGGCCCGGACGGTCTGACAGCACTGGCCGATATCGTCGCGCGGGCACCCGCTCACCTGGCAGCGCGGGGGTGGCTGCTGCTCGAACACGGCCACCGACAAGCGGATGCCGTGGGCTGCCTGCTGCGTGCGGCAGGCAGCCAGGACCCGTCGACGCGCCAGGACCTCGCCGGCCACGCCCGGTGCACCGGAGCACGATGGGATTGAGATACGGCAGCGCACCGGACGCTGGCCCTACGGGCACCGCGCACCCGGCGATCCCTTATGCTGACGGACATGCGTGGGTTCCCGACCCTGCCCTCACATCGTGACGGCTCGCCTCGCGAGAAGCGGCCGAGCGACACAACACCTTCATCCAGCGTACGAGGAGGCTCCTCCATGAGTGACATCCATCAGCAGATCGACGACATCGTCAAGGGGCACCGCGTAGTGCTCTTCATGAAGGGCACCGCCCAGTTCCCGATGTGCGGCTTCTCCGGCCGCGCCGTGCAGGTGCTCAAGGCCTGCCAGGTCGGCGACCTGGCCACGGTCAACGTGCTCGACAGCGAGGCCATCCGCCAGGGCATCAAGGAATACTCGAACTGGCCGACGATCCCGCAGCTCTACGTCAACGGGGAATTCGTGGGCGGCTCCGACATCATGATGGAGATGTATGAGAGCGGGGAGCTGCAGCAAGTGCTGTCCCAGGCCGCGGCCTGAGGCCCGGACGCCGCCGGACGGTCACCGTGCCCACCCGTCTCGTCGTCGGTATCTCCGGGGCGTCCGGCGCCGTCTACGGCGTGCGCCTGCTCGACCGGGCGCGCACGCTGGGCGTCGAAACGCACCTGGTGGCGAGTCCGGCCGGCGTGCTCAACGTGCACCACGAGCTCGGGCTGGACCGCAAATCTCTCGAGGCGCGAGCCGACCACGCGCACGCGCCCGGCGATGTCGGGGCCTGTGTGGCCAGCGGCAGCTTCGACACCGCAGCCATGGTGGTGGCCCCCTGCTCGATGCGCACGCTCGCGGCGGTGGCTCACGGGCTGTCGGACAACCTGCTCACGCGTGCGGCGGACGTCACGCTGAAGGAGCGCAGGCGACTGTTGCTGATGGTGCGTGAAACGCCCTTCAACCTGGCACACCTGCGGAACATGACCGCGGTCACCGAGATGGGGGCCATCGTCTTCCCGCCCCTGCCCGCGTTCTACCACCGACCGTCCTCGATCGACGAGATGGTCGACGAGACGGTCGAGCGGGTGCTGGCGCTGCTCGGTCTGGCTGGGTCGGCACCCCGTCAGTGGCAGGGCTTGTAGGTCGGGTTTCCCGATGCGTCAGCGTGCAGTCGATGCCCGGCGGTCGAACGCCAGGGCGCGACGAGCGACGGGCTCCGCCGACGAGGTCGACTGGGGCTTGACGGCCGCGGCCTTCGGCAATCAACCCACGGCAGCTCAGGACAACGAGGCCCAACCGGCGCGTGCTGCCAGCACAGCCCGGGGATAGGCCATGCGCCCGCGGCTGCCGTTGTAGCGCCCCAGCGCCAGGGTCAGATCGCCTCGCTCGATGTCGAGGTAATGTCGCAGGATCACGCAGCCGAAGCGAAGATTGGTCTGCAGGTGGAACAGCCGTCGCACGTTGCCGTCCCCGATGAGCCGCGCCCAGAAAGGCATGACCTGCATGTAGCCGCGCGCGCCTGCAGAGCTGATCGCATACTTGCGAAAGCCACTCTCGACCTGGATCACGCCGAGCACGAGTGCGGTCTCGAGCCCGGCACGGGCGCTTTCATACCAGACCGTGTCGAGCAGATCGGCGCGCGCCTGCGCTTCGGGCTTATGGCGCGACAGGCGCGCGTCGGCTCGCTCACGCCAGCGCAGGTAGTACGCACGTTCAGCGACCCCGGCAAAGACCGGGCGAGGAGGCGCCTGCGATGCCACGGCGGAAGCCAGCACGAGCCGGACCGAGTCGGCCAGCGGCTCCTCGACCTGAGCACCGGCCAGCGCCGCAGGCGGCAGGCAGGCCCCCGCAACGACGATGCCGCTGGCTCCAACCGAAGCGAACCAGGTCCGACGGTTCACGCTGGGGCACGGCACGCGCAGCCGTGAGACATCAGACCGGACCGAGACGCTCCCGCACGAGACGCGCAGCGTCATCCACCCGGACCTTGACCGGCTCGGCTTCGCGTCGGCCCTGCAGCTCGACGAGCGACTCCTTCAAGCCACGGTCGGACACGACGATGCGCTGCGGCACACCGATCAGTTCCCAGTCGGCGAACATCGCGCCGGGACGCTCGCCACGGTCGTCCAGCAGGACGTCAACGCCAAGGGCCTGCAACTCGTCGTGCAGGCGCTCGGCCGCGTGGCGCACCGCCTCGCTGCGGTCCATGCCGATCGGACAGACCACGGCCTGGAAGGGAGCGATCGACGCGGGCCAGACGATGCCGCGCTCGTCGTGGTTCTGTTCGATGGCCGCTCCGAGAATGCGTGTGACCCCGATGCCGTAGCAGCCCATTTCCATCAACTGAGGCTTGCCGGTCTCATCGAGAAATGTCGCGCCCATGGCCCGGCTGTACTTGGTGCCGAGGTAGAACACGTGTCCGACCTCGATGCCGCGCTGGATGGCCAAGGGCCCCTTGCCGTCGGGAGACGGATCGCCCTCGACGACGTTTCGCAGATCGGCGACCTGGTCGGGCTCCGGGACGTCGCGACCCCAGTTCACACCGGTCAGGTGGAAGTCGGGATCGTTGGCGCCGCAGACGAAATCGCTCATGACTGCCACCGTGCGGTCGGCCACTACTCGCACCGGGCGACGCGTGCTCACCGGGCCGAGATAGCCCGGTTTGCATCCGAAGTGCGCCTCAACCTCGGCCACCGTGGCAAAGCGGAAGCCGCCGTCGAGCCCCGGCACCTTGCCCGCCTTGACCTCGTTGAGGCTGTGGTCGCCACGCAGCAGCAACAGCCACACCGTGACGCCGGCGGGCCGACCCTGCGCATCGACGTCGTCGGTGGCAAGCACGAGCGACTTGATCGTCGACGTCAACGGCAGACCCAGGAACGCCGCCACCTCAGCACAGGTGCTCTTGCCCGGTGTGGAGGTCTTGACCATCGGCTGCAAGGCTGCGGCTCGAGCCGTCTCCGGTGCCAGCGCTTCCGCGAGTTCGATGTTCGCCGCGTAGTCGCTGCCCGGACAGTAGACGATGGCATCTTCGCCGGTTTCGGCGATCACCTGGAACTCGTGCGACAGATCCCCGCCGATGGCCCCGGTGTCGGCTGCCACCGCCCGGTACTCGAGCCCGAAGCGGTCGAAGATACGCCGATAGGCGTCGAACATCTGCTGATAGCTGCGCGCCGCCCCCTCACGGTCCCGGTCGAATGAATAGGCGTCCTTCATCGTGAACTCGCGCCCACGCATCAAGCCGAAGCGTGGGCGACGCTCATCTCGAAACTTGGTCTGGATGTGATAGAAATTCTTCGGCAACTGACGGTAGCTGCGCAACTCCTGCCGGGCGATGTCGGTGATCACCTCCTCGCTGGTGGGCTGGATCACGTAGTCGCGCTCGTGGCGATCCTTCACTCGCAGCAGTTCAGGCCCCATCTTGCCGAAGCGCCCGGTTTCCTGCCAGAGCTCCGCCGGCTGCACCACCGGCATCAGCAGCTCGACCGCACCGGCTCGGTCCATCTCCTGACGGATGATGGCCTCGACCTTTCGGATCACCCTCAGCCCCATCGGCATGTAGTTGTAGATGCCAGCTGCCAGACGCCGGATCATGCCGGCGCGCAACATCAGCCGATGGCTGACGACTTCGGCGTCCGCAGGCGCCTCTTTCAGCGTCGCGACGAAGAACGAACTGGCTTTCATGGGCAGGCGTCAGGTCAGGGGGCGCCGGACGTGGCGCGAATCGGCCCGCAGTGCGGGCCGACGATGACCACCTCAGCCGCATCCGGGAAAGCGAGTGTGCGCCTGCCGGGACCGGGGGTGCAATAATGATTTCAAGTTTGAAATCGGGGTGTGATTATGCTCGACCGGGAAGGCTTCAGGCCGAACGTCGGCATCGTCCTGCTCAATGCGCGCAACCAGGTGTTCTGGGGCAAACGGCTGAGGACGCACTCCTGGCAGTTTCCTCAGGGCGGCATCAAGCACGGGGAGACGCCTGAGCAGGCGATGTTCCGTGAACTCCACGAGGAGGTGGGCCTGTTGCCCGAGCACGTGCAGATCGTCGGGCGCACGCGTGACTGGCTGCGGTATGAAGTGCCGGAGCACTTCATCCGCAAGGATGCTCGCGGGCACTACCGTGGACAGAAGCAGATCTGGTTCCTGCTGCGGTTGCTGGGTCGCGACAGCGACATGAACCTGCGTGCGACCGACCACCCGGAGTTTGACGCCTGGCGCTGGAACGAGTACTGGGTGCCGTTGGAGATGGTGATCGAGTTCAAGCGCAGCGTCTACGAGATGGCCTTGACCGAGTTGTCCCGGTACCTGCCACCGCCGCCTTCGCAAAGACGCCCCACGGGTGGGACCTTGCGCGGCACGCAGCGCTCTGCCGGGGGGACGGATGGCTGGTTCACCACCCCGCACTCGCCCGCCTCAGGGATGAAGGATCTGTGACCGCGGGCCCACTCCGGCCCCTCCCTGCCTGAGGACTGCGCTCCTTCTCCCGAAGCGGCAGATCGCGTGCTGCGGAGCAGCGACGCACCGCACGTCATCGACAAGGCGGTTGGCCGCTCAGCCGCTCAGCCACTCAGCCGAGAACCATGTTGTCGCGATGGATGAGCTCGGACTCGTTCGCATAACCCAGCAGTCCGGCGATCTGTGAGGAAGGCTTGCGCGCAATGAGCCGCGCTTCGGTGCTGGAGTAATTGGCCAGACCACGCGCGACGGCCGAGCCGTCCAGCGCCTGTACTGCGATCACATCGCCACGCGCGAATTCGCCGGTGACCTGGTGCACCCCGATGGGCAGCAGACTCTTGCCCTCTTCGCGCAGCTTGCGCACCGCACCGTCGTCCACCACGACGGCTCCGCGCAGCTGGAGGTGATCTGCCATCCACTGCTTGCGCGCGGCGAGCTTCGGAGTGCTGGCGACCAGCAAGGTGCCGATCGACTCGCCGGCGACCAGTCGCAGCAGAACGTCGGGTTCACGCCCCCAGGCGATGACGGTGCTGGCGCCACTGCCTGCCGCGCGACGGGCGGCCAGGATCTTGGTGATCATGCCCCCGCGGCCGATGTGCGAGCCTGCGCCGCCAGCCATGCGCTCCAGCTCCGGATCTCCTGCCACCGCCCGGTCGACGAAGCGGGCCGCCGGTTCCTTGCGCGGGTCTGCGGTGTACAGGCCCCGCTGGTCGGTCAGGATGACGAGCGCATCGGCCTCGACAAGATTGGCGACGAGCGCACCCAGGGTGTCGTTGTCGCCGAACTTGATCTCGTCGTTGACGACGGTGTCGTTCTCGTTGATGACAGGGACGACCTGCAGCTGGAGCAAGGTCAGCAGGGTCGAGCGCGCGTTCAGGTAGCGCTCGCGGTCGGCCAGATCGGCATGGGTGAGCAACACCTGGGCGCTGGCCATGCCCAGGGCGCGCAACTGGGTCTCGTAGATCTGCGCGAGACCCATCTGACCCACAGCGGCAGCGGCCTGGAGCTCGTGCAGTTCCTTCGGCCGCGTCGTCCAGCCCAGACGCTTCATGCCTTCGGCAATGGCGCCGCTCGACACCATCACGACCTCGCGGCCCTCTCGTGCCAACGCGGCCAGCTGCCGCGTCCACTGGCCGATGGCCTGTGCATCAAGCCCACGGCCCTCGTCGGTGACCAGGCTCGAACCGACCTTGACGACGATCCGGCGCGCGGCCGTCAACGGCGTGGCATTCACAGGACAGTCCTCCCGATCCAGCATCAATCGGACAGCGCGGCGTCCTCGAAGCGGACGTCCGGCTCACCCGCGCGCGGCAGGCCACGGGCCGCTGCCACATGGGCAAAGGTGTCTCGCACCAGGGCCTCGAGCCCATGACGCGCCAACGCGGAGATGGCGAAAACCGGCCCCTTCCAGCGAAGGCGCCGAACGACGTCCCGGATCCGCGCCTCGCGCACGTCCTCGGGCAGCATGTCGATCTTGTTCAGCACGAGCCACCGCGGCTTGGCCGCCAGCGTCTCGTCGTAGGCCTTGAGCTCCTTGGCGATGGCACGGGCCTGCACCACCGGATCGACCGAGTCGTCGAAGGGTGCGATATCGATGACGTGCCACAGCAGTTGGGTACGCTGCAGGTGACGAAGGAATTGGTGCCCCAGCCCGGCCCCTTCCGAGGCTCCCTCGATCAGGCCCGGGACGTCGGCGACAACGAAGCTCTGGTCAGGCCCGACACGCACGACGCCCAGGTTTGGATACAGGGTGGTGAAAGGATAGTCGGCAATCTTCGGTCGGGCGTTGGAGATCGCGGCGATCAAGGTGGATTTGCCCGCATTGGGCATCCCCAGCAAACCGACATCTGCAAGCACCCGCAATTCCAGGCGGAGCCGTAGCGACTGCCCCGGCCAGCCCGGCGTCTTCTGCCGCGGCGCCCGATTGGTGCTGGTCTTGAAATGCAGGTTGCCGAAGCCTCCATCGCCGCCCTTGACGACCAGCACCCGCTCGCCTGGCGCCAGCAGTTCGAACAGCCGCTCGCCAGTATCGGCATCGCTGCCGATCGTGCCCACGGGCATGCGCAAGACGAGATCGTCACCGGCGGCGCCGAATTGGTCGGAACCCCGACCGGACTCGCCGTTGCGTGCGTTGAAATGCCGCGTGTAGCGAAAGTCAACAAGCGTGTTCAGACCTTCGTCGGCGACCGCCCAGATGCTGCCGCCACGTCCGCCGTCACCACCATTGGGACCGCCAAAGGGAATGAACTTCTCGCGTCGGAAGCTCACGCAGCCTGCCCCTCCGTCGCCCGCAGCGACATCGATGGTGACTTCGTCGACGAATTTCATGGGATGGGGGCCCCAATGACAAGCCCCGGCCATGGCCGGGGCTCGAATGCCGCGCGCAGCACGCTGCGTCCTGAGGTCTGTGCCGAGGTGTCAACGCGCCGGACACCCCCGCCCAGCCGGCATCGACACCTGACAGACCGATGCGCTTCAGGCAGCCGTCACCGAGACGAACTGCCGATTCTGCGCGCCCTTGACGGCAAAACTAACCTTGCCATCCACCAACGCGAACAAGGTGTGATCGCGCCCGATCCCGACGTTGGTGCCAGCGTGGAAACGGGTCCCGCGCTGACGGACGATGATGGAACCAGCCGAAACTGCCTCGCCACCGTAGGCCTTGACCCCGAGCATCTTGGGCTTGGAGTCGCGCCCGTTGCGGGTCGAGCCGCCGCCTTTTTTCTGTGCCATGGTGCAGAACTCCTGAATCGATCAGCCGTTGACTGCAGCGATCTGCAGTTCGGTGTAGGTCTGGCGATGGCCGCCGTGCCGCTGATAGTGTTTGCGGCGCCGCATCTTGAAGATGCGAACCTTGTCGTGCTTGCCATGCGCCACGACCGTGGCTGTCACGCTCGCACCCGCGACCCAGGGTGTCCCGACCTTGAGGTCCGCGCCGCTGCCGACGGCGAGCACCTGATCGATCGTGATCTCCTGGCCCACGTCCGCAGCAATCTGTTCTACCTTGATCTTTTCGCCGGCAGCAACCTTGTACTGCTTGCCGCCGGTTTTTATGACCGCGTACATGTGAATGAGACCTTTGCATGAACCGGGCGGATCGCAGGCCCCGCGACGCATCGTGGCCGCGGAACATCCGCGACGTGCGGCGCCGCAGACGCGACACCACCCGCCCGAAAAGAACGAAGCTTGCAAGTATAGCGTGAAGGGCCTCAGCGACCGAGCGGGCCGGAATGCTCCAGGTGCGACGAGCCGCGCTCGACGAGCAAAGTGCGACGACCGCCTGGGGCGCAGACCTGACCGCGTCAGCGCCGCGGAAACCGCGCTGCCGAGGCCCGGCGGCGCGGCCACCCACCGGCTACCGCCCGGCCGCCCTCAGCGCAGAAATGATAAAACCGTTGTGGCCTGGTTCCTATAATTAGCAGGCATGGCGCTCTACTGCGCGTCCAACCGTCACATCACGCGCCTTGACCGACAACCTCGCCCCTGCCTCTGCTGCGAGCGCCATCGACGACGCCATGGAGCGCGTCGATGACGTCATACGGCAGCGACTGCAATCCCGTGTGGCCCTGATCGACCAGATCGGCCACTACATCGTCAGTGCAGGCGGCAAGCGCATCCGACCCCGACTGCTGCTGCTGTTTTCGCAGGTCTTCGGCTTCGAAGGGCCCGAGCGCCTGGAATTGGCAGCGGTGGTGGAGTTCATCCACACCGCCACGCTGCTGCACGACGACGTGGTCGACGAGTCGTCGTTGCGCCGGGGCCGCCCGACGGCGAACGCGCTGTTCGGGAATGCAGCCAGCGTGCTGGTGGGCGACTTCCTGTACTCGCGCGCCTTCCAGATGATGGTGAACATCGGGCGTCCACGTGTGCTGCCCGTTCTGGCCGACGCCACGAATGTGATCGCCGAGGGTGAGGTACTGCAGTTGATGAACATGCACGACGCCGACCTCGCCATCGAGGACTACTTGCAGGTGATCCGCTTCAAGACCGCCAAGCTCTTCGAGGCCAGCGCACGCTTGGGCGCCATCCTGGGTGACGCCGATGCGTCGGCGGAGGAAGCCTGTGCGGACTACGGGCGGAGCATCGGCACGGCGTTCCAACTGGTGGACGACCTGCTCGACTACGAAGGCGACAGTCAGGCGCTGGGCAAGAATGTGGGCGATGACCTGCGCGAAGGCAAGCCGACCCTGCCGATTCTGATCGCACTGGCACGCAGCCAAGGGGCCGATCATGCCCTTCTACGCGAGGCGATCCGGGGCGGAGGGGTCGAGCAGTTGCCACGGATCATCGAGATCGTTCGCGACACCGGCGCCCTGCAGGCCACCCGGGATGTGGCCCTCGCAGAGGCCGCACGAGCTCGTGACAACCTCGCTCGGGTACCCGACGGCAGTGCTCGCGAGGCCCTGCTAGAATTGTCGGCTCGGGTGGTTTTCAGGTCATCTTGATTCCACCACCCATCTGACGCTTGCAGGTTGCTTTCTGGTTTGGGCGGCAGTCAGATCATCGGGGTGTAGCTTAGCCTGGTAGAGCGCTACGTTCGGGACGTAGAGGCCGGAGGTTCGAATCCTCTCACCCCGACCAAAATTACCTTGTACATCAAGGACTCGCAAAGCCCTGCACCGCAGGGTTTTGTCGTTTCAAGAGGCCTTGGTAGCAGTTCAGTGGCAGACAGGTCGCTCGCGACGCAGATGTCTGAACGACGAGACCTCGGTACTTCACAGCGCATCCCTCGCAAAGCGCGCCGTCGCTTTTCTTGGGATTTCGACGTGCATCTTCAGCCGCGCGTTCTCCGCTCGCAGCCTCGATATCTCCATCTGCTCGGGCGTGACCGGCTTGGCACCGGCCCCCACCAGCTTGCCGGCCTCAGCCGCCTTCACCCAGTTGCGCAGCGTCTGCTCGACCAGCCCAAGGTCCCGGGCTGCCACGACGATGCCCACCGCCTGGGCGTGCTTGACGGCCTGCTCCTTGAACTCGGCCGTGTACTCCTGCTTTGGGATCTTCTTCACTTCTCTTCCTTCAGGTCTCAATGCTCAGCATCGACCCTTGGAAGACGAAAAACGGCTGGCACCTCACCGCGGCACAAGCCCAGGCAACCGACTACGAGGCCGACCGGGCCTGATCAGGCACTGACGATCCAGCCTTCCACGGGATCTGCATCGACCACGACGCCGTGGCCCGGACGCGAGGCGGCCCACGCCGCCTGCGCCAGGCACAGGACGGCATCCAGTCGGTCCCCCGATGCATCGGCGACCAGCTGGTCCCTCTGTCCGTGGCTGAATCTCAGGCGCAGGCCCAGACGTGTGCGACCTTGCTCCAGCGCCTCGACGATGTCCTTGCGGGCGATGAGACGGTCCGGCTGATCGGCATTCTTGTACGACCGCGCGCCGATGAGTTCGTGCGCGAGCAGCCCCGGGTAGCCTTCGACCGCCACCCGCAAGTCATCCCCGCGGCGCAAGCCGGGCGCCGTCACCCCGGCACGGACGAGTCGGGAGAACCCTTCGTAGTACATGAACCCCACCGGCACGTAGCGCGTCTGCAGTGGGCTGGTGGAACGCAGCCCCGGCAAGGAGAGGTCGGTACGCCGGTGCACCAGCCGTTGCCCGGCAGGCCTGTCTCGACCCCAAGCGTCCACCAGCGCGCGGAAAGCCATGCGGTCGGGACAACGCTGCAGGACGGCGTGGATCACCTCATCGGCGGTCTCGCCGAGTTGCAGTTCCCGCACGAAGGCCCTCGGCAGTCCAAAAGGAAAGTCGAACGCGCCCAACCATGGTCCGGGCCCGGCCAGGAGCGCTTCCCAGTCGACAAGCCGCTCACAGGTGTCGATCCGCTCCAGGCGCAGCACCTTCGCCGACCCGCGCCCGGACAGCCGCCCGCGCGCCACGGTGATCGGTTTGCGCGCCGAAGGCGCGCTGGTGAAGTCGACGCCCAGCAAGGCAAGCGGCGCGTCGCCGTCGCCGTCGACGGTCAGGGTTCCTTGATCGGGTCTGGGGATGGTCACCAACCGATTGTCTCCGCCGCGGCCGATCGTGGCGCGGCACAGAGCACCCCCTTGGGCTGGGCGTGGCCAGTACCCCGGTCCACTGCCTCGCTGTACTCGGCGGCCTCGGGGTCGGGAAAACTGGGAAAGGCCCGATGTTGTCCCGAGCACTGCCGGGCATTCGAGCCGACGAGCATGAGCACCGACCCGGCGTGGACGGTAACGGCCCCGCTGCAGGCGCAGGCAACGGCTGGCGACGTCGATGCTTCCCGCCACCGCGATACAGTCTTCGCATGCGTGCCGACACCACTGCCAACCCTGCCCTGGTCGAAGTCACCCGTGGCGGGATCGTCGAATCCTTCCATCGCGGCGCCATCGCCGTGGTCGATGCCGACGGAGCCCTCCATACATCTGTGGGCGACGTGGATCGACTGATCTTCCCACGGTCGGCTGTCAAGATCCTGCAAGCCTTGCCGCTGGTGGAGTCCGGCGCCGCCGATCGCTTCGGCCTGAGCGATGACGAACTGGCGCTGGCTTGCGCTTCCCATGGCGGCGAAGGCATGCACACCGCCGCAGCGGCGTCGATGCTGGCTCGAGCCGGGGTGGACGTCAGCGTCCTCGAGTGCGGTACGCACTGGCCGTATCACGACGGGACCCTGAAAGCCATGGCGGCAGCGGGTATGCAGCCGACGGCCCTGCACAACAACTGTTCTGGCAAGCACGCCGGTTTCATCTGCCTGGGCTGCCAGATCGCCGAGGGTGAGCCGCGCGGGTTCCTGCGTGGCTACGTCCAGCCCGCACACCCGGTCATGCGCCAGGTCTCGGCCGCCTTGCAGGTCACCACAGGGCACGAATTGACGGACACGGCCTGCGGCACCGACGGCTGCTCGATCCCGACCTATGCCTTCCCCTTGCGCAAGCTCGCGCTGGCCTTCGCCCGCGTGGCCACCGGCATCGGCTTGCGGCCCGGCCACGCGCAGGCCGCAAGACGGCTGCGTGCGGCAGTGGCGAGGGCGCCGCAGATGGTATGCACCAGCGGTCGCCTCGACGGCCGCGTCATGGCGCACTTTGGTCAACGCGTGTACTGCAAGGTGGGCGCCGAAGGGGTCTATTGCGCCGCCCTGCCCGAACTCGGTCTGGGTATCGCCCTGAAGATGGACGACGGCAACAACGCCCGCGCCTGCGAAGTGGCGATGGCCGCCCTCCTGGCAGCGCTGCTGCCGTTGAACGACGCTGATGCCGCCGTACTGGCACCGCTGGCGGACGTGCCGTTGTCCAACTGGAACGGCATCGAAGTCGGTCGCCTGCGGGCTGCGCCGCTGCGACTGGGCACCCGCACCGGCTGAACCGGATCGGCGACCGTGCGCCGTCTGGGGCCGCAAGGCCTGCGGGGCCGGTCGGGCATGGCCGATCGAGCGGGATCGGCACGTAACATCCAGTCCCATGAAAAGGCTGTTCTCGCGTTCCTCTGCACGCCCTGACGCTCGATGGGGTGTCGCCGCGCTGCTGCTGGCGATGGCCTGCACGAGCCTTGCGCAGCCGACCTCACCGGTCTACGTCGCCTTCGACGGCGCCTACGGCGTCAAGACCAATACTGCGCCAAGAGCCATCGAGCTCGGGATCCTCGCGGCGATCGAGGAGATCAATGCCCGCGGGGGCGTGCTCGGCGGGCGACCGCTGAAGCTGTTGACCTCCGACAACCAGGGCGTGTCGGCGCGGGCGCGAGACAACTACCTCGAGCACGCGGCTCGGCCGGACGTCGTGGCCGTGCTGGCGGGCAAGTTCAGCCCTTTGACGGTCGAGACGGTGGCGGCCGCCCATCAGGCGCGCGTGCCTCTGATCAGCGTCTGGGGGTCTGCAGACCCGATCACCGACCATGGTCGCCGGCCCTCGTTCGTGTTCCGCCTTTCACTGAAGGATCGCTGGGGGGTGGAGGCGCTGCTGCGTCGCGCGCGGGACGTGCACCGCGCGCAGCGGGTGTGCGCCATCCTGCCGAACACGGCCTGGGGACGGTCGGGCGACGCGGTGCTGGCGGCCCATGCACCCCGGCTCGCCGTCAACCTGGTCGCCACCCGCTGGTACAACTGGGGCGACCGTCAGTTCAGCGACACGCTCGAGGCGTGCCGGACCGCCGGCGCGCAGGCCATGGTGCTGGTCGCCAACGAGGTCGAGGCCGCGCTCATCGTCAGGGAGATGGCCCGACGCCCGGCCTCGCAGCGCCTGCCGATCGTGTCCCACTGGGGCTTGACGGGCGGCGTGATCCACGAACTGGCGGGCGACGCCCTGGATGCCGTCGACTTGCAGGTGATCCAGACCTTCACCTTCATCGGCAACACGCGGCCACGTGCGCAGCGTCTGGCCTCCTGGCTGGTCCGCGAAGGCGGTCTGGCCTCGGAAAGGGACATCATCAGCCCGGTCGGCTCGGCACACGCCTACGACATGACCCACCTGCTGGCCACCGCCGTCGAACGCGCGGGCGGCACCCGAGGTGATGATGTACGACGCGCACTGGAGCGACTGCCGCTCTTCGAGGGTGCCGTGCGCGACTATGCCCCCGCCTTCACACCTGAGCGGCACGATGCACTGGGGCCGGAGCAGGTGCTCTTCGTACGGGTCGAGCGATCCGGCGCGCTGACACCGCTGAAGTAGGCACAGCCCGGCGTGATGACGACACCGGCAGCGCCGCACGTGACGCTGCGTGCCCGCATCCAGGGCGCGCTCACCCGCATCGTCCGCCTCTACGTGGCCGCTTCGGTGGCCGTGCTCGGATTGCTGGCGCTGGGCATCAGCGGATTCGAAGCCCATTCCCGGCTCGAACAGGAGCGCGAGCTGGTCGTCACCAAACTGACGGCCGATCTGGGCAACCTGTCGCGCCAGATCCGCACACTCGCCGGATCGTCGCTGTTGTGGACCGGCCTGACCGACAGCTACGGACGTGAAGCCTATCTCGAGCCGCTGCTGAGCCGGTTCAACGAGGAATCCGGCAGTCCCCTGGTGGTGCTGGACTACCGCGGCCGACGAGTGCTCGGCCCGCAGACCGCGCGCACAGACCTGTTGGTGGACAGCCAGACCGTGCGGCGCGCCGTGTCACAGGAGCAACCGGCACACGGTGTGCTGCGTGGCCGTCCCGGGACCGCGGTCGCTGACGACGTGCTGATGCTCGTCCTGCCCGTGCTGTCACCGCAGTCTGCGTCTCCTGTGGGCTATGTGCTCACGGAGCTGGACCCGCGCATGGCACTCGAGGACCTGCCGCTGCGCCCCGACGTGCAGGTCCGGCTGGGCGGGACGGACTCGGCCGCTCATGAAGCCTCGGGCTCCGCGCTCTCGCTCGCACTGCGATCGATTGGCCGTCTCGACATCGGACAGGCACCATGGACCATCCGGCAGGACATCGTCGTCAGCCATCCCGCCACCGGCGCGCTGGCGCGCGGTCTGGCACTGACGGCGGTCATCGGCGTGCTCGGCCTGATGTTGGCCAGCCAGGTGCGCAGATGGTCGCGACAATTCGCGGCGTCGACGACACAGCGGCTCGAGACGCTCGTGGCCACCTGTCGAGACATCCTCGATGGGAAGACCGTCCATCTGGACACGACGGACCCGAAGGACAGCCGGGACGAGATCGGCGCCGTGATCGAAACCCTGCAGCGTATGCTGCAGCAGCAACAGGTGGTCCGCAAGGATCTGCTCGCTGCAGCGAGGGTCTTCGATACCTCGGGCGAGGCCATCCTGGTGACCGACGCCGCCGGTCATGTCCTGGCCTGCAATCCGGCCGCCGTGGCGATGACCGGCTTCTCCAGGGATGAACTCCTGGGCCTGCGCGCCAGCGTGCTCTACAAAGACGCCGAAAGCGCCGTGGTTTCCGAGGACATCCGGCGCACGCTGGCCGCCGGGGCGGTGTGGCGAGGCGAGACCGTCTTCCGCCATCGTGATGGACACCTGATCCCGGCCTACGTGGCCATGTCCAGGCTGGACGACACGGCGGGCGCTCCTGCCGCCGCTGGGGTGGTCAGCGTGATCTCCGACATCACGCCCCTGAAGGCCGCCCAGGAGCAGCTCCGCGACATGGCCTACCGCGACAGCCTCACTGGGCTCCCGAACTTCCGGGCCCTGACAGAAGCGCTGGCGCAACGCGTCCAGGCACCTGACGCACGTGCGCGACCGTTCCTCGTGGTCTTCTTCGACATGGATCACCTGAAGCAGATCAACGACACCCACGGACACGAGGTCGGCGATGCGGTGATCAGGCGACTGGCGGAGCACCTGCAGTCCTGCCTGCCCGCGGGCCATCTGTTGTGTCGTCGCTCGGGTGACGAATTCGTCGCGATCGTCGATGTGCCCGACCGCCTGGAGCTGCCGCTGCTGCGCTACCGCCTGTCACAGGGACTCACCCGATTCCAGGTGGATACACCCTCAGGCACGACGACGGTGAGCGTCAGCGCGGGCGTGGCGCGGTATCCTGAGGATGCCAGCACCGTCCAGGACCTGCTGATCCGGGCTGACGAAACCCTCTACCGGGTCAAGCACCAGGGCCGGGCCGCCGTGGGCTGGGCCTCGACCTGAACACAACGCCGCATGGAACCTCTCGACACGCGCGCCACCGCACCGGGCACCACCGGCTGCCCACCGGCGCAGGACATCACCGGTCTCGTCCTGGCCGGTGGGCTCGGCACCCGCATGGGTGGCGTGGACAAGGGCCTGCAAGCACTGTGGGGGCGACCCTTGGTGTGGCATGTGCTGCAGCGTCTTCGGCCACAGGTCGGACCGCTGGCCATCAACGCGAACCGGCACCTGGCCGAGCATGGTGCCTTCGGCGTGCCCGTGTGGCCCGATGCCACAGCGGAGCGTCCGGGGCCGCTCGCAGGCGTCCTCGCCGGCCTGACGCATTGCCACACACCCTGGCTGGCCACCGTGCCCTGCGACAGCCCGTGCGTCCCGACCGATCTGGTGGCCCGGCTGGCGCAGGCGGCAGCGCAGGCGAATGCACGGATTGCGATAGCTGCCACGCGTGACACCGACGGGACGATGCAGCCGCAACCCGTGCACGGCCTGCTGCACGTCAGCGTGCGTGACAGCCTGACTGCATTTCTCGCGGCCGGCCATCGCAAGGTCGACCGGTGGATGGCACAGCACCCGTTGGTCACCGTGGTCTTCGAGGACCCACAGGCCTTCTTCAACGCCAACACGCTGGCAGATCTCGAGCGCCTGCAAGAGGCACCCTTCGACTGACACCGGCCGGCGCAGGGCGCGTCTGGCCGGCTTCGACGCATCTTGCCCCCGCTGGCCGGCGCCTCGCGGGGCCCCACGCCCTTCCGCAGCAGGTTCTGCGCTTCAGACTGGCACCGGATATGCCAGTCGAACAGCCGTCTTGCCCGGCCACAGGCGGCGCGAGGGCATGATCAGCACGGTCGGGTCGTGCGGCGCGAGCACCGGCTCGTCGCCGTCATGGCCGATCAGGGTACCGGCCGGCAGGTGCTCGAAGCCGCGCCAGTCCTGCGCGAAGCGGAAGGCCTCGGTCTTGATCGTCACCGGGCCGGAGACCTGGAACACCCGGCTGGGTATCTTCGGCGGGCGACCATCCATCCGGTCAGCCGCGAAATCGGGTGGCACCACCCCGCTGTGGCGCAGGAAGCCCACGACGCAGTCCTTGGCCACCTCCGTCGACTCGGCCTCCCAGTGCTGTCCGCACTCCACCAGTGCGGCATTGCGCGGTGAAGCCGGGTCACCGAATGCGCCGTGGTCGCGCATGCGCGCGCCTTCGGCATGGCCCTTGTCGCAGACGATGGTATGGGGCCAGCCGATGGCCCGGCCCAGCGCGCGGCCCTTGTCCAAGGGGCCCGCGATGATCAGCGGCTCGGTCTTGTGCTGCATCGAGTGGATGTCGAGCAGCAGGTCGACGGTGTCGAGCCAGGGCAGCAGCTCGCGCGCGCGCAGCACCTCGGCCGTCTCCGGGCGTGCCGGATCGCTCAGCACGCCGGGACCCCACAGGCGGTTGAAGTCCTCGTCGACCCAGCGCGAACCATCGGGCACCTTCGGGTCGAAGGCAGCGAAAGCGCGCACGTTGACGAAGGCCATCGACAGGCGCCCGCTCGACGGCTGCAGCCCCATCCGGAACAGCCAGTCCAGGGCCACCGCGCCGCACAACTCGTTGCCGTGCACCAGCGCGGTCAGCGCCACGTGCGGGCCGCTGCGTCCGCTGTCGAAGGTCCACACATAGGGAATGCCGGTGTTGCCGCTGGCGTAGGCGCTGAGGTCGGGGGCCGTGATCTCCACGGCATAGGGGTTGGGCAGCCCCGTGGCGGAACTCGTCAAGACGCTCACCTGTGAAGTTGGGTGGCCATGTGGCTGGCCAGATGCGCGGCCAGCGCGGTGAAGGTCGACTGCAGGGCGTCGAAGCCGTCGTGCGGCCGCCGCGTGATCTCGTCCATGTACAGGCGGCGGTTGACCTCGATCTGCATCGAGTGGCGCCGCTGCGCCGGATCGCCGTTGGCGCGAATCAGCTCCATGCCCTTGTAGGGATCGTTGACGGTGACGTGGTATCCGCGGCCCACGAGGAAGTCGGCGACGGCCTGGGTGAACGCGGGATCGCAACTCGTGCCGTCGAGATCACCGAGCACGAAATCGGGGCGCGTCGTGCCCCGGGGCTGGGTGGACATTGCCGACGCGTGGTTCTGCATCGAATGGCAGTTGATGTGCCACACCGCTCCCCACCGTGCATGGGTGGTGTCGAGCAGGCCGCGCAGGGCCCGGTGATAGGGCCGGTGGTAGGTCTGCACACGCGCCAGGATCTGCTCGGCCGTCAGCGGCCGCGCGTACATTGGACCACCCTCCGGCGGTACCCGCGTCCAGCACAGGCCGATGCCCAGACGGCTCTTGACGCTGGGCCGCAACGGCTCGGGATAGTCACCCTCCATCTGTGCCGGGTCGATGTCGTCGTCGGCGCGGTTGGCGTCGACATAGGCACGCGGGAAGTGCGCGTGCAGCAGCACGGCGCCCGAGGCCAGCGCGCCGCGCCACAGGGTGTGCACATGCGTGTCCTCGGCCTGGCGCAGCAGAGCCGGATCGGCCTGATGCGCGAAGTCCGGCGGGTAGTGGGTGCCGGAATGCGGGCTGTCCAGCACCAGGGGGATGGATTGGTCCGCGTGCCCTTCGACGCTCAGGACGCCCGGGATCTCCTGGTTCATGCAACGCCTCCTCGGTGCATATGGCAGGCCACGGTGTGCAGACCGTCGTTGACCGGTTCGGGTACCTCACGCCGGCAGCGCGGGCCGGCCTTCGGGCAGCGGGTGTGGAAATGGCAACCTGGCGGCGGGTTCAGCGCCGAGGCGATCTCCCCCTTGATGGGCCGGAAAGCCTGACGCCCGCCGCGCAGCCGCGGCACCTGGTCGAGCAGGGCCTGGGTGTAGGGGTGCTGCGGCTGTGCGAACAGGGTCTGCGTGGGTGCAGATTCCACCACCCGACCGAGGTACATCACCACCACCCGGTCGGCCAGGTGCTGCACCACGCCAAGGTCGTGGCTGATGAACAGATAGGTGAGCTGCAGGTCCCGGCGCAACTGCTGGAACAGGTTGATGACCTGGGCCTGGATCGAGACATCCAGTGCGGCCACGCTCTCGTCGCAGACCAGGAACTCGGGCTGCACCGCCAGGGCCCGCGCGATGCAGATGCGCTGGCGCTGGCCGCCGGAGAACTGGTGCGGATAGCGGCTGGCGTAGGCCGGGTCCAGTGACACCTGATCGAGCAGACGGGCGACGTAGGCGGGCATCTCGGCCGGCGTCGTCAGCCGGTGGTACAGGGCGGCCTCGCCGATGATCTCCTGCACCTTCATCCGCGGGTTCAGCGAGGACATCGGGTCCTGGAAGATCATCTGCAGGCGCAGGCGCTGCTGACGACGTGCGGCCGCGTCCAGGTTCGTCGACGACTGACCCTGGAAGCGGATCTCGCCCGCACTCGGTGGCAGCAGCCCGGCAATCATGCGACCGAGCGTCGACTTGCCGCAGCCCGACTCGCCCACCAGCCCGACGACCTCACCGCGACGCACCTCGAAGGACACGCGGTCGACCGCGTGCACTGTCTGAGACGAGACCTTGGCACCCAGCACCCCGGCGAAGCGCTCGATGACGTCGGGCTTGCGCTCGAAGCGGCGCGAGACCTCGCGCAATTCCAGCATCGGGGTCATGGGCGGCCCCCTTCCTGGGCGACGGGCGCCCGCGGCACCGGCGTCCCGACGGAGGGCTGCATCGGCGACCCGCCGTCAACGCTGCCATGGTCGGGTCCGGACACCACGGGATGATGGCAGCGCACCATCCGCCCCGGCCACAAGGCCCGCGCCTCGGGCGCGGCGGTCTCGCATCCCTGCCCGACCCGACCGCAACGCGGCGCGAAGGCACAGCCCGCGGGCAGGCGCGCCATGTTGGGCGCCATGCCGGGGATCTGGGCCAGCGTCGCCCCGCGCCGCCCCTGCCCGGGGATGCTGCCCAGCAGGCCGACGGTGTAGGGGTGCGACGGGCGGGCCAACACCTCGTCGGTGGGCCCGGTCTCGACGATGCGGCCGGCGTACATCACGGCGATCCGATCGGCCATGCCGGCGACCACCGCCAGGTCGTGGGTGATCCAGATCAGCGCCGTACCGCTGTCGCGCGTCAGGGCCTGCACCTCGCTGAGGATCTGACTCTGGATGGTGACGTCCAGGGCGGTGGTGGGCTCGTCGGCGATGATCAGGTCGGGCTCGTTGATCAAGGCGATCGCGATTGCCACCCGCTGGCGCATGCCGCCGGAGAACTGGTGCGGGTAGGCGTTCAAGCGCTCGCGCGCCGAGGAGATGCCCACCCGGGTCAGGACGTCGCAGGCGCGGTCGAGCGCGGCCCGGCGGCTCACGCGGTGGTGCGACTGGATCGCCTCGATCATCTGCGTGTCGATGCGAAGCACCGGGTTGAGCGTCATCAAGGGGTCCTGGAAGACCATCGCGATCCGGTCCCCGCGGATCGCACGCATCTGCGCGGGCGAGCAGCCGGCCAGGTCCTGCCCGCGGAAGCGGATCTGCCCGCCGACGACCCGGCCGGGCGGATCGACCAGCCCCAGGATCGAGAAACCGGTGACCGACTTGCCCGAACCGCTCTCGCCCACCAGCCCGAGCACCTGCCCCTCGGCCAAGGAGAAATCGACCCCGTCCACCGCCTTGACCACCCCCTGCCGGGTGAAGAAGTGCGTCTGCAGTTGGCTGACCTCGAGCACGTTCATCGCTTCAGCCTCGGGTTGAGGGTGTCGCGCAGCCGGTCGCCCACCAGGTTGATCGCCACCACGATGGCCAGCAGCGCCACACCGGGGAACATGCTCATCCAGTACTGGCCCGACAGCATGTAGCCATAACCGTTGGCGATCAGCAGGCCGAGCGAGGGGCTGGTGATGGGCACGCCCACGCCCAGGAAGGACAGCGAGCTCTCCAGCACGATGGTGTTGGCCACCTGGATGGTGGAGATGACCAGCAGCGGCGGGATGCAGTTGGGCAGCAGGTGGCGCAGAAGAATGCGCGCGTCGGAAAACCCCAGGCAGCGCGCGGCGGCGATGTAGTCCTTGCTCGTCTCCGCCAGCGCCGTGCCGCGCACGGTGCGCGCGTAGTAGGCCCATTGCACGATGATCAGCGCGATCACCACCTTGTCCAGGCCGCGCCCGAAGGCCGCCATCAGCATCAGCGCCACCAGGATGGATGGGAAGGACAGTTGCAGGTCGACCAGCCGCATCAGCACCGTCTCGACGCGCCCGCCGGCCCAGGCCGCGTAGATGCCGACGAACACGCCGATGACCATGGCCACGAAGGTGGCCACCAGCGACACCGTCAGCGACACGCGCAGCCCGTAGAGGATGCCGGAGTAGATGTCGCGGCCCTGCTCGTCGGTGCCCAGCCGGAACACCAGCGCGCCGTCGCTGCTGGCCGAGCCCGGCGGCAGCCGCCCGTCCATGATGCTCAGCTGCGCCAGGTCGTAGGGGTTCTGCGGCGAGAACTCGGGCGCGAACACCGCCAGCACCAGGAAGACGAGCAGCATCGCGGTGCTGAGGTAGGCCGCCGGACGGTCGAAGTACTGCTCGAGGTGGCCATGCAGAGCCCGGAAGAAGAGCCACATCCCGCAGGCCAGCAGGGCCATACGGGCGGGCAGCGACACGACCTCGACCGCCGACCACAGCGCCAGCACCGACAGGACGGCGACACCCCAGACGCTCCAGGCCGGGAGTTCCAGCACCGGCGCCAGGGCCGCGACGGACCGACGCGCGATCACGTCGACACCCCGCTCAGGCGCACCCGCGGGTCCAGCCAGGTGTAGAGCAGGTCGACCACCAGATTGATGGTCACGAAGATCAGCACCGTCATCATCAGATAGGCCACGATGACCGGGCGGTCGAGCTTGGTGATCGAGTCGATCAGCAACTTGCCCATGCCGGGCCAGGAGAACACGGTCTCGGTGACCACGGCGAAGGCGATCATCGAGCCGAGTTCCAGCCCGAGCACCGACACCACCGGGATCATGATGTTCTTCAGCACGTGCACGAACAGGATGCGCGTCTCCGACACACCCTTGGCGCGGGCGAACTTCACGTAGTCCTGCAGCAGAGCCTCCTGCGTCCCGGCGCGCGCCAGGCGCGCCACGAGCGAGGCCTTGTACAGCGCCAGCGTCAGGGCGGGCAGCAGCAGGTACTGCAGGCCGCCGGGCGCGAACACCGACAGGTGCAGCCCCAGCACCTCGACCGTCTCACCCCGGCCGGTGGACGGCAGCCACTGCAGTTGCACCGAGAAGATCAGGATCAGCAGCATCCCGACCCAGAAGTTGGGCAGCGAGAAGCCGAAGATCGTCCCCGTCATGATGGCGCGGCCCTGCCAGCGGTCGGCGCGGTAGCCGGCATACACGCCCAGCGGCAGGCCCAGCAGCACCGAGAAGATCAGGCCCAGCGTCGCGAGCTCCAACGTCGCCGGCATGTAGTGCAGGATCAGCGAGACGGCGTCCTCGCCATGCACGAAGCTGCGCCCGAGGTCGCCCCGCAGGACGTTGCCGACGAACTGGAAGAACTGCAGGTACAGCGGCTGGTCCAGACCGAAGCGGGCCTTGGTGGCCTCGATCTCCTCCTGGGTGGCGTCGGGCGAGATCAGGATGTCCACGGGGTTGCCCACCATGTAGACCCCGAAGAACACGATGACCACCATGGCTGCCATCACGAACAGTGATTGGGCCAGGCGCTTGAGCATGTAGACGAGCAACGCGGCTTCCTTCCCTCGGCCCCGGATGCAAGCGGTCGCTCGCGGCCGAGACCCCCCGGGTGCTGGACAGCGCCGGGGGACTCGGATCACCCAATCAGGGGGCGGGACGAACCTCGGCCGGCAGCGTGTACTGGTCCACACGCGCCTTGTAGTCGACCTTGCTGTTCATCGCCCAGGGCGTCACCTCGAAGTGCAGCGGGATGATGGCCCAGTCCTCCATCGCCATGCGCGAGGCCTGACGCAGCATGTCCTCGCGCTGCGCATCGTCCACCGTGGCCAGCGCCTTGGTCAGCATGTCGTCCATGGCCTTGTTGGAGTAGCCGGTCGGGTTTGTGGCGCCAAAACCACGGGCCTTGTCCGCAGTGGCCACCAGCGCCTTCAGTGGCGAGCTCATCTCGCCAGTGGCCGCGCCCCACCCCGCCAGGTAGACCGCGAACTCCTTCTTGTTGCGGCGCGAGAAGAAGGTGGAGGCCGTCATCGCATCGATCTGCGTCTTCACGCCGATGCGGGTCCACATCTGCGCCACGGCCTGCGCGACCTGCGCGTCGTTGATGTAGCGGTCGTTGGGCGTGCCCAGCGTGATGCCGAACCCGTTGGGGTAGCCGGCATCGGCCAGCAGCTTGCGCGCGCGTTCGATGTTCTGCGCGGGCGGCTTCATCTCGCCTTCGGGATGCGCGCCGAACATGCCCGCCGGCAGCAATTCGCCCGCGGCCACGGCCACGCCACCCATGATGCGGGAGACGATCAGGTCGCGGTTGATGGCGATCGACAGCGCCTCGCGCACGCGCACGTCCTTCAGCGGGTTCTTGCCTCCCGCATCGGTGATGCCCACCGGATCATTGCCCGACGACATCGCGATGTAGATGGCACGGTTGGAAATGCCCTGCACCACCTTCATGTCCTTGCGCGCCCGGATGCGTTCCAGATCCTGCAAGGGCGGGCTCTCAACCAGGTCGACGTCACCAGCGAACAGCGCTGCCACGCGCGGGCCGTCGGACGTCAGCGGCTTGAGCACGACGGTGTCCCACGCCGGCGCCGTGCCCCAGTAGCCGGGGTTGCGCTTGAGCCGCACACCCTCGCCGCGGCGGAAGCTCTCCAGCAGGTACGGCCCGGTGCCGATGGCCGCCTTGCCCTCGTTGAAGGCGGCAGAGCCCGGATAGGCGATGTTGCCGCAGCCTTCCTTGGTGAAGCGGATGGACTTGCCGTCCACGCCGTTGGCCTTGGCGGAGATGATCCCCCAACTCGAGAACTCCACCGGCAGCAGCGGATAGGGGCCCTTGGTGTGCACGATCAGGGTGTGAGGATCCGGCACCTCGAAGCGCTCGGCCGCCTTGGTGTAGGTGGTGAACAGCGAGGGCGAGTCCTTCACCCCCGGGATGCGGCAGACGGTGTAGATGACGTCGTAGGCGTCGAAGGGCGAGCCGTCGGAGAAGGTCACGCCCTTGCGCAGCTTGAACTCCCAGCTCGTGGCGCTGACCGGGCGCCACGAGGTGGCGAGCTCCGGGTAGATGCGCTGCTGCGCATCGGTGGCCACCAGCGACTGGAAGATGTTGCGCCGCAACTGGTTGTTCGGCCCCAGGTTGTGGAAATGCGGATCGGCCGAGCTCGGCTCGGAGGCCAGACCGATCCGCAACTCCTTGGCCTGCAGGGCCGTGGCGGACAGGACGATCGGCAGGATCAGGGTCAGTCGACCCAGGCGGGGAAGGGACATGCGAGCCTCCAGCAGATGGATGCGACGGTGACAGGCGCAGGGCCCTCACGCGACGAGCCCGACACCTTAACCGGACCAGGTCAGCTTGTGGCCTAGGTCTATCCCGGGGGGCGAGCATCGCCACGTCTGCCATCGGCTCGACAGAGCATCATCTTTTTGATTTAAATTCACGGTTTTGGTACTAAAAAATATGTCGCGAACGTGACGACATCATCTCGTCGATCAGTCAAAACGGTCATCCACCGACACAACTGCTTTTGCCCGCCGAGAGGCAGCCGGATCCAGGCCAAGGGTGCGCGCGAGATCACATCGGTCACCCAATGCTGACGGGGGTTCTGTCGTGATGTCGATTTTCGAGGATCCAAGATGAAGCTGATCGTTGACATCGACGGCACGATCTGCAGCAACACGCACGGCGACTACGAACGGGCGGCGCCCTTTCGAGAGCGCATCCTGCATCTGAACGGTCTGCTCGACAGCGGGCACGAAATCCACTACTGGACGGCACGCGGTTCAGCCACCGGCAAGGACTGGTCCGAGCTGACGAGACGACAGTTGGAGGAATGGGGGGTGAGGTATTCCAGCCTGAGGCTGGGCAAGCCCTCGTATGACCTCTGGATCGACGACAAGGCCAGCCACGCCGATACGTTCTTCGAGCAGATCTCGGCTGCCCCGTCCTGAAGCCAGCCGCACCTGCCGGCGACAAGACTGTCAGCCGTCTTGCGTCAGGAGGCACCGTTCAGGCGCCCGTCCTCATCCGCGCGACCAACCCCGTTGTCGAATAGCCCGTCATGAACGGCAGGATGACCGTGCGCCCTCCAATCTGACGCATCACGTCTGCTTCGGGCAGATCCTCGATCGCGTAATCCCCCCCCTTGACATAGATGGCCGGACGGACGCGCCACACCAGTTCGACCGGGGTGCGCTCGTCGAACATCACCACCAGCGTCACGGCACGCAGGGCAGCTACCACGGCCGCGCGATCCGCCGCCGGGTTGATCGGTCGGTCGGGTCCCTTGCCCAGCCCCCTGGCCGAGCGGTCGGTGTTGATCCCGACCACCAGAGACCCCCCAAGTGAGCGAGCGCGCGCGAGGTACTCGACGTGACCGCGATGCAGCACGTCGAACACGCCGTTGGTGAACACCAGGGGCTGTTGCAGCCCGGCGATGTGATCACCGAGCGCCTCGTCAGGGCAATCGTGCGGGAGGATGGTCATCGCTGTGAGACGCTCAGCAGTTCGGATGGCGAGAGCGTTGCCGTCCCGAACTTCGCAACCGACAGCGCGCCGGCCCGGTTGGCCACCGGCAGCGCCTGCACCAGCGGGACATCGGCGGCCACCAGCATGGCCAGCACGGCGATCACGGTGTCACCCGCACCGGTGACGTCGGCGATCTCGACCGGGTGCGCCGGCAGGTGGTGCACGGACCCGCGGTCGAACAATGAAATCCCCTCCTCCGAGCGTGTGAGCACCAGGGCGCCGATGTCCAGGCGGGCGCACAGGGCCTGCACGCGACGGGCCAGATCGGCCTCATCAGCCCAGGGGCCGATCACCGCCTGCAATTCAGCGCGATTCGGTGTCAGGACGTCGGCACCGCGGTAGCGGGAGAAATCCAGGCCCTTCGGATCCACGAGGACCTTGACGCCCCGTGCCCGAGCCACGGCGATCATCGACGCCACGTCTCGGAGTGCCCCCTTGGCATAGTCAGAAAACAGGACCGCGTGGTACGGCACTTCGTCCTGCTCGAAGTCCTGACCAAGACCCGCGAGCGATGCCGCGCCGGGTACATCCTCGAAATCGGCGCGCAGCATCTGCTGCGTCCTGGCGACGACCCGCAGCTTCATCGTCGTGCGCAGCCCGGCATCCACCCGCAGATGCGTTCGGACCCCGGCGGCCGCGAGCAACTGCCCCAGCAGGCGACCCGCTTCGTCGTCCCCGACGATGCTTCGCAACGTGACCCGCGCACCCAGGGCGCAGAGGTTGACGGCCACGTTGGCCGCGCCGCCCGGCCGATCATCCTGCCCGCGAACCTGGACCACGGGCACGGGTGCCTCGGGCGAGATGCGGCAGACGTCACCCTTCCAGTAGCGGTCGAGCATCGCGTCGCCAACCACCACGATCCGGCGCGAAGTCATCACCGACAGCCAGGCGGCAGGATCCTGCGTCAGCATGCTCATCGGCCAGCACCGAGGACCGGAAGGAGGCGCAGAGCGTTCATGCGCCGGACGCCTGCTCTGCCAGCAGGCGCTCGATGGATTCGCACAGCGTGTGGATCAGCAGGATGTGTGCCTCCTGGATGCGCGCTGTGGAGTGCGAAGGGACCACCAGCGCGAGATCGCATTCGGCTGCAAGTCGCCCACCATCGCGCCCGAGCAGCCCGATGACACCCATGCCCACCTGCCGGGCCTGCCGGGCCGCGCCGACCACGTTGGCGGAGTGTCCCGACGTGGAGATCGCAAACAGCACGTCGCCTGCGCGCCCAAGGCCCAGGACCTGACGCGAGAACACCTCGTCGAAGGCGTAGTCGTTGCCCACGCAGGTCAGCAAGGCACCGTCGGCCGTCAATGCGATCGCGGCATAGGGCTCGCGGTGCGCCAGGAACCGGCCCATCATCTCGGATGCGAAATGCTGCGCATCGGAGGCTGACCCCCCATTGCCGCAGATCAGCAGTTTCCCGCCCGCACGCAGACAGGCCGCTGCGCGTTGCGCCGCCTGTGCGAGCACGGCTCCCAGCGCGGGCAGCGCGTCGACCGTCGCCCTGTGGGCGGCGATGTTCTCCGCCAGGAGCGCTGAAGCGTTCACGATGCGCCTCCCGGCGCAGGCGGCGACGACGACCGGCGCGCGAAGGCCTCGGCAAGGGCCAGGTCCACGCTGCCCAGCACCGATGCCCAGTCCTTGCGGCGAGGCTGTCGGAACTGCCTGAGTGACCGATACCACACGCTGTCGGTGCGGCCGAGCATCCAGCGCCATTCACTCTGGTGCCGGTTCAAGAGCCAGCACGGACGCCCCAGGGCGCCGGCCAGATGCGCCATCACCGTGTCGACGGAGATCACCAGATCGAGCCCGGCGATGACCGCTGCCGTGTCGGTGAAGTCGCCCAGATCAGCCGAGAGATCGAGCACGCCGAGTACTTGCAGGAGATCGGCATCCGCCTGGCTGCGCTGTTTTTGCAGGCTGACCCAGCACAGGTCGTGACCCGCGATCAGATCTCTCAGCGATGCCAGAGCCAGGCTGCGCGACTTGTCGTGTGCGAGTTCCGGATTGCCGGCCCAGCACAGGCCCACCACGGGCCGCGAAGCCGCGAGGGCGCCTTGCCGGAGCACCTCGAACGCCGCGGGGACGGGCCATGCAGGCGGCACGCGCAGATAGCCCACCGTGCCGGGGATGCGGTCGGGATCGCGCAGGCCGAGCGCCCAGGGCAGACTGCCCAGCGGGCAGTGCCAGTCGAAACGGCGCTCGCGGACGACCTGCTGGCCCTGGTCGGAGTTCAGCACCACGATCCCGGCGGGAAGATGGTGGCGAGCCAGTGCCCACAACCCGGGCTGAACGATCAGCACCACCTCGGCGAAGCGCTCGGCCAATCCCGGCACGAAGCGCAGGAACTGCACCGTGTCGCCGAACCCCTGCTCGTGATAGACCACGAGCGATGCAGAAGCCGAGACGGTCTGGCCTTGCCACTGGGGACAGCTGAAGCGAGGGCGCTGATCGGGCCGGGACTGGCTGGCGCCGAGCCAGCGCCACTCGTACAGCGGCCAGCCGCGCTCGAAGTCGCCCTGCATCAGGCAGGCCAATGCCAGGCCGAACTGCGCTGCCGCCTGGCCGGGCGCGACCCGGACCGCCTCGGCGTAGGCCGCCTGCGCGCGATGCGGCCTCGCGCAATCGAGTTCCATCGCGCCAAGGTTGTTCCACGCATCGGCGGAACCGGGATCGAGTTCGATCGCCCGGCGCAGCGTCTGCAAGGCCAGGACTTCCTCATCCTGCGCCATGAGCACCCCAGCCAGGTTGACCCAGGCCTCCGGTCGGCCCGGATGAAGATCTCTCGCGGTCTCGAGCGCCTGGCGCGCACGGGCGAGTTCGCCGTCTTTCTGTAGCACGTTGGCGAAATTGATCCAACCCGCGTAGAGCCGTGGATCGAGCGTGACCACCTGCTCGTGCAGGGCGCGCGCTCGCGCGGCGTCGCCGCGACCGTACAGCAGATTACCCAGGTTGCTGCAAGCCGGGAGGTAGGGTGGCACGGCCGTCGCCAGCCGCTCCAGGATGGGCAGCGCCTCGTCCTCACGCTTGAGTTGCACCAGCAGCATCGCGTGGTCGTTGGCCAGGGCCGGATCGTCGGGCTGCCGGGCCAGACAGGCGACGAAACAGGCGTGCGCCTGGTCGAGTTCACCGAGCTCGACCAGACAGTTCGCCTCCATGCGTGCCATCTCGGTCGATCGAGGGTCGACGGCCAGCAGGGCGCGTGCAGCGTTCAGGGCACCGCGGTGGTCCTTCAGCTTGCGCAAGGCCCGTGCCTGTGTGGCCATCGCCTCCCTGTGCCCCGGCTCCAGCCTGAGGACCACATCGCACGCGCCCACCGCTTCGGGCAGGCGCCGAGCGGAGCTGAACGCCTTGGCCAGATTGAGCCAGGCGTCGACGAAGCCCGACTTCGCGGCCACGGCGCGCAGGAGGCACTCGATGGCCGCCGGGTGGTCCTTGCGCTGCGAGCGGACCACGCCGAGCAGGTTCAGGGCGTCAGGATGCCGTTCGTCACGCTGGAGGACTTGACGATATCCCTGCTCCGCCGCCTCCAGGTCGCCCGCCTGGTGCGCCTGGAAGGCGGTGTGCAGCACCGACTGGACCACGTCCGTCATCGCCGGTCGACATCGAGCCGCGCCAGCGCATCACACAGCTGCCGCAAGGCAAGTGTCCAGTCGCCGTAGCGATGCTGGCGAAAGATCCGCATGCTGGCGTACCAGGGTGTGGCCTCGCCCTGCAGGCCCCAGCGCCAGCAGGCATCGAAGCGGGACAACATCAGCACCGGCCGGCCAACGCCGCCGGCCAGATGAGCCACCGAGGTGTCCACCGTGACGACGGCATCCAACCCCTGCACCAGCGCCGCGGTGTCGGCGAAGTCGCCCAACAGGTCCGCCGCATCCTGGATGCCCGACAGCGCGCCCTGCTGCTCGCCCTTCTGCAGGCTGACCCAGTCGATACCCGGCAGTTGCGCGACGATGCTGCGGGCCTGGTCGGTCGACAGGCTGCGTCGCCGGTCGACCAACCCGGCCTGCGGCATTTCGCGCCGGGGATTGCCAGCCCAGACCAGGCCGACACGGGGCCTGCCGGCGGTCGATCGAGGACCGAACCAGCGATCGAGGGTCGTGCGCCATTTCGCCACGTCTTCCTCGGCCGGGGACAGATAGGGCGCAGGGCCGAAGTCCGCTTCACGGAAGATACCCAGTCGCAGCGGCAGGCTCATCAGCGAGACCTGCCAATGCAGCCCCTGCGGCACCGGGTCGCCTTCGCTGAGCACGGGTCCGGCCAACCCCAGGCTGCGACGGAACAGGCGCGCCAGACTGCGGTCGGTCAACAGGAAGACCTGTGCGCCCAGGGCCTGCAATCGCGGCACGAAGCGGCTGAACTGCAGCATGTCGCCCAAGCCCTGTTCGCCGTGCACGAGGACGCGCTGATCCTTCAGCGACTGTCCCTGCCAGGCCGGAAGCGTCGTCTGCAGGCGCGATACCGGTGTCTGGATCCTCGCATCCAGACGCGCCTCGTACCGGCGCCATCCGTCCTCCCACTGGCCTGCAGCCAGCAGGGCCATGGCGAAGTTCATCTGACCTTCGGGATAGTCCTGCTTGAGCTCGACTGCGCGTCGGTAGCACGCCAGCGCCTCATCCAGACGGCCCGACTCACGCCAGGCCGAGCCGAGGTTGTTGTGCACGCGCGCGCTCGTGGGATCTTCTTCGGCCAGCGCCCGCAGGATCGCCAGCGCCTCGTGCGGCCGCCCCAGATCGCGCAGCAGGTTGGCCATGTTGTTGCGCGCACCCGCATGCCCGGGATCCCCCGCCAGGATCTGGCGGTAGACCTTGATCGCCCCCTCGAAATCCCCGGTGCGGGACAGGGTGCCGGCCAGGTTGACCATGGCCTTGAGGTAGGCGGGGTCGGCCAGCAGTGCACGGCGATAGGCGTCCGCGGCCGGGCCGTCCTGCTTCAGGTCTGCCAGCAGATTGGCCAGGTTGAACCAGCCTGCCGCATGTCCCGGCGCGATCGAGACCAGGCGGCGGTAGGCCGCCAACGCCAGTTCGGGCCGGCCGCTGCTGCGCAGGACGTTGCCGAGATTGAACATCCAGTCAGGCTGGAAGTCGCTCAGCGCGATCGCCAGCGACAGGTGCTGCAGCGCTTCGTCGTCGCGCTTTTGCATGCTGCAGGCCACGCCGAGCAGTTGCCTGGCTTCGTGATCCAAGGGCTCCTCGCCGAGCACGCCACGCAGCAGTCGCTCCAGGCCATCGAGGTCCTTCGCTGCCAGGAGGCGGCTCGCCTGGCCGGACCAGGACGACGACTTGACGGTGTCAGGCATCACAAACGACCCACATGAACCCAGCGCATGCCCCTGCGACCCGATCAGTGCTCGGTCAGGGCGCCGCTGAAACGCCCCAGCATCGGTCCGAGCAGGTATTGCATGACCGTGCGGTGCCCGGTGATGATGGACGCGCTGACCTGCACGCCCGGGCTCAACCGGTACGCGGTCACCCCGTCACTGAACTCCATATCCGTCGGCGCGATGCGCACGAGGAAGTACGGCGGCTTCTGAGGCTCGGTGATCGCGTCCGAACTGATGTGCACCACCTGGCCGTCGATGGGCCGGAAACGCTGCGTCCCGGCGCCCTCGAGCCGCAGCCGAGCGGACTGACCTCGGCTGATGAGGCCGACCTCTCCCGCATTGAGCTTGACCTCGACCACCAGGCGCTCGTTGCCGGGCACGAGGCTGGCCACCAACCCGCCCGGGCTGACCACGCCACCGCGGGTCACCGTGTAGAGGATGAAGACCGTGCCGTCCACAGGAGCGCGGATCACGGTACGGGCCGTGCTGTCCTTGAACTTCTCGAGGCGCTTCTGGATCTCGGCAAGTTGCTTGCGGGATTCCTCCAGATCCTTGCGCAGGTCCTCGGAACTTGTCGCGGTGATCGACGCCAGTCCGGACTGCTCCTGCTTCTGGGCGGCTTCGATGCGGCGAAGGCTGGCCTGCACCTCCAGCATCTGCCCGGAGATGCTGGTGTCCTCACGCAGGCGCTGCAGGTACTCGTACTGGTTGCCGATGCCCTTGTCGAGCAACTGCTTGTCGATCCTCAACTGCTCACGCAGGACCTTGCGCTGCTGCTCGAGATGGTCGAGCCGGGCCTGCAGTTCCTGGCGCTCCTCACCACGCTGGACGATCTTCCAGGACTGCGCTTCTCGATTGGAGTTGGCGCGGTCGATCTGCGTGCGGAACAGCTCGCGGGCCTCGTCGACTTCCCGCGGGAACTGCTCGAGCAGATCGGCCGGGAACCGCAGGCTCGCAGCCCTGCCGATGACGCCCTCCAGGCGGATGATCCGGATGCGCAGCGCACCGATGCGTGACTCGAGCTCTCGCGTGTCGGCTTGCGCGGCGATCCCTTCGAGCTCCACCAGGGGGTCGCCACGCTTGACGCGCTGCCCTTCCTTGACGTGGATCTCACGAACGATGCCCCCTTCCAGGTGCTGGACCTTCTGCACCTGGTCGGCGGGCGTGACCTCACCGAAGGCCTGGGTGGCAATGTCCAGGGGGGAAAAGATCGCCCACACCACCAGGCAGAGCAGCCCGAGCGACAGGTAGGCGATGAAGCGCCTCTCACCACGGACGAGTTCGAGATCCGCGTCGGGCGCCGCCACCGGCGCCTCTGCGACGCGATGCGCAGTAGCGCTGACTGTTCCGTCCTGTGCCGTCATCTCGACCCACCGACTCCTTACTGCTTGGCCACGCGTTCGACCACCCGGGGGACGGGCTTGGACGACAGATCCACGGCCACCGTCGCGGACTTGATGACGAACTCTTCTCGCGTGGCCACGATCACCGTGCAGCCACGCCCGACGAGTTCGTTCAACACCGCCGTGATCGCCTGTGCGCCTCGGGTGTCCACACCCTCGAAAGGCTCATCGAGGACGGCCACCCGACCATCGGTCAGCAAAGCCCGGACCAGCGCCAATCGTCTGCGCACCCCCACGGGCAGATGACTCCCTGCGTTGCGGACAGGCGTTTCGAGCCCTCGGGGCTGGGAATCGAGGAACGCACCCAGGTCGAGCTTCAAGCAGGCGGCCAGGAGCGTCTGGTCGTCGACCTCGGGTCTGAGAACCTTGAGGTTCTCGCGCAAGGTACCGTCAAAGAACTGCGGCTCCTGCGGCAGGTAGATCAGCCTTTGTCGCCACCACTCGGGGACGAACTGCCGCACATCGTGGCCGTCATACTTGACGTGTCCCCGGTCCGGCTCGAGCAAGCCGACCATCAAGCGCAGCAGGCTGCTCTTGCCCGAGGCATTCCCGCCCACGACGGCCAGGACGCCACCGGCGGGCATCTTCAGGCTCAGCGACTCGAACAAGGGCATGGGCTGCCCCGGCCATGTGAGCGCGAGGTCGATCAACTCGACGCCACCGACGAGTTCCCGCGGCACCTGCCCCTCCTGACGCTCGGCCGGGATGCGGGCCACAGCATCGAGCCGACGGTAGGCCTGTACCGCGCGCTCGAAGAGCTCCTGGGATTGGGTCAGCCGCGCAAAGGTCGACAACGCCCGCGTGGCCAGGATGCTGGCGGCGATCAGGCTCCCGATGTCGAGCTGTCCCGTCACGACGTGCACCGCACCCACCGCGTAGACCAGAATGGTCAGCAGATTGGTGCCCACCACCGTGTGGTGCTGCTGGTCGACCTGCAAGGCCTGCAGCGTGCTGCGCAGCGCGCCTTGCTGCGCATTCGCGGCGCTCCAGTCGCGACGCAATTGCGGGACGCAGTTGAACATCCGCAAGGTCTCGCCGCCCGATGCCAGAAAGTGGCTGACCCCGCCGACCCTCGCAGAAGCCTCGGTCAGGCCTTCGGTGGGGGCACGCATCTGGCCCTGCGCGCGAGCGGCCAGCAACCAGATCACCACGATGACCAGCACGACGATTCCAGCCAGGACCGGGCTGAGCAGATAGATCGCCACCACGTAGAGCACGGCGAAAGGCGCGTCCATCACGCCGCTGACGTTGATCGGCGACCAGGCTTGGGCAATGGATTGCAGGCCGCCGAGCATCTCCCGGCGCTGCGTGATCGGGATCTGCTCGAGCAGTTGGAACCGTGCCCCCGCATACGCCACGAGGGCCTGCTCCTGCGCCCGCGAGACCGCCCGGTTGCACGCCACGAGTTCGATGCTGGCGCGTGCCTTGCGCAGCATCAGCTCTAGCAGCAATGCGATCAGCGCACCCAGCGTCAGCGTGAACAGCGTGGCGTCGATCCCGAACGTCACATAGCGATTCATCACCTGCATGCTGTACAGGGACGACACCAGCCCGAGGAAGCTGATCAGGAGCGACGCGAGCAACAGCTCGCGCATCACCCTGACCGGCAAGTCGAACTTGCCGGCCAGGACCTTTAGGTTACCGAACATCGTCTGGCTTCAGCTCCTGAGCATCAGCTGGTCGGCTGCAGTTGCAGCAGATGGG
This sequence comes from uncultured Rubrivivax sp., assembly GCA_964522465.1. GTDB lineage: Bacteria > Pseudomonadota > Gammaproteobacteria > Burkholderiales > Burkholderiaceae_C > Rubrivivax. The sequence goes on along the minus strand of CAZFVH010000011.1, from coordinate 19,507 downwards.
CATCGCTCAGGCCGTTGAGCACCGCCACGGGCTGCAAGCCGCTGCCGTCCGTGCCGGCACCCATGTCGGCGTCGTAGTACAGGTGAACCGCTGCAGAGCCGTCCGTGATCGCGACGAAACCCGGACCCGATGCGCTACCGCCCGTGATGGCCGCCTCCAACTCGTCGAGATCGCCGGCCCCTCCGGTGGTGAACTGGAATTCGCCGTTGACATTGATGCGCAGGAAGTCAGGGTCGGCCGGCCCGCCGGATCCGGACCCGCCGGACAGTTCCTGGAGGATGGCATCCAGGTCGCCGGCGAGATCTCGGGTGGCACCGGCGGGAAGGGTCAAGCCGCCGAACGCGGAGGAGACGAACAGCACCTGGTCGTCGGCGGCGAAATCCATGACGGAATCGACCCCCTGGGCTGGCGTCTCGAAGACGAAGCGGTCCTGCCCACCATTGCCGAACAGGGTATCGTTGCCCGCCCCTCCGCGCAGCAGGTCATCGCCGGCGCTGCCATACAGCACGTCGTTGCCCGCAGTCCCGTCATCGCTGACGATGGTGCCGTGGACCGGCGCGCCGATCACGGTGTGACCCGCACCCTGGGCGATGCCCACGACGAAGGTCTCGTCGGCTTCCGACTCGGCATCGTGCACGATGCCGAGCGTCACGAGCTGCGACGCGTTGCTGCCCGCGGCGAAGGTCACACCCACCAGGGTGGAGACGAAATCGTCAGGGCTCGCTGCCGAGCCGGTGCCGCCGCTGACCTCGAGATCCACCACGGTCGTCTGGTCGGTCCGTCCCGTGCGGTGCACCTCGACGACGAAGGGCGTCTGTCCGTTGAGCTGGCTGCCCTCGACGACTTCGGAGCGCAGCGCCGTGACCCAGACCCCCACATCCTCGTCGGTGATCGCGCCCGGGGCCTGGAAGGCCAGCGGGTGGAGCGAGGCGTTGCCCGACGGCACCTGGACGAGTCGCAGGACGAACTGCTCGTCGCGCTCGACCAGGGTGTCGGTCAACGCCTGGATCGTGACGGCGGCGTCGGTGACGCCTGCGGCGAAGGTCACCAGACCGCTCGTCACGCCCCCGGCGAAGTCCACGGCCGAAGCCGCGTTCTCCCCTGTGCCCGCAAGCGTCCAGCCCACCACCACGGTGCTGCTCAGCGCCGCACCGGTGCCGGAGCGCAGCAGCGGGAAGACGAAGGTCCCGCCTTCCGACGCGATCAGCGACGCCCCGGGCGCGTTCGTGGCCAGACTCACCAGCGCATCGTCGTTGACGATGGTGAAGGTGGCCGGACCACCCCGCACCCCGCCCTGAGAGGGCTGCGACAGCGTCACCCTGAAGGACTCGTCGGTCGCGTGGTCCGGGTCGCCATCGACCTGGATCAGCAGCGTGGCGCTGGTCTGGCCGGCCGTGAACGAGACCACGCCGCTGGGCAGGCCGTCGTTGGACAGCGCGTCCTGCCCCGAGACGAAGTCCTCGGGACCGACCTGATCGGTCGACACGCCCTGCACCCGCCACTGGATGCTGGAAGCCACCGCCGTGTTGCCCTCGCGGGTGAGGACGAAGCTCGCCGGCGTGTTGGTGCCCTCGTCGCCCTCGAGCCCCGAGGCCGCAACCGCCTGGATCGACACCATGGTGTCGTCGTTGACGATGAGGCTGGTGGCCACCCGCTCTTCCAGCAGATCGGCATTGGTGGGCTCGGACAGGGTGACGACGAAGCCCTCGTCGAGTTCGCCCGCGACGTCGGCCAACACCATCACCGTGATCTTCTCGGTGACCTGGCCGCCGGTGAAGATCACCGTGCCGGACGGCAGGTAGCCGCCGAAGTCCACCGGGTCGACCGTCGAACCCTGGGCCAGACCGGAGACCGCCCACTTCGCGCTGCTGCTGCCCACGGTGCTACCGGTGCGGGTGACGGTGAACACGAAGGCGGTGTCGGGGGCTTCGGTGTTGCCCTCGGCCTTGGACACCTGGTCGGCCGTGATCGACAGCACCGGGTCGTCGTTGTTCACCGTGCCCTGGGCCGGGCTGCCGATGATGGTGGAACCCAGCGTGGCCCCGGACAAGGTCACGAGGAAGTTCTCGGCGTACTCGCCCTTGTCGTCGGCCAGCACGCCGACGGTGACGAAGGCCTCGGACTGTCCGTCGGTGAACGAGACCGTACCGGTGGCGGCCTGCACCTCGTCCGGCACCGTCAGCGCACGGCCCGGGCCCTGGCTCACCGTCCAGGTGGCGCTGGCCTGCCCGATGCTCGAGCCGGTGCGCAGCACCTGGAAGACGAAGTCGGTATAGGCAACCTGCGCGCTCGTGCCCTCGGCGGCCGTGGCCGCGAAGGGGACGATCTCGAGCTGGTCGTCATCGTTGACGATGGTGCCGGTGACGGCCGGGGTTTCGATCTGGGCGTTGCCCGACACGTTGGACAGCAACACCTGGAAGGTCTCGGACGATTCGAAATCGCCGTCGGCCGAGGTCTGGACTGTGATGGTCTGCTGGGTCTCGCCGGCGCTGAAGGTGAGCGTACCCGACGGCAGGATGCCACCGGCAAAGTCCGCCGCGTCCGCCGCCACGCCGCCGACGCCGCTGATCGCGTAGTCAACGGTCGTGACGACGCCGAGCATCCCGGCGGTCAGCCCGGTGCGCGTGACGACAAAGGTCATCACCCCCGGCGAGGTGTCGCCCTCATGGGCCTGACCGACACCGGCTGCAATGGCCAGGTCGATGTCGTTGTTGGCAATGGTGCCGGACGCAGTACTCGTCGTGATCGTGCTGCCCGCCCCTGGCGTGTGCAGTTCCACCGTGAAGCTCTCATCAGCCTCGACGTCCAGATCGCCCTTGACCTGCAGGGTGAGCGTCAGCGCGGACTCGCCGTCGGCAAACGTCAAGGTGCCACTGGGCGTGACGAAGTCCGCCTGGTTCGACTCGCCCTGGATGTTGCTGTCCACCACGCGCCAACCCACCGTGGACGTGCCGCTCAGGCTGCCCTCGCGGGTGACCGTGAAGGTCACCGGTACCGAGGTGCCGGTGTCGGCTTCGGTGACCGTCGTCGACAAGGCACTGATGCCGAGCACATCGTCGTCGTTGACGATAGTGGCAGTGAGGGACTGGACGGCGAAGACGTTGGTGCGCGGTGTGCCATCACTGGACGGCGTCGCGAGCAACACCTCGAACGATTCCGACGATTCGAGTTGACTGTCACCGAGCACCTGGATGGTGAACGGCGCCGACGTGGTCTGACCCGAGGTGAAGCTCACGATGCCGGACGGCAGCGCACCACCCACGAAATCTGCGGCGTCTGCTGGGCTGGCACCCACCCCCGACACGCTGAACGAAAGCGTGGTGTCGTACAGGCTGCCTGTGCGCACCACCTGGAACACGTGCCCCGACGTGGTGTCGGATTCGCTTGCCGGGGACGACACCGACTCCAGACGCCACGACGTGTCGTCGGACAGGACCGTGTAGGTCGCCGTCGAACGGGCGTCCACCACGTCCGCATCCGCTGATGGATTCGACAACTCGACCACCAACAGCTCATCGGGCTCGACGATTGCGTCGCCACTGACAAGGACCGTGACCGTTGCCAAAGTCTCGCCAGCAAGGAAGGTCACGCGGCCTGACGGCAGGGTTCCTCCGAAATCCGCTGCATCGACACCGCCGGCGACCTGCCACGACACCTGGCTGCCCGAGTTGGCCACGTTGCCGGAACGCAGCACGTCGAACACGACGGGAACGGCACCCGTCTGGCCTTCGTACGGGTCCTGCGCGGCGGATCCACCACTGACATGCCGGCGCACGGAGAGGGACGCTTCGTCGTCGGTGATCTGACCGTCGACGCTGCTGGTGCCGAACTCGAGGCCGGTGCCTGTGATGCTGACGCGGAAAGTCTCGTCGGCCTCGCCTTCCAGGTCACCCTTGACGAAGACCGTGAAGCGCTCGCTCGTGACGGCATTGGCTGCAAAGGTGACGGCGCCACTGACCGCCGCGAAGTCGGCAGCGGACGTCGGGTCGGGATTCCTTCCGTCGACCGACCACAGCACCACCTCCTGCCCCGTCACCCTGCCCGAGCGTGCGATCTCGAAGACCATCGCCACATCGGGCTGGCCAGGATCTGTCTCGACAACCGTGGTCGGCCCCACGGCCTGCAGGTCGAACCGTGTGTCGTCGTTGCGCAAGGTGAAGGTCTGGGTTGACGGCAGCACCGCGAACCCCTGAGACGCGGTCGACAGGCCGACAGTGAAACTCTCGTCAACCTCGACGGCCAAGTCGCCGGCGACGGTGATCGTGAACTCACGTTCGGTCTGGCCAGCGGTGAACAGCAAATTGCCGGTCAAAGGCGTCGAGAAGTCGCTCGCCGCGCCGTCGTTGGCGTTCGAAGGGGCGACCGTGTAGGCCACGGTACCCGCGCTGTCGGTATAACCTGCCCGGGTCACCCGATAGACCAGATCGCGGGCGGCGCCCGAGCCTTCATCGGCGTCCACGGCCCCAGACACGTGACTCAAGGCGAACGTCGCGTCATCGTTGGCCAAGGTGACGGTGACAGCACCCTGGTTGGTCACCAAGCCAGCACCGGTCGGGCTGGACAGGGTGGCTGCGAGCGTTTCATCGCCCTCGAGTGTGTTGTCGTCGTTGATGGCCACGGTGAACAACTGCACCGAGTCCCCTGCCGCGAAATTCAGCGTCTGGTTGGCGGTCAGGGTTCCGCCGTAGTCGCTGGCGTTGAAGCCCGAACCCCCAGTGATCGCCAATTGCACGGTGGACACACCCGTCAGGTCGCCCACGCGGGTGACCGTGAAGACCACGTCGCCAGCGCCTTCCAGCCTGCTGGTCTGGTTCGCTTCGACCCGGAACGCGGTGTCATCGTTCAGGATCTTGCCCTGGGCCGATGCAACGGTGAGCGTGTCGTTGGTCGTCCCCGTCCCGAGGGACAGGTTCACCTGGTAGGTTTCGTCGAACTCGAAGGTGGCGTCATTGCTCACGGGCACGGTGATGGTGGCCGAGAGCATGCCTGCCGTGAAGGTGACGTTGCCTGAAACCAGTCCGCCTGTGAAATCCGACGCACTGGCGTCATCGCCACCAGTCGTCGCCACCACCTGCCAGCCGATCACCTGGTTCTGCACCGTCGAGTGCGTGCGCGTGACCGAGAAGGTGTGCGGGGCCGACTCGAGCGCCCCCTGGGCCTGGTCGGCAGCAATCGAGAAGGCCGCGTCGTCGTTACGGATCGTCCCGGTGCCTGGATTGCTCAGGTACGAGGTGTCCTCGACGTTGGTGGCGCTGACGATCTGGATCAGGAACTTCTCGTCGTCTTCCGCGTCGTTGTCGCCTTGCGCCAGCACCGTCACCGTGGCGCTGACCTGGTTGACCGCGAAATTCACCGTGCCCGATGCCGCGACGAAATCAGAGATGCCCGCGTAGCCGGCGCCCCCCGGTGTGGTGGCTTGCCACCCGACCGTGGCCGTCTCGTTGATGTAACCCGTTCTCGCGATGGTGAACACCAACGGCGTCGTCGAACCGGCGTCGACTTCAGTGCCGGACGCGCTCGAGATCGTGAGCCCGGTGTCATCGTTGACGAGCGTCGCCGTGGTGCTCTTGGTCTCGTTACCGTAGACCTTGGTGACGTTCGGGCTGTAACCGGTGAGGGTGCCGCCCGTCAGGATCAAGGCGAAGCTTTCGTCCGACTCGACCACCAGGTCCTGCCTGGCCCGGAAGGTCACCGTGGCAGCCGTCTGGTTCCAGCCGAAGGCCAACGAACCGGACGGCAGGGTGTCGTTGAAGAAGTCGTTGGCGGAGACGGTATAGCCAGGTGCAAGGCTCCAGTTCACCGTGGCCGGCCCCATGTAGCCCGCGGTGCGGGTCAGCGTAGCGGAATAAGTGGTGTACTGGCTGGCGCCGGCATTGCCTTCGTTGTCCGAGCCGTCTGCGTCCGGCAAGGTCCACGTCCACGCGTAACTCGTGTCGTCGTCGTAGATCTGACTGTAGATGTCCTGCTGCGTGGTCGCAGCCTGGCCGAGTCTGACGTGGCTTCCAGTCACGTCAGGTGGGGCGGTCAAACGCAGCCAGAAGTCTTCATCGCCCTCGGGGGACGTGTCGTCAACGAAGAAATTGGCCAGGGTGAAGGTGTAGTTGACGGTCCCGTAACTGAGCGTCTGGGCTGCCAGCGTCAGCGAGCCCGTCGCACCGGCGCCGAAATCTGCGACCTCGGCGTTGCGGCCCGACAGGTTGTAGGTGTAGCCGATGACCACATCGGTGTCGAGCACGCCGCTGCGCGTCAGGGTGATGACAGGCGAGGTGACCCCTTCGAAGCGGCTGAACCAACCGTTGACGTCACCGTTGAAGGAGACGCGAACGTCATCGCCCTGAACGGTGAACGTAGCCTTGGAGTTCGCCGCTGTCGTGTCGACATTCGCTGGCCCGTAGTCGTCGCGCCGTGCGTTCCCGTTGCTGGTGCCCCAGGCGTAGGCATCGCGGGAATGACCAGATGGCCCACGCTCCTGGATGATCAAGTCGTAGGCCGTGCGGGCATCGACCAGGTTGAAGGCGAAGGACTCGTCGTCTTCGACCCAGGCGTCCTGGGTCACGGTCAATGTCACCAGCTGGGTCAACTGCCCGGCCGTGAAGGAGGTGACACCGTAGATGGTGTTGGGCTGGTAGTAGCCGTTCCAGTAGGTCGTCGCGCTTGACGTTCCAGCGACGGCGCTGAAGTCATCCGCCGCACCAGCGCCATCGATGCGCCAGGACACCGTGGTCGGGTAGTTCAGGGTGCCGGTGGCGGCGTTGTCCGTGCGAGTCAGCGTGACGACCACCCTCTGAACGCCGGGCTGTGTGCTAGAGGGTGTGGATTCGTACAGCGAAGTCGCCGTCGTGCTCACCGTCACCAGATCGTTCTCGTTGTCGAGCACCCACTGGATACCCGTGTAGCCGGGGCTGACCACTTCGCGATCGGCCTGCACTTCGGCCACGACCTCCAGCGAGCCGTCCGCAGCCGTGTCGGAACCGACCACGGTGAAGGAGGCCGTCGCGAACGGCGTGTCGTCCTCGACCAGCAGGCCCGGCCCGGTGGAGAGCAGGTACTGGCGCGCGGTGGCGACGGAGCCGACCGTGTTGTTGACCGCGGTGGACAGACCCGCAAGGATGTTGCTGTAGGCGGTGCTGGTGTTGCCGCCGCTGGTGACGTCGCTCGCCTGCACCTGGTATTCCACCAGCGTGCCGTCGACCGTGACGCCGACTTTCTCGCCAGCGGCGAACGTGCCGGACAACTTGACCAGCGACCCCGTCACGTTGCGGGTCGTGGCGGTGTAGATGCTTGAGGGCAGTTCCTCGCGCCAGGTCTCGGTCAGACTGTCGTCGATGGTCGAGATCGTGATCGTCTTCGAGGTCTCGCCGTTCAGGAACAGCACCTCGCCGGTCAAGCGCTTGTTGACCGAGTCATAGATGACATTCATGCCCTCGGCTGTGACCGCGGCCTGGATGGCGGCCGCGTTGGCGCCGACGTCCGCCGGGTCCAGGTCGTACCACGTGCCGACCGTGCTGCTCGATTCGTTCGTCGCCTCGGCGCCCGGGAAGGTCACCGCCCACTGCGCGATGTCCGACCCGCGCTGGTCGCCAGCGCGTGTGACGGTCAGGACGAAGGTGTTGCCCTCGACGACCGGGTTGCTGACGCCGATGTCGAAACGGGTGTCGTCATTGCGCAGAACGACGTGGTTGTCTGTGTACCCCGACCCGTCTCTCGGCTCGAAATCGCTGCCTGCGGAAACCTGCGTGATGTAGATCCGGAAGGCCTCGTCGAGCTCGCCCGTGTCGTCGGCCTGCGTCCAGATGGTGACGTAGCCGACCGACTGGCCGTCGGTGAAGGACAGGCGCCCGGTCGGGAAGGAATTGCCAACGAAGTCGTCCGCCTCGACCACGTCGTAGTTGCCAACGCTGGTGCCGACAACCCAGTCCACCCAGGCGTTGCCGATCAGACTCAGCGAACGGTCCACTTGGAAGACATGCGCCAGTTGGTTGTCGGCCCGCGCCATGTTGGTGGCCGTGGCCCCGCCGTCGATGGTGGAGTCGCCCTCGTAGGGCTGCTGACCCGTCGTCGGGGTGTTAACGATCGAGAACCGCGCTTCGTCGCGTCCGATTTCGCCGAGCACACTGGTGTTGTCACCGATGTTGTACGAGCCGTTGCCATCGATCTGATCGATGCCGGAAACCCCGGTCAACACCACCCTGAACCATTGGTCTGCCTCCACCTCGTCGTCACCGTTGACTCGGATGGTGAAGGTCTGGGAGGCGGTTACACCGGAGGCGAAGGTCAGGCTGCCGCTGGGGAAGACACTGTTGACGAAATCAGCAGCGTTGGCCCCATACTCATAGATGGGATGGGGATCCCACGTGTCGACGCCGACCACCGTGTAGGACATCGTGGTGACGCGAGCCAGATTGCCTGTGCGCGTGGCGGTGTAAACGTATTCGGTGTCCGAGGCACTGGTGGCCTCTGCCACTCGCGCGATCGCTGGGGTGACGGTCACCACAGTGTCGTCATCGGCGATCGTGCTCGTGTAGCTGCCGTTCTGCCCGATGCTGCTGCCGTCGCTGGTGTTGCTCAGCGAAACGATGAAGTCCTCATTGCCCTCCACTGAACCCCGCCCCGTGTCCCCAAAGGCATAGAACGTGAAGGTCGCGCTGGTCTGACCTGCCGTGAAGTTAAGCGAACCGTTGGGCCTGACGATCTGGCTGGACGCGTTCGTGTAATGCGCCGAACCATTGGTGAAGTCGAAACCGGTGAGCTGGTTGTTCGTGGAGGAAACGGACCAGTTGACGGTGCTCGTACCGGTCGTGGCGCCAGTACGGGTCACGGTGTAGACGAAGGGCACGGACGTCCCGTGGCCGCCATCGCCTTCGAGCGCAGATGCCGTGCCGCCCGTGATGTTGAGTTCGGCGTCGTCGTTCAGGATGGTCTGCGTGGCGACCCCGGCGGTCGGGGAGATCTCCGTGCCCGCGCTCTGCGACGTCAGGCTGACGAGCATGATGTCGTCCGGCTCCTTGACGCTGTCAGCCCGCAGCGTCAGCGTGAGCATCCTCAGCGTGGTCTGGCCGTTCGTGAACGCCAGGGTGCCGGAGGGTAGCGAACCGGAATGGAAGTCGTCCGCGGTGACGCCGCTGACCGCGTAGGAAAAGCTGGAGTTCTGGTAGATGTAGCCATCACGAACGATCGTGAACTCGACTGTTCTGGGCTGGGCCACGCCGTTGACCGTGTTGCCTTCGGCCACGCTGGGGTTCGTGGCGGTGATCGAAATGCGGGCATCGTCGTTGTTGACGATCACCTGCGCCTGGGCCGCGCCGGTGTCGAGCGTGGCGCCCCCGGTGGGATTGCTCAGGGCCACGACCAGCGTTTCCTGGTCTTCAAGAACCGAATCGCCCTTGAGCGCGAGCGTGATGTTCCTCGACGATTCGCCGTTGGTGAACGTCAGTGCCGACGTCAGGGGCGAGCCGTCGAAGTCTGCAGCGTTGATGCCGGTGCCGGAGACGGTGTAGGACACGATGCGGTCCCCGCGCAGCGCGCCACTGCGCGTCACGGTGAACACCACATCCTTGTTACCCGGATCGTTGCCTTCGAAGATCTCCGCTTGCTGACCGGCCGCCCGAGCGATCGAAAACTGGTCGTCATCGCTGAGGATCACCGCCGTCGCGCTGGTCAGGGTGCCAGGCTCCAGCGTCCCCTGGTTGGGGTTCGAGAGCGTGACCACCAGGCCCTCGTCGGACTCCAGGCTGTTGTCACGGTTGATGGCCAGCGTGACGTTGACCGCGCCAAGACCAGCGGGGAACGAGGCCGTGCCCGACGGCAGGCCAGATCCGCCAGCGGCGAAGTCACCCGCGGTGAGGTCATCACTGCCGCGAGCGCTCACGCCCCACTGCACGCTGCCGGCCGTGCCCAGTGCACCCACACGCTCGATGGTGAAGACAACATGGGTCGTCCCTGCACCCGTGCCTTCGGTCACATCGGCGGGCTGCACAAGGCGGTAGTTGGTATCGTCGTTGGAGACCGTCACGGTCGCGTTGGCGTCCCCGATCGAACCGTCGGTCGGAGCGGACAACGCCAATGTGTAAGACTCGTCGGCCTCACCCAGCCGGTCACCATTGACAAGGACGGTGACGGTGGCTGCCGTCTGGCCGGCGCTGAAGCTCAACGTTCCGCTGGGCAGGCCATCCTGATAGTCGTCAGCGGTGACGCCCGCACCGCCGGAGACGGCGTACTGCACGCCTGCGGCTGCGTCCACCGCACCTGAGCGCTGCACCTCGAAGACCAGCGGCGTCGTCGAGCCGGCACCGCCCTCGGGCACCGCGGCCGACGTCCCCGCGCCGCTGACGCGGGCATCGAAGCGCTGATCGTCGTTCAGCACCGTGATGGTGGCCGTGGCGTCGACGATATTGACCACGCTGTTGCCCTGGGTGACGTCGCGCGCATTCGACAACGTCATCACGAGCTTCTCATCGGCCTCGACGGTCGTGTCGCCCTGTGCGGCCACCGTCACGAACTTGACCAGTTCGCCACTCGCGAAAGTCAGCGTGGTCGGTGTGCCGAGGCCGCCGACCAGGTCTGCCGCCGAAAGACCGGCCGCGCCCGACAGGCTGTAGGTCACCGTGGCCACCGACGTGGTGGCGCCGGCACGCGTGATCGCGAACACCAGATCCGTGCCAGAGCCTGTGGCCGCGCCCCCTTGCACGACCTGACCCTCCGGCAAGGAGGTGTCGACCGCCTCGACGGAGAAGCCGAAATCGTCATTGGTGACCTGGCCGTTCAACGTGGTCGACCCGAATCCGGTGTTGGCCGTGGGGCTGCTGATGTCGATGGTGAAGGCTTCGTCTCGCTCGACGGCCCCGTCACCCTTGACCTGCACGGTCAGGGTCACCGCGGTCTCGCCCTGCGAGAACGTCACCGCGCCGCTGGGCAATCCACCGTTGCTGCCCAGGCCGTCCTGGCTCTGCCCGGCCACGAGTTCGAAATCGTTGGGCTTGAGCATGCTCGAGCTCAAGGTCCACTCGACCACCGTCCCGGCCCGCAGTTCACCCGTCGGGTCGCGCTCGATGCGGAAAACGAAGGGCGTGGTCGTGCCCGAAGCACCTTCCTGGCCGGTGAGCGACATGCCAACCAGGGCGATACGGTCGTCGTCGTCCTGGATCAGCGTGCTGGCCGAGCCTTGCCCGGCCAGGATGAAGCTGCCGTTGAGGCTGGGGTTGGACAGCGTCACCGACATCGATTCGTCGGACTCGAGGACGGTGTCACCCTTGACAGGCAGGTTGATCTGGGCCAGTGTCGCGCCGACCGTGAAGGTCAGTGTTCCGGAGGTGGCGGTGCCTGGCGCCAGATCGTCGGCTGTGAGCCCCCCGGTCAGGGCCAGTGCCCAGTCCACCGTGCTGACCTTGGACAGGTCGCCGGTGCGCACGACCTCGAAACGTACAGGCTGGCTCGTTCCCGCCCCACCCTCGACGATGGACCCGACAACGGCCCCGATGGCCAGCCCGGCATCGTCCGACACGATCGTGCCGTCCGCCGAGGCCACCTGCAGATCAGTGTTTTCACCGGCAGGGTTGGACAGCGTCAGGCGGTAGCCCTCGTCGTTCTCGACGGCGGTGTCTGCGTTGACCTGGAAGGTGAGTTGGAGCAGCGTCTCGTTCGCGCTGAAGGTCAAGGTGCCGGCGGGCAGGCCGCCGACGAAGTCGCTGCCGTCCGCAGCGTAGCCTGCGTTGCCCAGGCCGCTGACGGCATAGTCCACCACGGTCGTGCCGGTGATGATGCCGCTGCGGGTGATGCTGAACACATGCTGCGACGGGCTGCCGCCCGAGCCCTCGACCACACTGGCCGAAACCGCCGCCAGCTCCAGGCCGGTGTCGTCATTGACGATCGTGCCGGTCTGGCTGGTCGTCGACCCGAGGGACTGGCCGGGGCTCAGGCTGGTCAGGGCCACGTTCAGGCGCTCGTCGCCCTCGTTCGAGTAGTCACCCTCGACCTGCAACGTGAACCGCTGAGCGGTCTGTCCGGCACTGAAGCTCACCGTGCCGGTGGGCAGGCTACCGCTTGCGAAATCGGTGCCGTTGACCGCCGGGGCCGTACCGGCGGTGACGGTGTAGCTCGCCGTGCCTTCGCGCAGCGCACCGGTGCGGGTAACCTCATAGACGAGTTGCCCGCCCTGGCCCGGCGCACCTTCGGTGGCCGTATCGGACCCCGCCACCGCTTGCAAACTAACCGTGCTGTCGTCGTTGACGATCGTTATGGTCTGGGCCACCAGGCCGCCCGGCTTCAGGGCGGCACCGGTGCTGGTCGCGCCAAGGGTGATCGCGAAGGCCTTGTCGGGCTCCACCGCGCTGTCGGCCACCATGGTGATCGTGAGGAAGGCCGTGGCGCTGCCGTTGGCGAAGGTGAGCGTGCCCGAGGTCGGGCTGCTGATGTCGTCCGGGAAGGTGGCTGCAGCGGTGTTCGGGACGGTGCTCACCCCGGCAAGCGCCCACTCCACCGTGTCGGTACCCAGCGTGCTGCCGGCGCGCAGGAACTTCAGCACCAGCGGCTGGCTGCCCCCGTTGCCCTCGTCCACGCTCGCGGGCGTGTTGACCGGGTCGAGTTCGATCTGCGCGTCGTCGTTGACGATGGTGCCGGTGGCTGCGGCTTCGACGATCTGCGAACCGACACTCGCGTTGGAGAGCTCGAAGGTGAAGGATTCATCGCCCTCGAGCGCCACGTCGGGCGCGACCTGCAGCGTGATCAGGCGTGTGTCTTCGCCCGCGGTGAAACTGATGGTGCCCGAGGGCAGGGTGGTGTTGGACAGCGAGTTCTGGCCGGCGGCAAAGTCGGCCTCGTCCGGACCCGACGCGCCGCTGAGGACGCGCCACTCCACGGTGGAGGGCGACTGGACGATCCCCAAGCGCTGCACGGCGAAAACGAGGCCCGCGCCGGAACCGGTCGGGTCGCCTTCGGTCTTGGCGGCGTCGAAGGCCACCGCTTTCAAACCGATCTCGTCGTTGAAGATCATCCCCTGCGCCGTGCGCTGGGTGAAGCTCATGCCGGCTTCGTCGGCCGCGCCGATCGCCACCTGGAAGGCTTCGTTCGCCTCGTAGTTGGCATCGCCCGTGACGAACACGGTCAGCAGGGCTGCCGTCTGCCCGGCGGTGAAGCTCACCTGCCCGGTGGGCAACTGCCCGCCGAAGTCCGCTGCATCGACGGTGGCCCCGGAAGACGTCGGCTGGACATTCCAGGCGATGGTCGCCGCGTTGCCGACATAACCCTCACGCTGCACCTCGAACACGAAAGGCTGCGTCGAGCCCACGCCCGAGCCTTCGAGGAAGACCGCGCTCACCGGGTCGATCCGGTAAGCCGCGTCGTCGTCCAGTACCTGCACCGGTGCCGACAGCGGAACCGCGATGGTCGTGTCGCGCGTCTCCGCCGCGTCCGCGATCGCCAGGACAAAAGCTTCTCGTCCCTCGACCCGGCTGTCGCCGGCGATCTGCACCGTCACCTGCGCCGCCGTCTGCCCGGCGGTGAAGGAGACCGTGCCGGAAGGCAACTGGACCGATGCAGGGGCGAAGTCATTGGCCGACACCGAAGGGTCCAGCGCACCGGGGGACTGCACCGACCACAGCAATTCGCGCGCGCTCAGCGCGCTGTTCGCCGGGCGGCTGATCTCGAACACGAAGCGGGCGGCCGACCCGGGCGTGCTGCCCTCGAGCTGACTCGCCGAGCCGACCACCGCCACCGCGTACGGCGCGTCGTCGTTGAGGATGGTGCTGCTCGCACGGTCCTGGGTGATGGTGCCGCGGGTCGGGTTGGACAACAGCACCTGCACCTGCTCGTCGGCGCCGAACCAGTCGTCGCCGGCCAGCGTCAGCGTGACCTGGGTGCTGGTCTGGCTGCCCGTGAAGGTCACCGTGCCGCTGGGCAGCCCGGCGTTGGACAGCGCGTCCTGGCCGGACGCGAAGTCCACGACGTTCGTCTGGCTGGACGGGGACACCCGCCACTGCACCGTGTCGGTGGCGGCCACGCCGCTCTCGCGCGACACCGTGAACACCAGCTGTTGCGGCGTGGTCTCGCCCGCGTAGCCCTCGGTCACAGAGACCTGGTCTGCCTGGATGGCGAAGTAGGCGTCGTTGTCACGCACCGTGATGGTCTGCGTGCTCTGGCCGAGCTGCATCCCGTTGGTCGGATTCGACAGGGTGAGCGTGGCCTGGGGCGACGCCGCTTCCACCGTGCTGTTGCCTTTCACCCGCACGGTGATGAAGGCCTCGGTCTGGCCGGGGGCGAACTGCACCGTGCCGGTGGGCGCCACGGGCACGGCCAGCTCACCGGCCGGCAGGTTCTGCAGATCCAGCGCCCAGTCCACCGCGCGCGCGTCCAGCCCCTCGGTGCGCGCCACCCGGAACACCAGCAGCGTGTCCTGACCGACATCGGTCTCTACCACCGTGGACTGCACGGCCGTGACCGAGACGCTCAGGTCGTCGTTGTAGACCAGTGTGCTGGCGGTCGCGGTCGAAATCGTCGCCCCGCGGTTCGGGGCCGACAAGGTGAACACCAAGTTCTCGTCACCCTCACCGCTGGTGGCGTCCTGCGCCACCAGCAGCGTGACTGTACGGCTGGTTTCATTGGCGGCGAAGGTCAGCTGCCCGGACGGGACCACGCCGTTGGCGAAGTCGTGCGCCGACAGGCCGCTCACCGCGTAGTCGATGGTGCGCGCGCTGCCCACGTCGCCGGTCTTCGTGACCGTGAACACCACCGGGGTCGCCCCACCCGGGCTCGTACCCTCGATGACGGTGGCGCTCTGGCGCGTCACAGCCCAGCTCACGTCATCGTTCTTGATCAGGACCGTGGAGGTGTCAGCCCCGAGGGTCGCGCCGTTGCTCGCCGCGCCCAGTGTGGCCACCAAAGCTTCGTCGGGCTCGACCCCGTCGTCGGGACGGACTTGCAACGTCACCCGCTTGAGCGTCTCGTTGGCGCCGAAGGTCAGCGTGAAGTTCGGGATCTGATTGCCTTGGTAGTCTTCGACACTCAGGCCGATCGGCGTCACCGCAACAGTGCGGTCGCTTGCCACCACGCCAGTCTTGGTGATGTCGAACACCACCGGCGTGAAGCCGCTGGCCTTGGTACCTTCCAGCACCGTGGCCGCCTGGGTGCCGCTCTGCTCGGCACCGAAGGCCAGGTTGACGTAGGTCTCGTCGGACAGGTAGTCGAAGCGGAAGGTATCGACCGAACCGTTCACCCGCACGACCATGAAGCCTTCGGTGCCGGTGACCCGGGTCGCCGCGGCGGCATTCCCCTGGTTGATCTGCACCGCGGTCGACCAGAGCACTTCAACCGGCGACTGGAAGACGATCGACACCGGTGTGCTGCCGTTGCCGATCGACGAGAAGGCGAACACCGGGTTGCTGAGCGTATCGTCGAACTCCAGCAGGTTGATCGACGCGATGTCGTTGCGGATCGTCGGGCCGGCGCTCGGCACCTGGTAAGCCGAGGGGAAAGTCTGTGCGTTGTAGAGGCTGGATGTGGTGGCCAGGTTCAGGGGAGTCGAATCGAGCTTGGCCAGCGTGTAGGTGAACCCGACGTCGCCGATGACGCCGCGCGTCGCGTTCGTCGCGGTGTTGACGCCGCCGGGGTAGGTCGCCCAGGCAAAGGTCGAATTCGGGTTCGACGAGGTGCCGAGCGAGATGTCGAAGCGGACGTCGTCGTTGGCGACGACGACACTGGCCGAGCGCGTGCCCACGGTGGCGCCGTTGCTCTCTTCGGACAGGGAGACGGTGAGGGTCTCGTCGCCCTCGATCACGGCATCGTGCCTGACAAACAAGGTGACCGATTGGCTAAGGACACCGGGCGCGAAGGTGAGCACGTCCGACGGAATGGCACCGCCGACAAAGTCGTCGGCGCTCAGGCCGCTGGCGGTGTACCGGACGGTGCGCGGGGTGTCGACGGTGCCGTTGGGGTCTTCCGTGCGGGTGACAGTGAAGACGATGGGCGTCTGGCTGTTGAAGTCGGTCCCTTCCAGCACCAACGCCGCCTGTGAGGCACCGAGCGCAATAGCGAATTGCGTATCGTCGCTCTCGATCACCACGCTGGCAGAGCCCGTGCCCACGGTCGCGCCGTTCACGGGCGCGCCGTTGCTCGGTTGCGACAGCGTGACCGTCAAGGTCTCATCGGCTTCGATGAGGGCGTCGTGCTTGACCAGCAAGGTCACGTTCTGGCTGTAGACGCCCGGCGCGAAGGTCAGCACGCCCGAGGGCACAGCGCCCGCGACGAAGTCGTCGGCCGTCAGGCCACTGGCCGCGTATGCCACAGTACGCGTCGCGTCACCCGCGCCGTCGTCTTGTTCGGTACGCGTGACCGTGAACACGACCGCCGTCTGGCCCCCCAAGTCCGTGCCTTCCAGCACGGCGGCCTCCTGCGCGGAGCCGCGTGAAATGTCGTAGCGTGAATCGTCGTTGGTCACGACGGTCGTGGCTTCGGTGTCCGTGCCCAGTCGGGCATTGACGGCATCGAAGATCCGCAGGCCGATCGGGCGATCGGCTTCCACCTCCCGGTTCGAGGCGATGCGCACCACGATCTCGATGAAATCGACCAGGGGCTGGAAGACGAGTTCCCCGCCCGCAACGGCACCACCGATGAGATCGGCCTCGTTCAGGCCGGTGGCCTCCCACTTGACGCGGTCGACCTCGGACAGGTCTCCGGTACGCGTGACCTTGTAGCGAAGCTCGATGAAGCCGGGCAGGCCGTTGCCGTCTTGGCCCTCGGGCACGTCGGCGACCAGCGCTTCGATGTTGAGAAAGGGCGGGATGCGGATCGGCGTGGGCTGCGGCTGGACGGGCAACGCGTTTTCCAGCGCCGGCCGGGTCTCGGTAACGGGCAGGCCCACACTACCTCCACCGACCTGGTTGGCGGTGGCAGAGATCGTCGCGATCTGGTTGACGGCCGCCTGGACCGTGCTGGGCGACGCCCCGCTCGCAGAGCTGCCGTTCAGATCGAAGCGCGCGGCCATGGCACTGACCAGACCGCCGCCCGGCGCCACCTTTTGCTCGAGGTAGGGCGCAACCAAGCCTGTGACGTTGACCGAGCCCCCTGCGTCCGTCCCGACTTGCGAGCCGACCGCGCGGCTGAAGGATCCGAGCGTCGAGGAGCCCACACCGCCGCCAGCGTCCACGATGGACGGCCCTTGTGTCGTCGACGCCAGGTTCGCACCGGCCGCGTCGGCGGGCGGCGTCCCGAACTGTTGCGCGGGTTGTTGCGCGGGTGCGACGACCGTCTCGGCCTGCTCTGCACGCGCCGCACCGGCAGGGGTCTGGGGCGATGGATCCGCTGGCGACGCCGAAGACGACGACGCCGACGCCGGCGCTTGCGCAGGCGGCTCGGCAGCGCCGGAAGGTGCGGAGCCCGGCTGCACATCCACCTGCGCAGGCGAGACCGGGCCCGGGGGCTGCACCCCTGGCAGGGTCGACAGCCGAGCGCCAAGTTCCTCGCGCGCCTGCAGCGCCAGGGCGTCCGCCTGCTGCGGCGACAGCCCCCTTGACAAGGCTTCCTGCCGAACCTGGGCCACCGCATCGGCGACCGCATCCTGTGCCGACTTGCCGGAGGTCAACGCCTCGTTGAACGCATCCTGGGCGAGCTTCGCCGAATCGGCTGCCTGTGCAGTGCCGATGGGCACGCTCTGGGCAGCCGTGTCCGCCTGGGCCAGGAGCACCGGGGCATCGTTGGGGGCGAGGTCGGTCGAGGAAGCGTTGTCAGACACGGGGCACTCCAAGATCGGGCACCGCCAGTGCCCGTTCATCCATCAAATTCACATTCCGAAGCAGGCGCGGATCACCGGCCTGCGTCTGCACCGATCAACGCGCGGGTTGCGCGAGCGAGGCCACGACCGCCTTCGAATCGAGCCGGCCCACGGCCTGTAGCAAGGTGTAGGCCGCCGACAGCACATCGAACTCGGTCGATGCCAGATCGCTCTGGGCATTCAGCAGGTTGGTCTCGGCCGAGAGCACGTCGAGCAGGGTCCGCTTGCCGACCTTGCGCTCCTCGCGCGCGATGTTCAGGAACTCCTGCGCCAGCTGCACCTGGTTGCCCAGGTTGAAGCGGTTGTCCTGCGCCGTCTTCAGGTTGCGCCAGGCGATGGACACCTGTTCGCGTACCAGCGCACGGGTCTCGTTCTCGCGCGCGACGCTGGCGGCGATCTCCTGCTGCGCGGTCTTCACGGCCGCACTGCCCGCCAGGCCCAGGTTGAAGGGCATGTTGACCTGCAACTGCACCCGGTCATCCTCGACCGTGCCCTTCACCCCGTCCAGCGCCTTGGCGCGGCGCGACTCGAGCAGAAGCTGCAGCCGCGGGTTGTACTCGCGCGCGCGGATGGACTCGGCCCGGGACTCCAGCGCCTGCGAGCGGAAACGGCCGATGCGCACCTGCAGGCTCGCCTCGTCGGCCTCCGCCAGCGCCGCATCCAGGGTCGTTGGCAGCCCGCCGGGCATCGGGATCCGTTCGCCGAACGTCAGCGTGGGTGCCAGGTCGCCGAACACGGCACGGATCCGGTACTGCGCCACGCTCTGGGCCCCTTCGGCCCGAACGCGACGCGCCTGCGACCCCGCCAGCTGCGCCTTGGCCTGGAGCACGTTGGAGACATAGCCCCGCCCGGCAACGACCAGTGCGTCCTCGATCTTGGCTTGCTCGATGATGTTGCGCTCTGACCGCACCGCGAAGTCCAGCACCTTCTCTGCCCGCTGCACCGACAGGTAGGCCAGGATGGCATCCAGGGCCACGCCCTGCTTCATCGCCTCCAGTCCGCTGGCGGACTGGTCCCGCACGCGCTGGTTCTCTTCGATGCTGTTCGCGCTGCGCCCGAAATCGCTGACGAGCTGCGTCACGCGAGCCGTGTAGGTCAAGGCATCGACGACCTCGTGACGCTCGGCATTGGGTTTCTCATAGCGCTGATATCCGCCGGAGGCGGACAGCTCCAACTGGGGCGCCCACGCCCGACGGGACACCTCACGCACGCGCTCCTCCGCGGCACTGAGGTCGGACTGGGCCGCCAGCGTGCGCGGGGCCGTCTCGAGCAACTGCGCCATGGCCTGCGAAAAGGCCATTCCTTGCGCAAGGGCTGACTGGGCGCCCAGGGCCAGCAGGCCCGCGCCCAAGGCTTGCAGGGCCGCCTTGGCCAAAGGAGAGATGCCAAATCGAATCGAGACCATGTGAAGGAGCCTTTCAGTTGCTTCCGTCAGGGAATGAGTGGAGAAAGTCCAGGAACTTCGCAGCCGAGCTGCGCTGTCACCCTTGCATCGATGAAACGAATCGGCGCCGCTCGGCCTCGTTAGAGGACGGGCGACGCCGACATCCGGACCAGACGCTCAGACGATGCAGCCGCGCTACACCTCCTTGCCTGAGCGGATGGCCGGACACTTGCCGGTTTCGCCTCAGAAAGACAGCGATGTCGTCAGGGCCAGCCCGCGGGGATTGAGCCGGGGCGGCTCGCCGGCAGGTGCGGCCACCTCGGCCGTGCGGCCGTGCTGCTCGTACATCAGGCCGAGCTTGAACT
>CAZFVH010000010.1:34336-58302 GCA_964522465.1 uncultured Rubrivivax sp. | reverse complement strand
GTTCACATGAATGTGATGCCCAACCTCCTCGCCGTGGTCCCATGCACTGACGTTGAGACCTTGACCCACAACGTCGAATGACTTGAACATTCCGTAGGTCTGCTCGGGAGTGAGAGGCACGGTGGCAATCTCGAAGCCACCCTCACCCAGAGACCCGTCGTGCTTGGCTACGCAGCAGCGGTGGTGCCTGCCAGTGGTGGCCCGATAGGCCCGGTCCAACTGGTGCCGCACCTCATTGACATCGTCAATGCACACGTCGTTGGAATACATCTCGATCTCATGACCGGCCAGCCACAGTTTGGTCCAGTCACGGGGAAACGCCCAGCCACAACGGGTGATGACATCGGTGCCATAGGGTTCGAGTTCCTCATCGAAGTCACTCTCCCTCATGTTGCCATTGCAATCGTACCCGTCCTCGTTGTAACAGGTACCGGTGTCCATGTGGATACCGTCGCGGTCGAAGCCATCCTCGCTGTACCCATCACTGTCATACCCCTCGCAGTCATAACCGCTGGCGTCATAGCCATCACGGTCGTAACCAGAGGAGTCAAACCCTTCGGCATCGTAGCCGTCGATGTCGTATCCCTCCATGTCGTAGCCCTCGGGATCGTACTTGGTCTCGGTGTCCCGATGGATACCATTGCAGTCGAAACCGTTGTCGTCGTAGTCAATCTTCTTGCTCATGTGATTCTCCTAGTGGGAAAGGGGGTTAGTCGCAGAACGTGAAACCAAGGTGCCGCAGGTGGTCGCCATAGGTCTTGGCGACATCTCCTGCGACTTGCGGGAACGGGATGTCAGAGAGAAACCCAGACCAAGTGATCCGGGTGAGTGCTTCGTTCAGCACAGAAGAGACAGCGTTCTCTGTCACCTCGGGAGGTGGAGATGCCATCATCGTGTGGATGAAAGGCCACTCAAGGAAGATGTAGTGCCGCACCGCCAAGCAGTAGGCGATGAAGGTGGGCATGTCCTCGTCAGAGCAATCGTCCGTATCGCTGGGCATCGTGTACCCTCCCAAACCTATGGCCCGGCTCGTTGCCGGTATGCACCCCTCCACCCTGCCAGTCGGCAGTTGAGGTGCGACGATGCCCGGTCAGTGACCGGCATCACGATTGCCAAGACACCCGATGAGTAGGGGGGCGTATGGGGGCGACTGCCGCAGCAAGCGGGACCCCCCGGTCGCGGGGATTGGCGGCGTCGAAACCTGCGGATTTGCCGAGCGAAACCGCAGCCTTGCGAAAAAGTCAGCGGCGATTTTTCGTTTGGCAGGGTGGAGGGGTGCATCGGTCGGCAACGCTGCCGCCGTTACCCCACACAACACATAGGAGATGTGTAATGAACTTCACCTCTAAGTTGCAGGTCACCCTGCACCACGGCAATCGCCACATCACTCTCAACAAGGAGCAGATCACTTCCCTTATCAACACTCTCATTCGCAACAACTCGATTGAGTTTGACATCACCGATATGCCCGAGCGGTACGACAACATGCTGTGCCATGCCGCCTACGCTTTCGATGATGAGTCGGACTCGGGCGATGACCGCATCTACATCCACATCGACTGCAACGCGGGCTTCATCATGGCTCACCCCCGTGCCTGCAAGCAGCACAGCACGACCGAGTCATCGGAGTCTGTTGCCGAGGGCAGTGCGTTTGCACCCGACAGCGAGGTGGTCGATGACTGACTGCTGCGAACTAGTTGCCGAGTACCACTACCGACAGGGTCAGGGTGTTGTCCGAATCTATGCCTGCTATGCCACGCCGCAGGACATGGACCAGAGGAACGTGGACTACTACGAACTCTACGATCAGAACGGAGTGTGCTTGAGCGAGGGCGAGTTGTGGCATCGCATACCGAGTTGGATCACTGTCAAGTTGTGGCTCACTACCCGTGACGGCAAAGGAGTTGTTGCATGAGCAAGCCGATCACGATTGAGGTTGACGCCCGAGAGTTCGGGATCATCTTTGATGCAGTGACTGAAGTAGTTGACATGTGTCAACAGATGGAAACTTGCGGCGATGAATGGCCCGCGAGACTGGAGTTGACAAGCCGTTTACTCGACCGGCTTACCAAGATCGAGCAGACCGTTGTTTACCCACACTGAAAGGTAGGTGTTTATGTCGAAGGATATTCTGTCCAAGTTGCAGCGTCTGGGTGGCCGGGCCGCACCCCAGCCTGAGCCGGAGGTCGATGAGGTCGATGCCCAAGGCGTTGCCGATAGCGAATGGGACGAGGCCGAAGAGACTTCTCAGTTCGACGGTGCGGACGAAGACGCTGACGAGGATGAGGCAGAGGACGATGAGTACACAGCCAACGATGTGGCTGATGCCTTGATGGAGAGTGACGAGTCCGATCCCGAGCCCGCCGTTGCCTACGATCCGACCGAGTACCAGCGGGCGGCGGACGAGGAGGAGTACGAGGACGAGGAATACGAGCAGGGCATCGAGGTTTCGTCGGAGTTGGCGGACAAGGTGGCTGCGGATGTGGCCAACAAGTTCGCTCGCAAGTTCCTGACTGCCCTGCGGGATGCACTCTCGCAGGTGCTGGACGGCTGATGGAGTAGCCGTTACTGGGATGGCCGCCCTGCTATGCGGAACGACTGGCGATTGCAGTCAGTCAGTCAGTCAGTTTGCAAACCTGACTGACTGACTTCCCGTAGCAGGGTGGCCGCCCTTTTATCTCTTGACACGGGCTCATGCTGGATGCGTGAGCCCGTTTTCTTTTCCCCTAGGGAGGACCTGACACACATGAACAAGCAAGTTTCTTCGGAAGGTTCGATCGTTTTCTGGAGCAGCCGCCGCACGCAGCGGCAGATTGTTCTCGATGCGTTCGACAAGGTGGGTGCCGTCAATCTGGTGCCCAAGATCGACCACTTCGCAGCCCTCAAGTCTGCGGCACGGCAGGTTGCCGAGGCGTGCGGCCTGCGATCCCATGGCCGTCTGACCTACAGTGGTCTGGCCCATGACCGTAATGCGGTGGGCGTCGAGGTACGCCGTCTCGTCAAGGGCCGGGAGATGAACGACCTGCCCTTCCTCTTCTCGTTGGGCGTTGGTGCCGATGGTCAGTCTGTCATCGTGCTGCGATCCGACCCGAATGAGGCGGCCGAGGTGTCTGCCCACAAGGCTGCCGTGTCTGACGCTGCCACCCGGGTGTGGAACGATTGCTGCGGGTACATCACGGCGAACGACCTGACCAATGCGATCGTCGCCCTGCTGCGTCGGCAGCACGCCGTTCTGCTGCGGGATGGTGGTGTGGTGTGGCATGTGAGTGCGGACAAGTTGCCGCCCTATCAGTCCATCGCACAGGACCTCGCCCCGCATGGCCCCAAGTTGGTGGCCTGCGTGTTCGACCCGGTGGTCAACGCCACCTTGGTCGAGCATGTGGCCGAGGAACTGGACCGCCGTGCGATGGAGGTGTTCGAGCGGCAGATCAACCACGCTGCCGAGATGAAGCAGCGTGGTGCCAAGCCCCGCCGCAACGGGCAGAAGTCCCGGCTGGAGGAATGGATTGAGACCGAGGCCACGGTGCAGCACATGAAGCAGGTGCTTGGCAAGTCCTTCACGAATCTGTGCAAGGCTGCGGCGGCTGCCCGTCAGGCGATCGGTGCCGAGGGTCGGCAGATGATGAGGGAGTCCGCCTAGTCAGCGGCTCCGGGTCACAGGGTCAACGACCGGCGGGTGGTAGGGTCCGCCCGCCGGTCATTCTTCAACAGAAAGGAAGGTGTCTATGGACATCGTGAATCTGGCAATGTTTATTGCCTTGCAGTGCCACACATCTAGCGTGGCGTGGGGTGGTACCGGCGTAGCCAAGAGTGCGTTCTTTGCTGCATTGGCTAAGGCTCTGGGCATGAAGTTCTACTGCTTCATCCCCAGCCAGCACATGCCTGAGGATATCGGCGGCATGCCGTACCTCGATCTCAAGCGGCTCGTCGCTGACATGATCCCAATGGCGTGGATCAAGGCACTGTCCGAGGCTGGCTGGTTCCTCTTGATTGACGAACTCACGACGGCCCCGCAGGCCATGCGTCCTGCGTTGCTGACCGCACTCAATGAGCGTGTCGTGGGGGAGCAGAGGTTCCACCCGTCCACCATTGTGTGCGGTGCTGCGAATCCCCCGGAGTTGGCCCCCAACTCCAGCCCGCTTGAGCCCTCGATGCTGAACCGGTGCTACCACCACAAGTGGGTTGCCCCGTTCGAGTCTTGGTACAAGGGGATGCTCAACGGCGGCGTGTTCCCCGAGCCTGACAATGTGCCTGTGGTCGGTAACTACTCGGCCCACGTTGGCAAGTTCACGCGGCTGGTTGCCATGTTCTGCAAGGCCCACCCCGCAATGCGGGAGACCAAGGTGGTGCCCGAGAACGAGTTGGCATTCCCGTCGCTTCGGACTTGGTTCCACCTTGCCCACTGCCTTGCCGGTGCGGAGAAGGTTGGTGCCAGCCCCGATGTGTGCGAGGAACTGGGCAGTGGTCTGGTTGGTACGGCTGCGACCGAGCAGTTCTTTACCTACCTCGACCGGCTCGACCTCAAGGATGCCGATGCGATTCTCGATGGTCGCGAGTCAGTGGACTTCGGCACTGATCGTGTGGACCAGTTGGTCTACCTGCCTATCGCCATGCTCGAAGCACTACGCACTAACTATGCGTCGAAGCGCATCGACAAGGCTTGCGAAGTGATGATCTCGATGGCCGAGCATGACATGCTCGACCTCGTTATGGGTCCGCTGGGTGAGATCAGCGACCTGTACCCTGCGTATGAGATTCCCGCCGCACTGGATCGACGGTACGGCAAACTGCTTACCCAGTTAGGAGGTGCTTGATGACGGCGACACTTAGCCCGGTTACTCGGGCACTGACGAGGGCCAAACTCTTGGCCCGTTCGTGGGCACCGTACCTGTCCCACATCCTCTCTTCCATGCGGACCTACGTTGAGCCAGCCGTACCAACCATGGCGGTTGATGCTGACTGCCGTCTGTATGTGAACGAGGACTGGGTGCAGACGATGACCCGCGAGGAACTGGCCTATGTCCTGCTGCATGAGGTGCTGCATGTTGTGCTATCTCATGCCAAGCGCAGGTGCGAGGTGCTGCCTGACGCTGACGAGGAGCAACGCCTGTGGTGGAACATCGCTGCTGACCTGTGCATCCAGCAGATGCTGGCCCGGCAGTTCCGCCATGTCGAACCCAAGGACGGCGTGAAGATCAGCGGTACTGTGCCCGGCACAGATGTGCCGTTTCTGTCCGTTCCCGGGCTTAAGACAGGCATGAATACCGAGGCGTACTACACAGTCCTGTGGTCGTTCGTTACCCATCAGAAGCAACAGCAGAAGCCTGTTGCTGCCCCGTCTGGCGGCAGCAAGAAGCCTGACCAGCAGGGTCAGCAGCAGGGCAAGGGGCAGGGCGACTCGCAGGATAGGCAGGCAGACAAGCCCGGCGACAGCGGCCAGCCCTCTGACAACTCTGGTCAGGGGGCTGGCGGCACGCCGGGCAAGGGACCTGACCAGAACTGTCAGGCTCCGCTTGACAGTTCGCAGGCTGGCTCGGGTAGTGACGGGCACCGCCGTGAGTACGAACGCCCGTCTCGCATGGCAGCGCAGGCTGCGGTGCGGGCCAGACTGGCAGAGTGCGAGCAGCGGATTGCGGAGATGGAGTCACAGGGCATTGGCACTGCACCCGGAGAAGTTCGGGCTGCACTCAAGGCCCGACTCCATCCGCAGCCTGACCCGTTTGATCAACTGCGTGGTGTGGTGGCAAGGTCGGTTGCGTCTCCGCTTGGTGCAGATGACTACACCTACCGTCGGCTGCGGCGTCGGCAGACACCCGGGGCAGCAAGGATGCGTGGCGTTATCCGCTATGCCCCCGAGTGTTCTGTGATCGTTGACACCAGTGGCAGCATGGGGGGCGGTGCTATCCAGCAGCGTGCCCTTACTGCCGTGGCTCAAGGGCTACGCAAGGTGCAGCGTCCTCGGGTTGTGTGCTTCGACGCAGCGGTCCGAGACGCACGCCGCTTGTCCAGCATGAAGGACTTCTTGTGGTGCGGTGGTGGCGGTACCGACATGGCCCGGGCCTGTGAAGAGGAGGATCGCAAGCAGCGACCCGATGCCATCGTTGTCATCACTGACGGGATAACCGGGTGGCCAACTAAGCGCACCCGTGCCCGTCTGATCGTGGCCCTACTGCGACCCACTAACCATCCGATTCCATCGTGGGCCAAGGTGGTTCGATGCTACGAGGAGGGACCCAAGTATGCAGGGTGAACTGTTGATATGGGCTGGGCTCATTGCGTTCTGGCTTATTGTCACCAACCTAGGGAGCGACTAATGCACGGCACTGCACAGAGGCACAAGCCAACCCGCTACGAGAAGCGTGTCGCCAAGTTGATAACGACGATTGTTCGACAGAAGACACGCGGCTGGTTGCTGGGGATGCTGCGACAGAAGAAGCATCTGTTCGTTGAACCCAGCCCAGCACTGTCCCAATGTCTCGCAGAGTTGGCGGGCATGCCCAACCCAACTTTGCATCAGATGATGAAGACCAAGGCATGGCACATAGCCAAGGCTGCAATCCAGTCATTCGTCCAGTCCAGTCCGCAGCGAGATGCCTCGCCGCTCACTGTGGCTGTGGTGCGTGAACTTTGCAAGGACGCGGCTATCAATGACATGCGACTTCGTATGCCCCCGGCAGCGAAGGATGAACAGACCACGGCCAGTGGTCCGCCTCTCACGCTAGTGCAGAAGCGGGCTCGGTCTGTCAGCGAGCGACTCTCTCGTTGGGAGCGCAAGTTGAAACTAGCCAAGACGAAGATTGCCGCCCTCAAAAAGCGGCAGGCTTATTACCGACGCAAGGGTGTCGTGTAACACATTCCTTTTCACATGGAGGTTCCCATGAAGTTCGTGGTTTCCAAGGTGATTGACGCTGCGGATGCGTCACGCCTTCACTCCCTGCTGAAGCAGGGCTTTACCGTTGCGGCAGCGAAGGACGATGGGTCCATCGTTGCGGCCAGCAACGGCCACTCCACATCCGAGGCCACGAAGAAGCGGGTTGCCCGCCGCCGTCGTGTCCGTCCCCCGCAGAAGGTCACGCCCGAGATGCGTGCCGAGATGACTGCCCTCCGTCAGAGCGGCAAAATCTGGCGGGTGGTCGGGCGGCGGTTTGGCGTGAGTGCCAGCCGGGCGTGGCAGATCGTCAACAAGGGGGCCTGACCCTTGGCCGTTGGTGCTGGGCGGCTGGCTACGGCTGGCCGCCCAGCACATCGGCACACCACCATGAAACAAAAACCTATCTGCTACGGCTATGGCCGTCACTCAACCAACAAGCAGGAACTGACCGAGGAGGTGCAGCGGTATCGCTGCAAGGACTACTTCGATCGGAACATTGCTCACCGTGGGTTCGAGTATGGCGGCTTCTTCTACGACCGGGCCACGCAGGGGAAGGTCCCTTTCTCTGAGCGTGAGTTCGGCCGTGTGCTGTTTCACATGGCACGCCCCGGCGATGCCATCGTGGTCACCAAACTCGACCGCTCCTTCCGCTCCCTGCGGGATGGCATCGACGTTATGGAACAGTTGGCTGCACGCAAGGTGTCCTTCCATAGCCTTGACCTGCTGATCGACACCACCACCCCGCTCGGCAAGTTCTTTCGCACCATCTTGCTGGCTGTGGCAGAACTGGAGCGGGACTTCACAAGCGAACGTGTGAGCGAGACGATTGCCATGCGCAAGCGTGAGGGCCTGCCGCACTGCCGGTTCGCCCCGGTGGGGTGGAAGATCGTGGGGCGTAAGCCACACAAGGAGTATCGCGTTGACGCTGAAGAGCGGCGGCTGGTGCAAGCCATGGCTACCGGCAGGCAGGCTGGCATGTCCTATGAGGAACTCGCCTACTGGAGCGTGACGCAAAAGCACTACCCCTGCAAGCGGACGTTCCCCAGCAGGGACCAAGTGAAGTGGGCACTCAATGCTCGGCTTGCTGGCTGGCCAAAGATCACGAACTACAAGGAGTTCAATCGCTTGGTCAAGTCAGGGCATATCACTCTCAGCAAGGCGTAGGCTTTCGATTGCCCGCTTCACTCGCTTTGCTATTGTCCTAGGGTCGCACCGCTGCTCTAGGCCCAACTGTTCGAGCGTCACCTGCTCGATCAGACGGTCCTCTAGCAGCGTGCGATCATAGGCAGATAACAATCTCAATGCCCGCAGTGCCCTCATCTCTTGCCGCGTCTTGCTGCGGTTGGGCACCGGGTCAAGGATGCGTTCGGTTGGCACATACCGACCATCCAACTTCTGCTGCGTCAGCACCTCCCGGTACAGTGCGTGCCTTATTGCACTGCCGAAGTAGGTAGTGGGCTGACTTCTTTCCGGCTTGTATGTCAGGGCTGCCATGCACACAGCCTGCATAGCCACACTCTCTAGGTCCACCCGGCGTATCCAAGTACGCAAGTCAGGGTTGCGCTTGACGAAACTGGCGATCGACGGTTGCACGAACCGTATCGCATGTTCAGCACATTGCTGTTGGCGTCGAGTAAGACGCCGCTTCTTCATCATTGCTGGGAGGAGACTTTGATGAGTTCATCCAACTTCCTCCCGAGGTTGTCTAACTGTTCTGTATGCCGCTGCTGCCCGTCAGTAATCCTCTTGACCACATCGAAGTGTGCGTCGAGGAGTGGCTGCACGATGTCTGTGCGTGCCCACCACAGCACCATTACGAGGATGGCGACTGGCACACCAAACCTATCGGCGGCGCGGTACACCAACTCTGACAGGCTGGCTACCTTATGATCCGCGTCGGCTGCGGCGGCTGCGTGGGTTGCGGCGGGCATGATGGGCCTTTGCATTGGGGGCTAGGGACTGGGTGGACAAGGACTGAAGCGGGCTGTGCCTTTGCCTGCGGCTCGAACCGAGGCAGGGCTGGCTTGTGCAGTGACGCTGCGATGCCCGCCTCAACGGCAGCCTCGACTAGCCACGCAGCCACAAGCAGCCTTGTCCCAATCAGCACCGCTTTCATAGCACCCCTCCCAGCCCCCAGTCGGGCATCTTCTTGGCAGCCCATCCCTTGCCAGTACCCAACGCAATAAACGTGCGACGGGCAGCATCGTCCCACCTAGTCCAATAGCAGCCCTTCGGTATCTCGATGGCTGTACCAAAAATGGTACGGGGCCCCGACAGATACTCGCCCCATGAGTTGTGCATGAGGAGTAGGGGGGCACCGTATCTCCGCTTCACCTCATCCCGATCGTCCGCCCCGATGGCTGCAATCGCGTGAGCCCAAGTCCCGGCCTTGCGATTGCAGATGCCATGCTGATCCCGCTGGGAAGACCATGCCTCCATCCCGCAGGTAGACAGGGCATACCCATTGGCCAGCAAGTCACGCACCTGTTCCCAAGTGGTGCAGTTGGTGGCATTGCGGATGAGGTACTGGCTAGTCATCTGCCGCACATCACTGGGCGGCGGCTGCCTGCCCCACTTGCCAGCAGTGTTTGGGCTATAGGTCGTGAGGTCGAACCCGAGGTCGGCATATGGCTGCCGAAGCACAAGGCCGCACGACTTCATGGCAACATCCGCTGCCGCTGTGCATGTCCAGCCATCCCCGTCGTAGCCACGGTACCAATAGAACGACTCGGTACTTAGCACGCCGTTCTCCACGGCAGCGATGCTGGCTGGAGGGGCGTCATTCTTGCCCTCATTCTTGCCGTACAGCAGGGATGCACAGTAGGAAACCAGACCCGCATTGCGGGTGGACCATGACACGCAGTCGCCACGCTTCTGGGCACCGCCGGGCAGTGAGCCGGGGTAGAGACGCAACGTCGCCATGAAGGGGATGGATAGTTTGCCAGCCCCTGTGCCCTCGATGCCCGACATGCGGCAGGCCATGCCGCCGTCTGCGTACCCGCCTATCTCATCAATGTGCTGGTATAGCCGGGCGTCAGCGGACGGGTCGCTGTACACGCCAACGAACCCACGCTCGTACTCTGCGAGGATGTCCGCCGTGTTCTCGAACAGGACTTCGCTACGGTCATTCATCGCAGGGTGGCGGCGATGTCATTGAACGCATCCACTGCGTTCTTCTGACTCGTCGGGTTGAGGGGGATGTCATCGTCACCAAGCCGCTCTGCGATTACCCCCTCCAACGCTTCCCGCAATCCCTCGTACTTGCCCGCCTCATTCCCGAGGACGCCCTTCCAGACGCACAGCAGTGCCGCTCGATGGGCTGCCCGCACGGCCCCGGTGGTAGCGAACACAGGCTCCCCCTCTGGGTTGGCTGCCACCGACTTGGCCAGCACAGAGTACGCCTGCGACAAAGCGTCTCTGTCTGTCCTGCTCATCCGGCCAACAAACTGCTGGAGCGACTGCACCGGAACCACGACCGGTGGCGTAGGGGGGGCGGGAACGACGGGCGGGATCGGGATGCCGCCACGCACCACAAAATACAGCAGTGCTACTGCGATGCACACTACGATACGGGTCATCTCTTCACCTGCTTATCGTCAGGCTTGCCGCCGATGATTTCCCACATGAGTTCCCGGCACAGGCTCTGGGCGGGCTCGGACTCCAACCCGTCGGGGCGGCTGTCCAGTTCGCCTAGGAGGGCGATGAGGATGCCGGTCCACTTCTGCCGCCACCCATCGACATCGTCCGTCTCTGGCCACGGCAGGGGCGTGGGCGAGGGGTCCCTGCGGAGGGACGCGATGGCCGTGGAACCCCACTGGACGATGACCGGGTACGCGGCCACCACTCCCAGCAGGCTAAGAACCAGAAGGTCGATGCTGCTCATGCTCTGCCGCCTCTGCAAACACGGTGACTAATCCCGACACATAGTCTACCAGTGCCCCCCCTTCCGGGGTAAGCAGCATTTTCCTGACCAGCCCCAGAACTTGGTTATCAATCTGGGTATCAGACTTAGTGGCCAAGAACTCCAGCAGAGTCATCACAGCCTGCACCCGCTCGCGCCCCGGGGCCGCAGCAGTAACGGCCGTGACCAGCGGGATAGCAGGGGACCACTCAACAAGAAGGCGAATCCGTTCCTGTATCGACAGCGTCTTTGACATGGGACCGTCCGAAGGCGATGTGGGTTTTGGGTTTCCTCGCCTTCTTTATGGTCCCGTCCAAGATGCTATCGGCATACCGCAATATACCCTTTCTGGTATACGACGGGTCGAGGTCTAGTGACTCACACACAGACTCGAATGTCAGCACACCTACCCCGCCATCGACCCACCTGCGGGCGGCCCGTTTGTTGTGTGCCTCAGTCTTGTTGGCGGCAGCCGACGTTACCTTGTGGCTGCACGCCAGCGTGGTGCGTAGCAGGATCATGCAGCACAGCGACTGATAGGCGGCACCTATCTCATCCGACATCCGCTCGTCCAACTCGTAGTCGATGACCTGTGCCAACGCCGGGCACACGGACTCGTCACTCATTTCTTCGGCACCTTTGCCCTTCGGGCGTACCACTTGAGGCCATACCGCTCTGCCACCTCGGCATCAAACGAATCGTCCCGCATGAGGTCAGCGAATGCCGGGTAGTGCCGCAGCAGCCTGCGGGCTTCTTCCCTCACCTCTGCCTTCACGCCCTTGATCCCATCCCCGTGCGGGCTGGCCAGCCTGCGGAGGAAGTCTCCAGTCTCCAGAACCGCAACCGTTCTCTCTTTCGGCAGTGTCATCGTGTCCTCCTCTCGATCTCGCGGTCGATGTACCACCGGGCCTTGCGCAAGTCCTCGACCGCATCGGCCTTGTGCCCGGCACGCCAGATGTACTTGATGGCGTTGCCGAGGCAGAAGTTGAAATGCTCGGTGATCTGAATGCACTCTACACCGGACGGGTGCCGGTTGTAGTGCGACGGGTTATTGACCGGGTCTGGGCTACTCTGCGTTGGCGTACTCTCTGGCATTGCTCTCCCTCCCTGTGCAGTGTGTATTCGGGGCAGCCGCATCGCGGACAGGGGTGTCCGCTTTCTCTCCCGTCGTTGCACCGATTGCAAGTGATTCTGTGTCGCCATGCTCGGGCAGGGGCTGCGGGTCCCACGCCAGCACGCTCGCCACGATCTCCCGCATCGTGTTCATGCAGCGGCAGCAGCAGTTGTTCTGACATGATCTCAAGTTACTCACCTCGGCAGTGCTTAGTTACTGTTCCTAGGATTGCCCAGAAGATGGCGTCGTGATCGTCTTCGCACTTGACCGGCGTGTCCCAGCGAAGGACATGGCACCACTCTTCCAGCATGGTCTCGACCATCATCATTTCGGTTGACTGAACAATCCGAATGATGGCACGGCCGTCGCCGTATTCACAGATGCCGTGGCACTGTGGTATGGCCTTGACCACCCGAACGATTACCGGCGTCCTCGTTGGGTAGTGCCGCCGAAGCCACCGGATAAGTGATCGCATTTTCGTAGGCATGGACCAGCCTCGGTAAGTCTTCAAGACGAATGGTCAGCAGCCAGCCCACCTTGCTCCGGTTCTGCCGGTGCATGATGACCGGGCATTTCCTGCCCGCTTGCTCAACTGCCGTTGTCATTGTCTTTGGGATCGAAAGCCGCTCGACCCGCTTGATCTCCCAAAATAGGCTAGGCGTCTGGTCAACCATGAGGTCATCGTCGCCGCTCTTGCCGCTGAACTGCTGCCTTCTTCTGGCTGCCCATCCGAATAACTCTCGGAGGGTGGCGGCTGCCTCTAGTTCACCGACCTTGCCTTTGCGTCTACCGTTTACGGCCACGGACTACCCCCATTACGAAGTCGGTCTGCTAGATATTCCTCGGGTATCGGACATTGATCGTAGGGCAGGCACTTTCTGTGCTTGAGTGCCGCCAGTTTCTGTTCATCGACTGGCCCGTCTTCTTCGATCTTCGCCGCAAGGATCGCGCCCTTCGTAAGATCGCCGTACCCCGGCATCCTTGCAGAGTGCAACGCATGATGGCAGCGGTTACAGAGAGCCAGCCAGTTCGAGCCGCACGGAAGGTCCTTTCGGCCAGCCCCACCAACGATGTGATGTAACTCAAGCCACCTCCCCGTCCGTCTCCCCGGCCAATGGCAGACCGCACACCGGTCGTGCAGGAGCATGTAGTCCTGCTTCGTCATCTCCGTCTGGCCTTCGGTCAGCAAACTCCACTCTGATCCATCCATCTGGGACTCGCTTGTAGTGACGCACATCGGTGTAACCAATCGACTTGCCGATGCGCTCGAACTCGGGGCTGAACACAGCAAGCGCACGATCCCGCAGGGTGTCACCCAGCAAGACGAGTGCGGCCATAGCAGTGGCCAGATGTCGTTGGCGATAGTCTTCATGGACGAACCCTTGGAGTTGCTGCATGTGATGCCACAAAGAGGCAGAAACCCAGCCGATAGGCGTCATCTCGAACGCCTCGTTCCCGACAGACGCCACGCACACTCGCCATATCGAGGGAACAAGATGGCGGTTGCCATCGGCCACGGCTTGGAAGTGGTGCTGCATCTCCGAGCCATCGTTGCACAGGCTGGTCAGTTGTTCTGCCAGCCACAGCGGCAAGGTGCTTGCGTCAAACGTGTGGGTTACGAGCATGTTCACCGCAATACTCCTCTGAGTTCACGACCGGCCATTCGCCGTTCAGTAGTTCTGCATGGAAGAACTGCGGCGGATATCGAACGCACTGGCCTACTTCTGCATCCTCTTCCCACGGACCGGCCGCGCCCTGTTCCACCTGCTCCGGTGTCAGGGGCTTGAAAAACCGGCAGTTGGCACAGCAGGGCGGGTCGGTGCCGTGGGTCGAGGTGTACATGCTTCGAGGTTACGAGCGTGTCAAGAGATGCGATCAGTCGAAATCGCTTGCCGCTTCCTGACGGCGAAACTTGACCCAGCCGTTGTTGTCGAGCCACTGCCCGTCCTTGTCCTTCCTCTTCGGGAACAGCGAGCCGTCGGCCCGCTTCTGCCCAAACGCAAGGCAGGCACCGCAGGCACGGCACCGCATTTCGTGGTAGGTGTTGCCCTGCATATCACGCACGACCGGGACGGTGTGCTTCGATCCGCAGTTGCCGCAGGTGGTGTGGGAGAAGACCTCGACCGAGGCCGCCAACTGGGTGAAGACATCCTTGCTGTCCTTACCCTCGACCTCAATCTGCACGTTCTCGACTTCGTAACGAACCTTCATGGAACAGTTCTCCTTGGGACTTGCTGGACTGCATCCACGGATAGCCGTCAGTCCAGCGAATGACGGGTCCGGTGTATTGGTAGGTGCTGGTACTAAATGGGCACGCATCCAGAGAGCCGCCCAACCTAGATACTTCGCGTCGTAGCCTCGGGAAGTAATCCCCTATTGCTAAGTCTTGTGTGTTATCAACGTCCTCTGTCATGCCATCCTCATTGGGTGTGACTCTTTAGGAAACGGGGGAGTAAGTGCAGAGGGAGGGCCGTAACGGGGGATACCCGCTCGGCCCTGCCCTCCGCGATCTCCCGTCCCAAGAGGTGACTCTTTGAGGTATCCGGTGTCGTTTCGTGCAACCCACCTCAATGCGATTGGTGGGCCTGTCGCTTCTTTCGCCGTCGCACCGGCTGCCGGTTGGGCTATCGACTCTCGGGCTTGCCCTTGGGGTGTTTCCGGCCCGCCGCCATCCACCGCCGAAGCGATGGCTCCGCTAATGGAACCCCATCCCAGCCGCGACCCATCAGTCCTATCGCGGTGGGTGTCTCACTACTGCTGCTGCTGCTTGTCCCTCCGCTGGACCTCGGTCCGCACCGCATTCATGAACTCACGGTTCCGGCAGTTAGATTCCTTGATGACCCACCGCAGGTACCCAGAGGGAACGTCACGGAGGGGCCAGCCCTTGTGCTTGCCGAAGAGCATCCGCCAGCCACGCTGGCGTCGGTTCTCCGGGGCTTCTGCCTCGGCAAAGGGGTCCCGCTCGTACACCCCGAATCGGGCGTGTACGGTCAAGCCACGACGCTTCTCGGCCTCTAGGGCCCAGCGGGCAGACTCTTCGGCAGCGAGGGCAGCCCGCTCGGCAGCAACCAACTCATCAACGTCGGAGCCGCTGGTCTGGTTCCGCTCCATCGTCCGCCGCACTCGACGCATCAGTTCCGGCCCAAGGTCAGGCTCGTAGATGTCCACGGCTGACCGCAGGTCGTTGTGCCGGGAGGTGTCGGTGATGTCGAAGATTTCGCAGAACGGCTTGCCTGACTCCGCGATTGCGGCCCGCCGCTGCGCCGAGCCCCAGAAGCCGTCCACCACGCCAGCCAGCGGTCGGGTGCCACGGCCAAACATCTGCTGGTACAGGGCCCGGCTCTTGGTCGGCCGAGCGAGGAACAACTTCCTGACTGGCGGATGATCCCACCCCATGGTCAGGCAGCCCACGTTGATGATGACCTCGGAGTCGCCACGCTCGAAGTCTTGCAGGTGCATCCGCCGCTCGTTCGGGTCCATGTTGGAATGCACAATGGAGGCCATGACGCGGTGCCGCTCCAGCACCTCCCGCAGCATCTCGGCCTGCCGGATGTTGGCGCAGAACACGACGCTCGGCAGGCCGTCGTAGTGCTGGGCCACCAGCGAGGCGATGGCGTGGACCACCCGCTCCTTGGCCATGATCTGATTCAGACGCTCAAGGTCGAACTCATGCTTCGTGCCTTGGCACTGGGTCAGGTCCATCTCCTCGATCACCGCCAGCCAGACCTTGGTCGGCACCAGCCAGCCGTCCCGCAGGGCAGCACGGTACGGGTAGTCAAACGCGATCGGCCCGTAGAACTTGGTCAGGGGGTCGCCCTGCATCCGGTCAGGCGTGGCCGTCAGGCCGACCACCTTCGTCCCAGATTCCCGAAAGTTGGAAATCATGCGGATGGCGTTCTTGGTGTACTTCATGTGGCTCTCGTCCACGATGAGTAACTTCCTGCCCAAGAACTGTTCGTACCTGTTACGCGAAAGCAGGCTGTCGTAGCACGCCACGGTGACCGGCGTGGTGCTACGCAGGCTGGCCATCTCGATCGTGTTCTCGATACCCCGCTTGCGGAATCGGTCCGACGTTTGGGATACGAGGTCCCGAAACGGCGTACAGAGAATCGACCCCTCAAGGTCTGGGTCGATGGCACGGATCAGAGACATTGCCACCTCGGTCTTCCCAGTGCCCGTGGCCATGATGGCAAGGCAACTCTGGTTCTCAAGTAGGCAATCAACCACCGCATCTCGACATGCGGTCTGGCAGTCACGAAGCCGCAGTGCATTGGCCTCGTTGGCTGACTCGATAGGAAACAGCGTATTCATGCTTGCGTGACCTCCTTTCTGTCACAGCGACAACTTGTTGCGACGGGCCGCAATCCAGCGGCTATGCTCCGTCTGTTCATCCCACCTCGACCGAATCTCCAGACACTCCCTCCGTATTTCCTCGGGACTTGGATCGGCCTTTCCGTTTCCGCACAGGCCGTGCTGCTGGAACTCCGCTATCAGTTCCTTCGTCGTTCGCCCGTTCCTGTGTGCCACTGTCCGTATCGGGAGCGTCTGGCACTGCTCCCACATCGCTTCCACTGTTTCCATTGGCGTTCACTCCATTCACTGCCTGTTGGAAGAAGGACGCCAGCCGCTCGGAAAACATCCCACGCAGGATGTCCAACTCGGCCAGCACAAGCCGGATGTCATCGGGCATGCGTGCCAGCGATATGGCCACAGCCCTGTAGGTCTCTTCGTCGTGCAGCAGGAAGGGCTCGTCGGTGGTGGCGATCCGCCGTGCCGACTCGGCCCCCAGCAGCAGACGCTGCTTGATCTGGGTCAGGGTGTCTGGGTCGGTCATGTGGTCACCTCCTGTGTTTCTGGACGCTTGGGCGCGACTGCCTTCTTGGGCTTGGCAAGGTCCGCCAGAGCGGCGGCGATCTTGCCCCGCTTGCTTTCCACCATGGCCGCGAGGTCATCCATGTGCTGCGGGTCCATCTCCCCCGCATCCGCCTTGGCCTTGACCTTGGCGACGATCTCATCCAGACGCTTCGTCGTGGTGGCCGCAGCGATGGCGTCCTTGGCTAGACGCTGCTGCTCGGCCCACGCAGCGGCGCGTGCCTTGGCGTTCTCGTCATCCTTCGACTCGCTGGTCTCGGTCGCCTCGGGCTCGTCCTCCGGGGCGAGGCACAGGATGGCGGCATAGGTGACTCGCCGCATCTTGGTGAGATAGGCGAGGTCGGCGTCGGTGTCGCCAGTGACCTTGAGTGCCTTCACATAGGAAGTCCACTCGCCACTGCTGTGGCCCATGATGCAGACGAGGTACGGCTTGCCGTCGATCTCGGCTTCCTCATGCCAGACGGCCAACTCATGCTTGGCGAGAGCCGCAGTGGTGGACCGCTTCATGGACTTGAGCGAGGCGAACCATCCCCACTCGGCCTTGGTATCCCGCTCGACCGGCAGGAACTCGCCAGATGCCTTGGCAAAGGCACCCATCAGTTGCCCCTGCCGCTCGGAGCATTCCCTGTAAACAAACACGCGACGGGGGCGTGCAAACGTCATGTCAGCCATTCCTTCCTCCCTTGTGGTGCATAAACTTGGGGCACTCCAGTTCATGGACCCGGCCGTAATCGGCGGGCAGCCATGAGCCCCATTCCCTGCGCTGCTGGAGTTCCGCCAAAAGTTCGAGGGCACGCGCACGCCCTCGACGCACAACGGGATCGGGCAACGTCACCACGGCACAGTGGTGCGGCCAGACCGTCGATGTGAAGATGAACCGCAGGCGATGAGGTGGCCATCCGGCAGCGGTGGCGGCGGCCTCATACACGGCGGACTGAATGTCGTACCGCCAGTCGCTCACTGCCTTCCAAGCAGTGGCAAGCGGATCGACTTCGCGGGTGGTCTTGAAGTCGTACCAGTAGTCGGCAGTTGCACCGTCACACCGGCACCGCATGGGGTGGCCATGCCAGAGCCACCGCACATTGAACTCCCGGTCCATGGAGTTCTCGATGCACTCACGGGCAGCATCGTTGGCCAGAATCTGCTCGGTCTGCGCACGCAACTTGGCGGCGTCGGCGGGGGCGATTGCCACCGAGTCCTTGGGCAGCGACTTCAGCCACCCATCCGCCGCCTTGCCCAACTGACCAGTGGCGGTGACCACATCGGAGGGGGCTACTTGGGCCACCTCCCAGAACCGGGAGTCCCCAAGTTCAGCCCAAAGATGCAGCAGTGTCCCGTAAGCGAGGGCCTCCCCGCTCTTGGGTGGTGCTACTTTCCGCTCATGCCGCAAATAGAATGAGAGCGGAGAGGAATCGAGTTCCTTGAGTTGGGAGCAACTGATCTCGGGCCTGCCGTGGTACTCCTCGGCAGGGGCGTGATCTATGACAACCGAATCGCAACTAGCAGCGGCCGGACTTGAACCGGCGACACCCGGCTTATGAAGCCGGTGGTCAGTGCTGGATGCGATGCGGTCAGTATCGGAAGTGCTGACCGGAAAATCCACTTTCTCGACTCCAGTGCTTTTCTTCGGAAACGCTCGGGGGAAACGGTGGGTTGACCAACGGTGTCATCCCCTCAAGTGGCTGGCCCTCCCCAGAGCGACTGGAACAGTCTCTCTGACTACTACTGACAGGGAGGTTGCACCGCCAGAGAGGTGTGCAATGGTTGCTGCTGAGGGGATTGGCCCCCACCGACGAACTGCCAAGAAGAAGATGACCGTCCATGATCTGCTGGACCGCTACATGATGGCGGTCGAAGTTCGGAAGCGATACGCCGAGTCCCTGCGGCGCACCGTGCGGAAGTTGGAGACTAGCGGGCTCGCAAAAGTCTGTCAACTGTCGCCCGAGGCCGTCAACCGCTTCCTCGCCTCGCTGCCGCTTGCCGACACGACGAGGCACAACATCCGCCGCGAGTTGATGACGCTCTGGCGGTTCGCCTACGAGGAAGGACTGACCGAAACGTACCCGGCCCGCATCCGCAAGATTCGCCAGACCGCCGCGCCGCCCGAAGCGTGGTCGCTCGACACGCTGTCGCGGATGATGGCAGCAGCCGAGGCGGACGAGACGCCCGTGAGCCGCCGCGTGCCGCTGCTGCGGCGGGACGTTCTGCCTGCGTGGATCGGTCTGGCCTACGAAAGTGGCCTTCGGTTCGAGGACGTTCACGGGCTGCACAAACGCAACATCCGCAACGGCTGCATAGCCCTGTCAGCAAGCAAGACAGGCAAGCCGCTCGTCAGGGCAATCACGCCCAAGACCCAAGTCAGGGCAGAGAGACTGGGCAATCTGTCGCCGGATGGCACGTTATTCAAGTGGGCACTGCCACGACGCCGAGCGTTCTTGATGTGGCGGGCATTCCTAGATCGGCATGGGTTCGATGGCAGCAGCAAATGGCTTCGCAGGGCGTGCGCCACGCAGAAGCACCTCGCAGAGAAGGGGAGTGCCACAGACTTTCTCCAGCACTCAGACCCCAAGTTGGCGATGCGGCATTACATCGACGCCTCACAGGCAGGCGTCCCAAGTCCGCCGCCGCCAATCATGGAGTTACCGGACTCGGCCCTCGCGATTCTGTAGCAGTCTCCGAATGCGCTGCTCGGGAGTCATGTTGCCGCCAGAGGGCTGCACTGGGGAGTCGGGAGCCAGCACAGACATTTCGTCCCCAAGGTCCATCGGGGGGCTCATGTCATCCCCGTACTGGTGGCCGGGGCCCATCATGTCGTGCTTGAACTGCGGACGATACATCTCCAGTTGCTGGTCCATCATCCTGCGGATGGCGTCCTGCTGCTGCATCTGCCCCGGCGTCATCATCTGCGGGGGCGGAAGTTGCATCGGCGGCTGCATCGGGGCGGGGCCGCCGTCGCCGCCAAACCGTTGCATCATTTCCATGTCGCCGCCGCCCATTGGCATAGGCCCACGGCCCGCGCCCGGCAGGTCAATGTCGGTCATGTATCGCTTGACCGGACGGCCACCCATACCACCCATCGGCATACCCATAGTTACCAACTCCAGTTACAGGACCAATACCCAGCCTTGAGTTTGTCTTTGTGCTGATCGCAGTTATGGCGAGCCTTGAAGTTGGCTCGCCTGCCCTCGTTGCCGTGCCCCTTGCCCTTGCCGCCACCCTCTTTGTAGTGGCCCATGGACGCATCACCGAAGCGGACGATCCGCTCCTTGCCGTTGACACACGCCTTGACTACGAACTTCTTGCCGCCCTGCACTTGCTTCTTAGGGCTATTGCACTTGAGGCTGCGAATGAGATCGCTCATATGATCCTCTGTTTCGGGGGAAGTCGCAGCGACTCAAGGTATTGCTTGTAGTACGGACTGCCCGGCGGCGGCGGCCCCTCAGGCACGGCTGGCAATAGCAATCGTGGTGGTGCATCCCGCTCGTCCCCGGGCCGTTGCAGCAGGTCGTGCAGCAGGTGGAACGGGAAGGGCTTTGCGAACGGATCGTCGGGGTTCTGGCCATCCATGTTCGGAAGGCTAGGCGGTGCCCGCATTTTGCGAATCATGTCGCTCATGTCTCGTTATCCTTGATTCCGCGCTTGGTGCCCGGGACGGGTGGGATTCCTTCGATGACTGGCGGATCGCGATGCTGCCGTTTGATGGACCCGGTAAATGGTGTGAACTGGAATGGTGACTTGCGAGGTCCCTGCGGCATGGCTGGCTGCGGGATTGACGGCCTCTGGGACATAGAGCGGATAATGTCGCTCATCGCAGGATGCCTCGCGTCAGATACACATTGACGTTGACGTTGTTGCTCGGGCGCGCGACCGGGACAGGGCGAATCGCATCTGCGGTGGGCAGCGACGAGCGGTCCACGGCACGAACCAGCCGGTTGATCTGGCTCTGCGTGGCACGCGACTCTCTCTGGCTCAGTCGCATCATCATGCGTATTACGCTGCTCATCCCATCAGCCCTCGCAGTGGGCTGTAAAAGTTGAACTGGTTGCCGTCGAATCGGAATGGCCGCTGCACGGATGTCATTGTCTGTCGTTCTGTGGGCCGCATGTGATGCCCAGTAACGTCCACTTCCGGCGTTTGGCTGAACATCGGGGCCTGCCCGCCGTTGTTGACCGCACGAACGTAGCGTCCCCCCATCATCATCTTGGGGAACGGGCCTTTGAGGGATCGCGGCTGATTCACTTCTGCACCCTAATCACCCGGCCATCTGGAGTGCGTCCAATGGCGTAGGAGATTCCCAGCCCATCGTCGTACCCGGAACTGACAGTGTTGATGCCTTGCTGGAGGGCTGACAGAACCGCCGGTACCGCCCGGGGCTCAATCATGTTTGTGGCCAGAGCCATTTCGGTTGGGACATACGGACCAGCAATCGAGCCGTCCGGTCGCTGCACGGGTGGCTCGGCCATCATGGCCTCGGGCCCGTCCTGCATGAGCGTGTCCACGCGCTCGGGAGAGTAAACGTGCATGGGATCGCCGCCCTGTTGAACATACTCCTGCTTGATCTGGCTGGCCTCGTCGGACATGGCGTCATACGCAGGGCCGTATAGTGCCCTAGCCATTCGGATAATGTCGCTCATTTGTTGGCCTTTTCCTGCTGCTGCTGCAACTCGTACCGCCTGCGGGCATTCTGCCGCCGCATGTTGTACGCACTGATTACTTCTGGAGGTGCGACCTCAAGACGCTCCTTGGGAATGGTCTGATACGAACCCTCGCGTGCGTAGCCACGCAGGTAGGGCTCCAGTTTCTTGTCCATGTCGTACAGAATCCACGCGAGATCAACGTCGCGGAACTTCACGCCCGTGAACGCATTGACCAGTTCCCGGGGCAGTGCATGCTCAAACGGCACCCGCTCGTCGGCCAGACCACCGAATAAGTTGATGAGTCGTTGCGTGCCGGGAATGTTCTCAATCGCAGTCTTTGCCAGCGGCGAGAGATTGAACGGAGAGTTTGTGAGGGCACGATACAGGCGGTCCGCCCGGGTGGTCGCCTCGTCAAGCGGCTTGCCAGAGTAGAAGTCTCGGTTGAAGACATACTCGGCCGTGCTGCGGATCATGGGGTGCGTCTGGTTGAACAGTTCCGCAGCCGTGTCTTGCAGGCTATCGGGCCGGATGAGCGACAGCGTGTCGATGCCCGGGAGGTCGATGTCGGTCAGGTAGGTCGTGGTGTCGGCCTTGCTGCCCAGACCAAGGCCAAGGTATTTGCGGTATTCGTCAGGAATGCGGACCGCAAACTGTTGCCGCAGGGTAGTCGGGATGTAGTGTTCGTCATCGGCTGACTGCAACACGTTCATGGCACGAATGGTCTGCCCATACCGGCCACCGGGCCGAGTCATGAGTTCGCCAACCACATACGCGCCAATGCGACTGTTGTATGCCCACCACGGGAAGATGTTGCGAAAGACGTTCTTCTCAATGGGCGTCAGACTAGAGTAGTCCACCAATGCTTTCGTCATCCGCTTGGCAGCGGCATCGGGCGTTACGCCCCGGCGCATCAACGCGAAGTACCCTCCCAGCCGAGCCATTGAGTCGGTGAGGTCATTCAGTTGTGAAGACACATTGAGCATTGCATTGCGTGTCTCGAACTGATTGGTGACGTTGCGAACTGAACCAAAGTCGGACAGCATCTGCAAGGGATTGCGCGAGCCGTCTGGGAGCAGGCCCCGCATCGCGCCCGTGAACGTCAGCGGCGTCGAGCCCGGCAGCAACTGCGCGATGTCCCCCTTGATGTTGGCAGTCAAAAGGTCGGAGGTTGCCAGCGTGGTCAGCACGCCAGTTGAGCCAGCGTCCTCCATCACGGCACGCTTGAGTGCCGCGTTGTCTGCGATGTTGGCGTACTGCGGCAGCGACCGCAGGTACGCAGCGGCGTCATCGAAACGTCCGCCAAGAATCTTGGTAGCAGCAGCAAAGCCCGTAACAGTGTCCTGCCAACTCCCGGTCTCTAGCCACACCGAGTACGCATTGGAGTACACATCCCGCACATGTCGCGAAGGCCACGCCAGCAGAAACGCCTTGGTGATGGAGGTCAGGCGATTGAACAGGTTGGCTACTTCTTGCTGTGCCTTGGGTGAGTAGTAGAACTCGTTGATCTTCATCAAGCGGTTGAACACCGACTCGGGGATGGACAGTTGCGACATGTCCACATCGTCGGCAATCCCCATACGCTGCTTGACGGCGTCCACCATGTTCTGCCGAACAACCTTGGCGGCACCCCCAGACTTGTCCACACGCAGTCCGACGTTGCGGGCGACCTCATCAAGAGCGTGGTCGAGGCGGCGGAACTGCCCGCCCTCGATGAGCGTGTTCTTCTGCTTGACGGCCGCCTCGGCCAGCGACTCATAGATGAATCGAGCGTTGGCGGCGGCGACTTCTTGGTTGACGATGGTGCGTGCCTGTGCCGCAACCGGGTGCTGCGCAAACACGGGGTAGTCGGACGGCAGGTCCTTGTTGATGCGGGCCATCATCTTGGCGATGTAGGCACCCTGCTCGTCGGTCACCGCGTCCATGCCATGCTTCTTGTTCAACTCGGCGGCAATGACCTTGCCAACGTCTTCGTCGGTGTACTTCGAGGTGCCGAGGAACTTGTTGTGTTCCCGCACGATAGGGAGCGTCGAGGCGAACCGCAGGTCATCGGTGCCGCCCGGCGTGATGAGGTACTTCTTGCGAGAGAACTGCTCGGCAGTGGAAGTCATGTACATGGACTTTCCGACGCCCTTGCCGAAATCCTCGAAGTCAATCTCTTCGGCCTGCCGTGGGGAATACTGAACCCCATACTTGTCTTGATACTGATTGACCCGCATGCCCAAGGCATTGGACTGGTCAATGTTGGACCGACGCAGTTGGTCCCACGAATCGACTGCGGCCTCGATGCCGGGCAGTTCCTTCTTGAGTGCAAGGTCGGCAGCGGTCGGCTTGTTCTCGAACAGTCGGGTCAGGAACTCATTGCCCTCGCGACTGAACAACGAGTCGGAGCCAAGCATGCGTGCTGCTGTGGGCGAGATTGGAATCTCCGAGACTGTCATCGCGTGCTGCACGGCCTTGCGGCGTCCAGCCTTCTCTGCTGCCTCGATGGATGCGCTGCGGCGCAGGGACGCGATCTGGTCCATTGCACCGGTCTGCATCCCCATGCGCTTGTCGAACTGGGCAGCCATGCTC
>CAZFVH010000010.1:0-34326 GCA_964522465.1 uncultured Rubrivivax sp. | reverse complement strand
ATGCTCCGTCCCGGCACACTCCACCGGGCGTACTGCCCAGCAAGATCAAGTGCGTCCAGCACCTTTTCGCTGCCCGGCGGCGTGATGGTTGTCCATGGAGAAAAGAATCCGAGGCCAAGGGCACCACCCAGTTTCTCGCCCTTGAGTGCGTCGTATGAGTCACCTGTGGTGGACAAATACTTGGTGACGTTTTCCAGTGCCGCTTGGGGATCGTCGGCTGCCTTGACCACATCCTCAAGAGTTGCCTTCGTGCGGGCCAGCCGTGGTCCAAGCAGCGGCCGGGCCTTGAAGTTCTCTGCCGTGCGGGCCAAACCGTGGGGCAAAAGGTCGTTGTACGCGGCATCCGTAAATGCCCCGGTCATCGTCTTTCCGGCCTGTGTCGTGCCGATGCGGCGTTGCGCAGCGATGGGGGCAAGGTCTAGCAGGTTGGCCGCTTTGGCTGCCTTGCCTGCCTTGGTCAGTGCCGAGATTGGTCCGCTGATCCACGACAGCGGATCGGTGATGATTTCGGTCGCCAGCCCAACCCCGGTACGCAGCCAAGGGTTATCATCTTTTTTGAGAATGCCGTAATACTCTGCCAGTTCCTCTCCGCTGACCCGGCGGTCTGGGTCCAGAGAAGCGACTGACAGCGGGTCGCCAGCGAGTACGCCACGGGCGGTGGAGCCAACTGTGTCGAGAGCCCACCCAAGACTCTCAATCGCACTGCCCGTGCTGCGAGCAAGTTGCCTCGTCCAAGACTCCTGCTCTTCTTCCGGCAGGAAGGGCTTCTTCTTCGGGCGACCGCGACCCGCCTCGCGGGCTGCTTGCAGCCCAAGCGGTGCCGCAAACCCGCCAGAAATATCTCCCAGTGGCTCGAACCCCATCGCTACCTCCGCATAAAGGAGAACTGCGGGGCGTAGGCAGACGGCGAGGGCTGCGGCGGCATTTGATAGCCTTGGCTACTCGAATACTTCTGCTGCTCTAGCACGATCGGCTGCGTCGGCGCACCGTCCTGCTGCTCGAAGTACCGCCGGGGAGGCATCTCTTGGATGTCCACCCTCACATCGGGAGCCTGTGCCTGTGGCGGGGTTGGCACATTGCCGAAGGTTTCCGTTGCGTCACGGGCAACTGGCATGGGCCCACTGTCCCTATTGACTACGGACGGGGCACCGGGCTTGCCGGTCAG
This sequence comes from uncultured Rubrivivax sp., assembly GCA_964522465.1. Lineage (GTDB taxonomy): Bacteria > Pseudomonadota > Gammaproteobacteria > Burkholderiales > Burkholderiaceae_C > Rubrivivax. Next base: position 33,161 of record CAZFVH010000010.1, on the reverse strand, counting down.
CGGATTGCTTTCCTGCACTACGGGGGCAGGTGCGTCTAGCAGGCCGCCAGTCACGGGCGGGGACGGGGCCCGCTGTCGCAACGACGAGGAAAGATCATTGACCAGCGGCGGTGCCTGCCCGGCCTGCTGCACCGGCTGGTCCTGCCGCTGCGGCGCGGACTGCTGCTGTGCTGGCTGCTGCTTCTGCGGGTCCTCCAACGCCTGCTGCTGTTGCGGCTGGGCCTGCGGTGGCGGCGAAGACGGCTGGGCCGACGAGCCACGGGATCGGTTCGACATTAGCGCATTGAGGACAGGGCGAGGCCGCGATGCAATAGCACCTGCGGCCTTTGCGCCAACGGCCTTGCCGACAAGCCCCCCAAGAAGGCCAAGCATCAGAATCCTCCCAAGCGTCTGATAAGTTCTTGGGTATCTCCGCTTTTGTACAAATCAAGTATCTCGCCCCATGTGGCGGCCTTTTGCTTGGGCGGGGCAAACGGGCTTTCGTAGTCATCCGCCATCATCTCACCGAACTCCTTGAGGACCTGCTTGCGCGTGTTGTCCTCAAAATACTTGGCGGTTTCCTCGTCTTCGCTCATCTGCGGCTTTTGGTATCGCCCCCTGCTAGAGCCGCCGCTAGAGCCGCCGCGAGAGCCGCCGCCTCGGTAGCGGCCACTGCTGCCGCCGCCGCCGCCGCCGCCAGCGTATCCGCCGCCGCCGCCGCCGCCAGCACGCATCCGACCAATGCCCCACTGAATCAGTTTTGGTAGCAAAGCCATGGCCTACTCCTGCATCGCAGCAGCAGCCGCCGCCGCCGCCCTGTCTTCTGCCGCCTGACGCTCCTGCTGCTGCCGGAAGTAGAAGCGACCTGCGGCCTCTGCGTCCTGCCTATTCGATTGCGTGTAAACCGGAATGTACGCAACGTAGTTGCCGATCACCATCGTGGCGCGAGCAAATGCGTCTTCGTAGTCTGCCTTAGTGGGTTGACGCCGCTGTGAAGTGGCCTCGTAAGACGAAAGCGCAGAGGCGAGGGCTGGGGCCAAGTGAGTCATTGCGTCTTGCTGAATGAACGCCAACCTCTCGTCGCCAGTAGTTCCTGCTTCGTCAGACTGGTACATAGGCAGGTATCGTTCAGAAAACGCCCGCCAAGCGGCTGGGTTGTCGAGATGCAAGGCAGACTGGACCTCGCCAGCATCACGACCGGACGGGCGAAGGACCCCAGCCTTTTCGCTGTCGTAGGCGGCCTGCTGCCCCACCCACGCATTGGCGAACTGCCGCCGCTGAATGGTGTGTGCGTAGTGGTTGATATGCGCTCTCCATTCGGGCATCCGCATCGCTTCTTCGGACATCCCTTGCGGCCACGAAAGTCTCGCCACCTGCATGGCCCGCGTGTAAGAGTCAGTATTGAAATCGTCTAGGGCGGCGTTGATGGCCTCGCGCTGCTTGTCTGGGTCGGTCTGCAACTCCTTGGCTCTCGTCTCAACCTTTTGTTGGTCGAGTAGTTGAGTCAGCATCTGCCGCTGCATATCGGGCGGCACTGCGTTGGGGTCGGCCATGGCCACTCGGCGTTGATGCTCTGCGGCAATGAACTCTCGGAAGTCCGTGAAGTGCTTTCCTGCAAGCGTGCGCATCTGAATGGCCTCTGCCTTGCGGCCAAGCAAATCCAGTCGATCTGCATCAGCGATGGCGTATTGCGCACCTTCAGTCAAAAAGCGTGACGGGTCATTCGCCAGTGTCACGCCACGGTTAGAAAACCATTGCCCATAGTTTCCAAACTCCAATGGCGCACTGGGCTGTAGCGGTGCGGACGGCATCGCCCCGGGCATGCCAGCGGGCGGCTGCCACCCCTTGGGCCGCATCACCGGCATGGAAGAGCCAGAGCCGCCACGAACAGCAGCGGTCCCCGGTGCCATCTGGGTGGTGGCCTGCGGTGAGGCGGTGCCCATCTGCGTAGTGGCCTGCGGCGCGCTGGTCACCGTCCGCTCAGACAAGATGACCGCACCCGGGGGCAAGCCGTAGGAGTTCTGGACGTTTTGCTGGCAGTTGGGGCCACTGCACTTCGGCTGCGATGGGACGCTAAACATCTGCCCGCTGCCGTACTGCGCCGTCTGTGCCCCGGGGAAGGGCCGCCAGCCGCTGGCGATGTCCGAGGCGGCGGGCGCAGTCGAGGTGGTGTCCGTGGCAGGCACTGCCCGCCCGTCAGTCATCGGGATCATCCGACCCGTCTCTGGACTGACGGCGGGCATTCCACCCGGCATCTGCACAGCACCGTCGATCACGGTGCCGCCCATCATCTCGTCGCCCCGGCCAGCCATTATCTGGGTAGGCGGGCTGTCAACACCGATGTTGTAAGACTGGGCACCGTCAGAGGCAGCCATCGACTCCATCGGGTCGATGTAGTTCCTGTTCCCCTGCGAACTGCCGCCTCGCCTGCGGGCCCGACGGGCCATCCGGCGAGACCGGATACGGGACATCATGTTGCGGATCGGGCCAGCCATACAGAACCTCCGGTGTGCTTATGGCCCGGCCGCAGCCGCCTACCGCAAATACAGCAGCATCCACGCCAGCCCCGTCGCCAAGGCAGTCGCGGCCACAGTCATAGAGGCGATAAAGCGATTGAGCATCACAGCACTTTGACGGCCTTGATCCACGAACCGGCCTTGAGGGTGATGAGGTACGAACCGCTGGAGTGGCCGAAGTGGATTGCCAGATTGGTGCTGGAAATCCAAGGGAGCGTTTCCACCCACCCCCGAAAGCGGATCGGGAATGACTGCGGGTTGAAGGGGTCGGCGTTATTGGCGACAGTCAGGGTTGATTGACTGAAGTCAGTTCCCACCACCCAGTTGTTGGCTTGCCCGTCGATGGCAAGATCGCAGTCCATCCAGACGTTGCCATCATTGGTGGTGCCAGACAGCCGCAGTGACATGAGGGCGTCATTGCCCCCGCCGGGAACCTCAAAAAACGCCAGCCCTTCCACCATGTAGGTAGCGTTGCCTTGGACGGCAACGGTCACATAAGTAGACGCCGACAGTACGTAGAAGGCTTCATCCAGTGCGGCCTTGGCAAACACAGCAGTCAGCCCGCCGCCGCCGCCAGACGGCGGTTGCGCCGACCATGTGTTCGTCATGTTGTCATAGGTCAGCACATCGCCAGTGCTGCCGCTGGTCGGCAGCGGGTTGCCTGCCGTCCAGTTTGAACCATCGTAATAGAGGTACTGGCCTGACGAAGCGGATATGTAAGTGAAAGGGCTGTTCGCCACCCAACTTGCGCCGTCATAGATCAGCACTTGCCCTTGGCTGGCCCAAGGCAGGCTAGGGGTGAAATGCTGCGCGGCCCATTCGGAGCCACTCCATGCCAGCACATCGCCATAACTGGCACTGGTCGGCAACTGTGCGGGTATTGACTCTGACTGCCACTGCGAAGTGCCGGAATCCCAAGTCAGCACATCGTTGTCATTCGTGCCTGACGGCAGGCTACCACTGGGAGCCTGTGCGACCCAGTTGCCTGTGTCATAAGTCAGAACATCGCCTTGGTTTGGTGAGCCGCTAGGAGCGGGGATGCCAGCGGTCTGCTGGACGGTGTTGTCTGGGAACACCAAGCCAACGGTGCTGATTTCCATCGCATTGTTGGTGTCGTAGTCGCTGCCGTCAGTAAGCCGGATTCCAAAAGTTCCGTAGGTTGGATTATCCGTCACGAAGACCCGGTTGTCGGCGTTGTTCTGCATAAGAACGACAGTGCCAAGGCTCATCGCGTTGTCAGACCCCGTCCATGCCGACAGGCTTGTGGAGTAGACCGGGATCACGCCATCGACGGATGTTGACGGCAGGGTTCCGCCGGTCGGCGCGGCAGCAATCCACTCGCTGGTGTCGCCATCGTAAGTCAGAACGTCACCGTCGGCGGGATCGTTTGGGTAAGCGATGCCGCTGGGGGCCGGGGCCACGGCCATCCACTCGCCGTCCACCCACGCCACAACGTCGCCCTCATCTGGCCCCTGCGGTGCAGGCAGGAAGCCTGACGCGGCGTACCATGTCGAGGTGGTGGCGTTCCATGTCAGGACTTCGCCCGTGGTTGTCCCGCTGGGCAGGCTAGTTGCGGTAGCCAGATCAGCGATCTGCTGTAGCGTGACCTTTTCGGTTTTCGTACCGGCGGCGTTGTCCGCAGCCACAACGGCATTCGGGTCAGCAGGCGAAGCAGCGTCAAGTTGAGTGATTGTCTTAGGCATCTTGGATAGTCCTCATCGGGTCGCCGGTTTGGTCGGTGATTACATCGCCGTCTAGCCCAGCCATGAGAAAAGGAAGCGACAGCGGAAGTATCGAAAGTAGTCGTTGAAGGGGACGCAAAAGCCTTGCGCTCATCGGCATCGGTCAGCCCCCCACGATCTCGGCCTTGCGCTCAGCGTACTCCGCAGAGAGAGCGGCCCGGTACTGCCCATAGCCCAGCATGAGGGCAGTCAGTTCCGCGATGTCGGCCATCTCATGTGGCACACCGTCCGTGTCCACGACAGGCGGCACCGGCCCACCCATGGCGGCGGCTTCCTTTGCCAGCACATAGTTGCCGGTCAGAAGCGTCACATCAGCCTGCGTGAGCCCCAACTTCCAGCCCCCGGCGGTTTCCATGCCTGCCGCAATCTGGGCACTGAACCAGTCATCCAGTTCCTTGAGGGCAATAGCCCTGTCAATAGTCGCTTTCTTCTCGGGGTTGATCGTGACTTCTGGGGCGTCTTGGGAGAAATCTACCTCCCACGCCTGCCGATACCTCGGATCGGACGGCAACTGGTCCACCGTGACAATCAGATGCGGAGTGCCTGCGGGCAGGTCCTTGGCAATGATCTCCTCCAGCGTCAGCCCGCAATCCGGGTTGGGGACAAGGAGGTTGACGTTGCCGCCCTCGCCGGGAAAAAGAACGCGAGTCGCAAACATTGGTTACCTAATGATAAGGACGTTGTATTCGGTGGTGTCGTACAGGTTCGGCACAGGTGCATAAGCGGAAAGCACATGCACAAACTGAGTGGTCTTGGCACCGTTCCAGTTCATGGCAGCAAGATTCGCAGCGGCACCGTCCGTATTGGATGAGGCGTTGTTCGTGGATACGTCCCGCGCGAAGCACAGCACTGCGTAGTTGGTGTCGGGCATGGCAATGCCAAAGTTGATGGCATACCGGCCGGTGGTGGGGCTACCCCAGTCAACTACGCTAGATACATTTCCAGACGCGCGGATCGCCTGCCGAGTAACGATTAGGTTTCCGCTAGTGCTGCCGGAACTGCCGTGAGTAAACGTAAAGGTATTTGGGTCTGGCACAGACGCCACGGTGGCCTGCGTGCTGGCCATCGTGCCGGTGGTGACCGACACATACACCAGTTGCCCAACCTGCACGCCGTGGCCAACTGCGCTGACCGTGACAGTTGTGCCGACGCGAGTGTAGGTGCCCAAAAGGCTGGGCGTAGATGCCGTGCCGTCGAAGTTCACCCACGCCCGCACGCCGAAGTGCGGAAGCATCGTGGAGGTGCCGGGCACCACAGATGACAGGCCGCCGTCTGCGTTGACGCGGAAGCGATCCACTCCACCCGTGGCGATGGCTAGTGTATTTGCTGCCTGCCGGAAGATGCCCGTGTCGAGATCGTTCGTGAAGGTGTACGACGGGGCGGCGGCCGAACCGTCTGGCACTCTGATTGGTTCTGCGAACGTCGGAAGTGGAGAGATGCCCCCAATGGCCGCCTGCATTTGCTGCTGGGTGGCAGCCGCCAGCAGCGTCCTCCCGAGTGGAGTGCAGGGGATTTCCTCGACCACGCCAGCCCCGGCCGATGCCCGCCCCAGCAAGCGATCGGTCGCTGTGACGTTCTGGATTTTGGGGTAGGTAACAGAGCCGTTGGCAATCTTGGCCGTCGTGACCGAGTTGTCTGCGGGTGGTCCGCCGCCTAGGGCTGCAATCTGCGCGGCCGTGACAGTGCTTGTCTGCGTCTCGGCAGAGTCCACCACAGGCACGCGGTCAGTGGAAAAGACCTGCCCACGGACGGGTAACTGACTAATCTTGACGCTTGTGGGCATGTGTCACTCCAGAGTCGTTATTGTCCGCCCCGCTGAACGGGCATGTCAGTGGGCCGCTTGCGCTCCAGTGCTGCGCGGATGCCGTCCACATTGAACTGGTCCATCGGACTGTAAGTGGGCATGTCAGTGGGCATGGACGGCGTCGGTGGCATTGGCTGGCCGGGCTGGCCTGCCTGCCCAGCCTGCTGTGGCTGGCCTGTTCCTCGCAGGTATCTGATAAGCGCGACGGTTCCAGCCCCAGTAAGACCAACACCAGCAAGGCCGGGCCACGTTTTGCCTGCATACTTTGCGCCCGCCACTAACCCCCGTCTGGTGCCCTGCGCCGCACTCACGAACCAAGGCTTCTCTACGTTGTAGAAAGGACTTTCCGGGTCGCTCGACCACGGCTTTTTGGCTCGCGACGGCGGCGGCTGCGGCGTCGGCTCGGCTTGCGTCTCTGGCTCTGGCGTCGGCTTGGCGGCACCACCCTCCGTGAGCGGCCTGCGGCCATCAGCACCCACGAATGTTTCTGTGCGAGTCTGGGGTGCAGGTGCGGTGCCCGGGTCGGCCATCTGCAACTCCACTCCAGCGGGCATCTGCACATCGCCGGGTGCCCCAGCCTTGGGCTTGGTCTTGGTCTGCACGGTATCGAGGAAGCCGTCGAAGGCTGCCCGGTCATCCGCCGCAATCCCCTTCTTCTTGGCTGCCGCAAGAATCCTGTCCTTCTTGCCGTCGATCTCGACTGATCCGCTGCTGTACGCCGCCCACATCTTGTCTCTGGTGGCGGGCTCAAACGACATCCCACGCTTGCCGCCGGGTGCAGGAGTTAGGCCGGGCATCACATCACGCAGCGGAGGCGTCGGCGTCACCGCCGCAGGAAGTTCCCCAACCCGCGTCTCCGGCAGGCTTCCGTCACCGCCTACCCCAATAACGTCAGCCTGCGTGACGGGCGTTCGGTTCGGCAGCACAACAGACTCATCCATCGGAACCATCGCTACGGGCTTGCCGTCGCGTCCGATCCTTGGCTCTGGAAGGTTGTTGGCCTCACCGCTCGGAGGACGCTTGGCCGGGTCTGCCGGGACATTCGTCTCAGCAGCACTCTTGTTGCGGGAAAGCCCTGCGTAAGTGGCCTCAAGCGTTTCGGGATTCTGGCCTGCTTCCCATGCCGCAAAAGTCTTCTTGGACATGTTGGGGAACTCGGCCCGCACGGCGGCGATCTTGGCCATTCGCTCCACGGTGGCGGCGTCCGGTGCGCTGGGCGTGGCGGCGGCTGCCTGCGGCGGCTTCGGGGCAGGGGCGGGCGCGGGCGGCTCGACATCAGCACGCAACTGCGTCAGTGGCTGCATCTTGTCGGCATACGATGACTTGACCCACTGGGGGTCGCGGAACATGGCGTCGAGCCTGTCCCGTGGAACACCCATGCCTTCAAGGTCGAGCCGCATTCGCTCGATGCCCAGTGCTTCGGCCCGAGAGACACCCCAGTGCTTCATTGCAGCACTCAGCAGGTCGGGCTTACTGGCGAACTTAGAGTTGGGGTGCGGCTTGCCGTCTGGCCCAGAAGGCACAGGGGCAGCATCCGGGGTGACCTTGCGTTTCTTGGGTACCTTCGCCACGATCTCTCCTTATGCCAGCAGCCCCGACAGTAACGCCCGCTGGGCCATTGCCCTATTCATGGTCGGGGTCATGTACGAGAAGTCATTGGGATCGGGCTCGTCCGACGGCGTCTCATAGCCGTAGTCAGACTCGTATTGGTCAAGATCAAAGTCGGCGGGCTGCTCGACCTTGTCGAAGTCTCCGGGCTCAAATGCCCGGCCCTCGCTGACATTTATCAAGCCGCCGCCTTGCGGTGCTGGGGTGGCTGTCTTGGCAAAGTCATCTGCCCCGAACGCCGTGCCCTGCTGCCCACCGATCAACCGGGAGACATCGAGGCCGCCTCCGGTTTCGGCAGCAGGCACGCCCGGGCTCCTCACGCTGACGGCAGCAGAGGGCTTCCACTCGTCGCCTGTTCTCGGTACGAACATTCGGCCCATCCAGTCTGCGGCAGCCATGTCCGAATAGGTTGCTGGCTCGTCTGGCCGCCACGCGGGCGGCAACTCCGCAAGCGACCGGCCACGATCCGCCTGCTGGGCAAGGGCCCGAAGAAGCCCCATCCCGCCAGCATTGCCACGCGCAGGCTGATAAGTACGCCCGGCCATCTGGGAAACGCCAGCCATGCGACTTTTGGTCGGCGGCATCATTAGCGAAGTGCGCATCGCGTCTTCGATGGCTGGTGCAATACGCTGCGACAAGCCTCTGTCGAGCCCTTGCCGGTCCACAAGCGTGCTGACGAGCCAGTTGGAAACCATCTCGCCACTTGGCCGCCCCGGGTTGTAAAGCACGCCGTCAGGGCCGGGGATCATGAAGGTCCCGCGCTGGATACCACCCAAAAGCCTGTCTAGGTTGGCTCCTTGATAAATGCGACCACTGGCCTCTGGCTCTCCGACGCGACGAGGCTCGATGCCCATCATGGACTGATAAGCAGGGTCTGCATTTCGCAGCAAGTGCGTAATCGCGGAGTCCAGTGCCTGCGTGTCACCCGCATAAGAACTGCGAGGCATTTCGGCTGCCAAACTCTTCGGCAGTTCCGGCACCGGGAGATTGTCCATCCGATACAGCAACGGCATCGCTTTTATGACATCGTTTGCCGCAACAGTGTCAGGAAGCCCAAGGTCAGACCGCACTCGCTGAAGCAACTCGGCATTGGCCGGGTCAAGCAGCATGTTGTTCTGTCGAGCGACGATGCCCATCACGTTGCCATCACCGCGCAACTGCGGGCCCAAGTAGCGTGACAGCAACGTCTGACGCAGGGCGGCTTCCTGCTCCGCGTTGCCCGCTGCCCGAGTGGCCAGCGTGTCATTAGTGTCGCCACGCAGCCGCATCCGCGCCTGTTTTGCGACCTCGGCTCCTGTGTAGGTAGCCAGTCGTTCGCGACGAGGCATCTGCTCAACATCTGTCAGCAGGCTAACCGTGGACTCGTCGCCAGCCTTGAGCGGCCCGGCGAAGGCATCAGCAACATCGTCGGCCGAGCCGCCGTCTTGTGGTGCAGCCGCAACCGGGCCGTCCTCCATAAAGGCGTCCGCAATGGCATCGGTGGGTCGCGATGGCGGCAGTCCATCCACCTGTCGCGACACCATGCGTAGGCCATCTGGGCTGCGGTTGGGGTCCAGTAGCCGCGTAGCACCAGAGTCAGTGTCCACCACTGCCTGTGCGCCTGCGGGAATCTCTGCTGGCGTAACAGTTGGGCTCGCGGTCAACTCTGGTGCCCGGTCTCGCAAGATTTCCAAGACATCAGTCTGGCGAGCGTTTGGCCCGGTAGGGGCCATAGTTACCCTGCGCCATCCGCGATCAATCTGGGCTTGCGACCAGTCCTGCCCCGGGGCATCAAGCAGCACCTCCCGCTCGCCCCGGCGTCGAGGCAGGGCGGCTGGTGTTACCGTCGGGTCAGTGTCTACGAACGGAGGGGCCGGGCGTGGTGCCAAGTCCGCATCGGCCACAGCCTGTTTGGCCACTTCGGCAATCTGCTGCTTTTTACCCTGACGCCTACGGCTGCCTGTGGCGATCTCTGCCGGTGGATCGGCAAGCAAGGCGTCTTCCATGTCCACATTGCTGCCCGGGCTAGTGCCAAGAGTCAGGTCGGGGCTCTCGGCCAGAAAGGCGGGCCGAATGTATTCCGGCAGCACACCCACTTTCTGGGCTAGGGGCATGGAGGCGATCTGATCCGGCGGCACGTTCATGGACGCCAGCACGGCATCCAGATACCGATTCCTCACATTGGCATTGAGGTCGGCAATGACTTCGAGTGTCGGGCCGATGTTCGCCCCAGAGAACCCGGGCTTGGTGGGGTCCGCTTCTACGATCAGCCGAGACAAAAACTCCGCAGCCTCTTCGGGCGTGCCGCCTTGCAGCACGCGAGAAACATCGGAGTGGTAGGTGCCCTCCGCTTCGGGGTGCCGAGTCTTGCTCGGTGCCGCCTTGGGAGCCGCCGCCTTACCAGCCTTCTTTGCGCCTCGGCCTTTGGGAGCCATCACTTCGCTTTCTTCTGGTTCCGCAACTTCGGATTCTTCCGAAACTTCTTGGTCCGAGCCTTCTTGCCATCATCCGACTCGGCATCTGGCAGCGTCCGCTTATCGGTCAATGCCTCGCGGGCCGTGCGACTAAGGTCGTTCTTGGTGACAGGGATATCCCGGGGCTTGCCCTTGGTCTCCTCGGCCAGTGCGACCTTCTTGTCGTTTTCCTTGGAGGCATCGTTCTCGTCCTCGTCATCCCCCAGTACGGCCTTGGCGGCCTCGCTGCGACGATGATTCGGCATAGAGCGGCGATACTCACGCCGCAGGGCGTCCATCAACATCTGCTTGACAGCGGATGGCTTGAGTTGGTCCAGCGTCACGCTGGGGCCCATGAGGTCATCGTCTTCGGGCATGTCGATCGACATGGCAAACTCCTTACAGGAACGAACTCCAGAATGCGGCGGCCTCTTCGGCCTTCCGCCTGTCTCGGGCAACAGCGTCTTGCGTGCGGCGTTCGTAGGCGGCCAACTCGAAATCCACCCTTCGCTTGAATGCAGCCATCCGCTCGCGATTCCGCACATCGTCGCGATCCAGCAGCAGGTCGCGCAGCCAGCCTTGTTCGCCCGCCTGACTTTGCTGGAACTGAAGGTTGGCCCCAGCCTCGGTGGCGTACTGATTGAACAGGTCTTGCTGTGACTGGGCGTATGCCTTGTTGGCCTCGGCATCCGCCGACATCGCCGCCCGGTATCCGGCCATCTTGCCGCCCGCCCGAATGCCCGGGCCTGCCTGTCCGGTATAGCCCCGGGGGTCGCCCGCAAACGCGGCCCTCGCCATAGACTCCGTGCGTGCAGTGCGCTGCACTTCGGGGTCTGGTGCGATCGGCCCAGAGAACGTCTGCGAGTAGTTGTTCGTCGTGCGAAACCGCACAGGCGAGTTCGTAGACGCGGCCCCGGCAGATGCGAGTGCAGACAGCATGGCTAGATGAAGGACCCCAACATGCCCATGAGTCCCCTAGTAACTGCTTGCGTGACGATTGACTTCGAGTTGGCCAGTTCGCGCTGGTAGTGGGCCCGCAGGTCTTCCTTGCTCGATGCCCACCGGGACCATGTGTCGGCGTCGTACATGGCCTTCATCATGTCCATGCGGAAGCGGTCGAACGTGTTCTGCCGCTGCGACTGCACATCCTCGGCACGGGCCTGTTCGGCCTCGGTGCGGTACTGCGAATCGAACTGCTCCATTCCGCGATTCAGAGCGTTGTCGCTCAAGTCGGACAGTGCGCGGCCGAGTGCGGCCACCGAGCGACCAGACCCGCCAAGTGCCAGAGATTGTGAGGCCGCATACCCCGGCTTGGTGTACGGGCTTCGCACCTTGCGAACAGCGGCACGCTTGCCAGCGTCAAGCGGCGAGCGGGTGTCGATTTGGGAGCGGTAGTTGCCAGAAGGTTCCGGCTGCCTGCCCCTCGCAGCATCGAACTCCGGGTACGGTGCTGCCGCAGTCGGAGCATGGGTCATCGGGAACTGCGGATTGCGGTACCCGGCGCGGGGTGCCGTGTGCAGAACCGGAGGTGGATCGGGTGCAGGACCGAACATAGTTACGCTTCCCAGCCCCAGAACTGATTGCCGTTGGGCAAGGTGTACTTACGCAGGTTCTTCAACGTGATCTTGAGGACAGTGCCGCTGGGCCGCTCCTCGAAGGCGGCCTCCACGAACTGTTCTTGGGCTACCTCCACGGAAAACGGGACGGCCTCGACTGACTTGGTGGAGGTGTTCAGCCGTGGATGCTTGCCGCCCAGCAAGGACACCCGAAGCGAGACCGTGGACTGCTTGACACCGTCCTTGGCCGCCCCGGAGACGGCGATGTAGTCGCCCTCGACTACGGGCTGCGTGGCCAGCGTTCCGCTTGCCGTGGCTGGCTGACTGTCTTGGTAGGGATGCCGCACATCCCGCGGCGTGTATTGGCCCCGCGTTCTGTCGAGCGACCGCGAGAACGGCTCCTCGTTGCTGTGGTCGAGGTTGGTCAGCACATACCGCCGAGTGTCGGGCGTGACCAATCGCAACTGCTTGGTTGGGGTGGCATCTTGATATTGCCGACCCAGCGACAACTGCTGGCTTGCAAGGTTGGCTATCGCATTAGCCAGCACCTTGGCTGCGGCCGGGGCCACGCCGCCCTCTACCAGACTGCCTTCGAGGTCACTCGCCATCTTCCACGACACCCTCAATAGTGACGCTGTGGATCACCAACTGCTGCGGCGTGAGGTCTGCTCCTGTGTTTGCCGGTTCGATTCGGCCAAACATGTCAATCCGAAGATGCTGGTCGCCGCCTACTGAATCGGTGTTGGTCTTGGCCGCAAACGTCGCCCGTGCTACGCCGGTAGATGCCCCAAGATGCGATGCGTTCTTGGACAGATTGAGAACGGTAGATGCACTATCGAACAGGTGAGCGAACGATCCCGGGCCGCCGCGACTGCGCCGCATCACGTTGGGCCGTGGGTAGACGCTGCCGTTGTAGTATTCGATAAGTTCCAGAGCCTTGTCAGTCGGCGTCGGCGTGTAGAGCAACGAGATGTTTCGACTGATGAGCCCATCCCCACCACGCGACACGTTCATGTCGTTGATGAGTTCCATGTATCCCGTGCCCAACTGATACGGGATGTGGGTCTTGTAACGCCGCATGAAGGACACTGGCACATCGGCCACGCTGTCCAAGGCCCGCACCGGAGAACCATCCTCTAGTTCGAGGAACACCTGCGATCCGAGGATCGACTTGACTACGCAGCCCAGCGGCAGGGCCTCGCAGAAGACCTCCATTCCGGGCTCGATGGGCGTGCCCTCGGCACGCAGCCATTCCTCTTCGTCAGTCCTCTGGGTCGCCAGCGGAGTGGACGCTTCGTTGACGATGACGGGAACCTCTTGAAAGTCCACCACTGCGAACAACAGCGTCACATAGTTGGTGTTTGCGACTACCGAGCAACGCCGCACAACACGCACGGTATTCGAGAAGATGCCCTCGGCGGTCGCCTGCACACCCCCCGGCGGCGGCGGGCCGATCTCAAACGGGATCGGTGACGGCGTCTCGCTGTCCAGCAGGCTGCCGTTCTCTGCCGCCAACTCGTCGCCACCTTCGGTCAGTAGTTTTTCGCCCCACCACACATCCCAGCCGCTGCTTTGGATGATGATGTCCACCAACCGCCCTTCGCTCACGACGCCATGCAACTGCACGCCCTTGGACTGCGGGCAGGTAATCGTGGGCGGCTCCTTGTACCCGTCACCCGGATTGGTGATGGCGATCGACATCAGCGTGCGAAATGCGACATCGGAGTGACCATCCATCTCGTACAGGTTGCCGTCGGCCGCCCCGTACACGGAGCGATTGGTCACCCGCGACTGGGGCCGACCCGACACTGCGCTGCACACGCTATTCGGATATCGCTCGATCCACCAAGTCTTGGCATCGAGGTGGAAGCACAGTGCCATCGAGGGCGTGGGAGTCGGCTGGGACGCCATCGAGCAAAAGAATCGCAGCGTGCGGGTGCGATTGCAGACGTTGAGGAAAAAGGATTCCCTGTTGGCAAAGTCCAGCAGTTCGCCGTTGAACCACTCGCGGATCGCGTCACTCAGCGGCATGACCTCGCCCGTGCGGCTCATGGCATAGATGCCATTCTCATCGGCCGCGTACAGCACGTTGTCGTACAAGTCCCAGCACCGCTGCGTCAGGCAGCCCCGGTGGGCCATCATCTGGATGGACGCATCGACGGCTGGGTCCGTGTTGTACTGCACGGCGTAGGTGTGGCTGTGCTGCATGGCCAGCAGGATGCTGCCAAACGGAACCAGTGCGGTCAGACTGTCTGTGGATCGTTGATTGTTCTGAATGGGCAGTTCGTTGGTGTCGGGGCAGGACTCGAACTCATCGAACTCGCTGTAGAAGAGGGTGTTGGCGTCCTGCCCCGATGTGCTGACGCCGTACCACAGCCGGTCTTGAAATGCCACACACACAGACATGTCTGTGCGTGGCTGACCAAAGCGGTAGGCATTGAGGTTACCGTTGGGTAGGACCACCGGCACGGCCCCATAGAACGGTCGCTCGGGGTCGAACAGTTCTTCGTCGGTCAGCGTGTCGCGGCCAATAATCTGCACGCCATCCGTGGTGGGGATGCCATACATTTCCAGCCGATAGAAGACCAACGACTGGTCAGAGGAGGTGCGAAAGAACTCCACTAGGTCTGCACGCTGGGGCGGCTGCACCCCAGACATGATCCACTCGATCTCAGACGAGTGTTCGCGGGCTTCGGTAGGCCCAGCGTTGACATCTGCAATGGGCGAGAAGTCGCTGTACGCGATTGGCCGAGACATGTCGCGGACGGTGATCGACACATCCTGCGAAGCAGCGTCGGGCCAGCGAATCGCAGCAAACCCCCGCGCTGTCTCGCCGCCCGCTGCCGGGGGCGAAAAGGTGATCGGCTGCTCCCCGATGCCCAGAAGACCTGCGTCTTCCTGCGTTGAGGTGTAGGACACTTGCACGGCAGACACCGAATATGAGCCACTTGCGTTCGGACGCAGTTGCACATTCAGGCTGTACCCGGCAACCCCCGCAGCCAAGGCGCATGTGACCGGCTCATCCTCTGCGTAGCCAGAGCCCGGAGCGGTGATGGTGATGCTCTGCGTGCCCATTGCCAGCCTGCCGCGACCGGTTAGCGGTGCGCTCAGTTCCAGACTGCGCTCAGTCTTGCTGATGCTCAGTATGCGAGTGCCCCATGGGATCATCGGTCCCTCAAGCACCATTCCCGGCTTGAGCAAATCTGCGTTTACGCTGACCTGCACTTTGTTCGGCTCTTCGCCCCGGATCGTCAGAAGCGTGCCCGTGGCCACAACCGTGTCCGTGCGGTCCACGAACCGATAGGCGCATCGGTATGTGCCACGCATGGCAGGGCGCATCGCAGGAGACACGATCGCGGGCTGCGAGAGCGTGTAGACCTCCGGGTCCGCAGAGTAGTTGCGGCCCGGGTCCAAGATGGTCACGGTCGTAATCTGACCGTTCTCCACGTTGCCGCGTGCGGAAAGCCCGTACCCCGTGCCGCCGCCGCGCACATACAGCGTGGGGCTGCCTTGGTAGTTTCGCCCTCGGCTCAACACCCGGATGCCGGTAACCTGCTGCGTGCCGTCCCCGCCCGACGCACTGCTGGCTGTCCAGCGAATCGTCTGCGCCTCTCGGATGCCAGTAGAGACGGTAAACTCGAACAACGGGCGCACGCTCACAAGGCCGGTGCCATTGGCCGTTGTCGAGACCGTGGCAGTGCGGGTGCCGTCTTCGTTGTCCTGTACTGCGGTGATCGTTGGAGTAATATTGGAGAGCAGTGGTACGCCAGTAACTTCGATCAACTGCTGCCCAACCGCCACATAATCCGGCACCGGTGAACCGAATAGCAGCGTGGTGGAGTTTGCCGTATTGTTGCCGCCAGACACAGCCGCAATCTCATCGGAGGCCAGCGCGGCACGCGGATAGCACATCTTGTCAAGTGCCAGCGTGCTTGCAGCCGCATTCACTTGCAGGATTTGGCTGAACTCAAACAGCGTGTTGGGTGTGCTGCATGTCAGGGTGTCGCGGGTCTGAATGGCGGCAGTAATGACAGAGCCAGATACACGCTGAATCGTTGCCCCAAACTTGGGGCGCGTGTTGATGCCGACAGTTACAGAGCCTGACGCAGATGCGGGTACCGGGTGTCGCACCGTAAACGTGTTGGTCGCTGGCGCGCCGGTGACTATGTAGTTGCCACTGCGAGCAGCACCAGACACTGTAGTAAGAGTTACTCGATCGCCTAGTGTGAGGCCATGGTCCGCAAGAGTGACCGTCATCACGCCACCGGCTACGGTGTACGGTCCGTTGATATTGACCGTGTCAAATACGAACTCGTTGGCGCGTCCGTCTGTGACGATGTACCCCTTGAACGTCGCAACCTGCGCTTGCTCGGCTGCGTATTGATTGCGCCGCCCCAGCGTTACGCAACCAACGTCCCCTGACCGATAGTTGACGCCCGTAAGGTCAACGTATTGATCTCGCTCAAGTCTGGCTGGCGGACCAAATGGGACCCCGGCATCGGGCTGGGTGGCTCTAAACAAGAAGCCCACATACCGATTATTACCGGCAAATCGGCCATGACCCCCAGCACGCTTCAGAGGTGTTGTGGCAAAGTTGTAGTCCACCGTTTGGGCATACGCATTGGCTTGGTAGATGCGAAACAAAAACTCGGTGTTTTCTGCCCATCCGGCCCCCTCATCCACCACCTCGATGGTACCCCAATCAAGCCGCACGCCGTCCTGTGCGCCTCGGAAATCCACCAGCGGCCGTGCTGTTTTGGCGGACTGGTTCCACCATTGCAGACGATTGGTGCGAGATTGTTTCACGCTCGTCGGCAGGTTGTGACCAGAGGCATCATTCGTGACCCATTCGTCTGGGCAGTTCAACAAGTTGACACGCACGACTGGCTTCCGCGCACCGGGCGGGGCAACAGAAACCCAGACCGTCTGTCGCCTGCCGCCTCGAACAACGACTTGCTGAACCCGTCGGACGGCGGGCTCTAGAGTGACCAGTATGTAGGGCTGCGAAGACCCCAGTCCCTGCACGGGAAAGTCACGGCGCACCCAGTTCCCGACCTGCCCGCCGCCGCGTCGTGCGCCCTGCCACAGCCACACGCTGATGGACGAGTAATCGGGGAAGTACACATCTGCCCGGCGGTCTACGGACTGCCGGTAGCCCTGTGCGCCGCGAACTGTTCCGGTGTACCCCAGAGCCTGCGTGCGACCCGAGGCTTGCAATCCGGCGTACTGCGTAGCACCCGCCGCGCCCGGCTGCTCCTGCGGTGACGAGTTCCAGTAGAACGGTCCCTTGGTTGCGTAGACATCCCAGCCCACCGACAGGTACGCAAAACGGGGCGTCTCTGGGCCGCCTGTCGGGACGGTGTACCCGGCAAATGCTCCGACTGGCCCCAGCGCATACCCATTGCCCGCCGGGGTCATCGTGATCGTAGCCTCGGCATTTTTGCCAGCACCCGTCAGGGTGCGTAGCGGTATAGACGCGGCATAGCGATTGGTTGCAGAGTTGTATGTTGCCTTTGCCTTCGCAAGCGTGGTGTTGCGCTGAAACAGGACTTGATAGGTGGCACCAGATACTGGCGTCCATGTCCGCGTAAGCGTGATGGTCTTGGTGCTGGGATCAATGGCCACGACTCGGATTAGCGAGGACGGGTTGTTGAACCCGCTTGGCTGGGCTGCTCCGCGAACGGTCACGAAATCCCCAACCTGCACATTCGCAACGCTGTCCAACACCATCTGCGTTGTGGCCACACCGCCCGACGGCTGACACGTTGTTTGCGCAGCCACCGGGGACTGCACATAGAGAATCTCTGGCTCGGCACTGCTGGCTTCGGCGGCATATGTATCTGTAGCGGACAGATGCCCAGTGCCGGTCACCACGCCATTCGTGGACTCAAGGAAGCCTTGCACGCCCGGGTCGGCCTCGCGGACGCCTACGCCACGGAAGCCCGCGCCCATGCGGTCTGTCCCGACAAGCATTCTTGGGACTGACTGATAGTTCGAGCCCCCGTCGAGAATCTCGACGCCAGTGACTGCACCTGCCTGCACAATGGCCTTGACCTTGGCCGGGCGGGTTGGGTTGCCACCTTCGATGGTGATTGTTGGCGGCCCCCAGTAACTGCCACCGCCGTCGAGAATATCGACTCGCTCCAAAAAGTAGCCTTCACCCTTGGCCGCCACCAGCGGCTGCTCGATCGGGGCAGTCAGGCCCAACTCCACAGCGACGTTTTCAATCGACGCCGGGCGATACATGATCGGCTTGGCACCATGGCCAAAGAACGCAAAGACACGGCCAAACCGGTCTTCTGCGATGGCCATATTCTGGAGATAGGTCAGTCCATTAGGAGTCAGCGGCAGTTCGAGGATGGACCGCATCTCTCGCGGGTACGACATAGTCAGGCGACTCAATAGCCAGACCATGTGTAGTGGAGACTCGCCAGCCAGTTGCTGGGCCTCGGTCAGTGTTCGCTCGACCTCGACCTGCTGTAGCAGCAAGAAGATGTCAGGCTGCCCGAACGGCGTGTCCTTGCGATACAGGCTACGAATAGCCTCTTCGCTATATGACCCGAATACCTTGACTAAGCCCGGGCGGCTGATGAGCATGCCGGGTCGGCGCGGCTGGAGATTGACCAGCGACCGCAACTCCCCTCGCCGCAGTAGGTACTGCGACGATTCTTCGTTGTACCCCAGCCACTGGTTGATCTTCATGGTCAGTTGACATCACCGCCCGGGAGTGAACGCCAGCCAGCGGAGCGTGGCGTTGGGTAAGCAATCCCCTGCGGAACACCGGACAGGGGGCGGACCACATCGGCTTCCATGGCAATCCGCAGATCGCGGTTGTACATGGCCATGGGCTGCTCGGCCGGGCGACCGGCGATGCGGGCGTACCACATATCGCACGCCGACAGGATGGCTGTGTACATTTGCGGCGATGCGTCAATGACATCTGTGATCGCGTACTTGGTCAGTGCCGGGACTGTGATGGCCTCGTCCACATCCAGACTCGCGCCGTTCGTCACCGCACCAATCCGCCGTTGCGCCACATACGGGGCCAACGACCCGATCGGATCGGGCTCCGTAACGGTTGTGCCAAATCGAATAACAGACCCGACGGCATCGAGCGGGAACGTAGTGTCTGTTCCGGTGATCGTCGTGCCTGCGGCAAAGACCGTTCCCTGCCTGCTGATTCGCTCGTAGCCCATGTACTTGATTGGTTTGGGCAAATAGCGGTAGGTGTAGTGGACCGGAGTGCCGTCAGTGGGGATGCCCACGAAACGAATCTGATAGCGATCCGGTGCAGTATCAGACCGCATAATGGTGTAGTAGTACGGCTCGCCAGCACCGTCCGTGTTGACCTCCAGACGCTGCCACTCTTGTGGCGTCACATAACAGTGCAGCGTGCCCACCGTGTCAGTGACCAGTGCGTCAAGGTCCTTGAGGTCAGCGGGCAGGTCGTAGAACGTCTGGGGCCGTGCCGTTACGCCGCTTGCTGTCACCGTGGATGGCCGGTCCACGATCAGCGTGTTGCCGTTTCGGCTGATGATGCGGACAGCCTGCGGGAACGCTGGGCCACTGAACAGCACTAGGCGGCCGGGCACCATGGCGTCTGTGCTGGCGACCGTGACTTGGTTGCTGCCCTGCGTCACGGACGCAGTTGTCTGCACCTGTTGAGTCAAGAAGATGTTGGTTCGTGTGTGCCACAACCAGTCCCTGCACAGCATGACCTCGCGGGTACCGTTGACCACCGCCTGACGCACAGCCCGAGATTCCGCGTCCTGCGCGCCGCCGCCCACGGCCGCCAGCAGGTAATCCACAACGTCCTGTGCCGTGTTCATTTCTTTACCTTCCTGCCGTACTTGTCAACGACCATTTCGCGAAGTTCGCCCTTGGACATGGTTGGGTGATCGGCTTTCTCCCGGGCCATTAGTTCTTTGGTCAACCGCTCTGACAGCGGCTTGGACTTTGGCCTTGGCTGCGGAACTCCTTGATGCTCCACCGCCCCGCTCACCGACAGGTTTCGCATTGCGGCGACCTTCTTGATGTCCGCCGCCCCGTCCACCCACGCCGCCGGATCGGCTGGCCCCCGGTGGTCCGCTAGACCGGATGCGTAATACTTTCCGCTGATGCTGATCCCCGCCCGCTTGGCCAGAGCCACGATGTTCTGGGCGTGATCCTTCGGCATTCGGTCGAGTTGCTGGTTGTTGTACCGCCCCTCCATGAATGTCCGGTCCGCTCCCTTTACTGCCGGTGCTTGCTGTACCGCACACATCTCCGCGAACCGGGGCGTCTGGCCAGCCTCGATCATCTTGAGGTAGTGCAGTACGGCATCGTCTCCCGCGAGACGCACCGACAACGGAATCGACTGCTCGTCGTGTGAGGTATTCGAGGGCATTTCGCAATCCTGCTTCGTTGTCACCCAACGCGGCGAGCCCTCTGTTGCATCCCCTGCACAGCAGCCCCCGCACTCGTTTGGTTTTGTGGCAATGGTCAACGCAGATGCCTTGTCGCTTGCGGCATATCTCGCACTTCCCTTTGTTCTTGGCCTGCAACGCCTCGTATGCGGCCAGAGTCAGTCGGTATCTGGTCCACAGGTTGGTCCGCTTTTTCCGCCTGTGCCTATCCATTACGCAGGCGGCTGCGGTGCTAACTCTGGCGGTAGGTTAGGGGGCGGCGGCGGAAGGCCCGGCGGCATAGGCGGGCCCCCTGCCGCTTCGCTCGGCTCGCCAGCGGGAGGGGGCAGCGGCGGCGCAGCGGCAGGGGGTTGTGGTGGCGGAACTAGGTATGGTGTTGGGTCGATGTCCAGACTGGCCGCCCAATCCTTCATCAGCGCGTTGAAGGGATCGACCACGCCAGCCGCCACCAACTGACTGAGGATCGGGCCAAGGTTCTGTACGGCCATCTGCATCTGCTCGATGCGAGTGGCCTTGTTTGGCTTGCGTGCCGAGCCTGCTTCGACGCGGTACAGGAAGTCGCGGGTCAGGCTGACGATGTCGCGGCTGGCGACATTCTGCTCCCACCCCGCAGCCCCAAGGGGACCAAGCACCGGGACAACGTCACTCGCCTCCAGCAGCCACCTCGCGGCCAGTGCCTCGCGACGAGCAAGAAGGCTCATGGAGTCTTCGAGTTCGTTCGCCATGTTGTCAGGTCGCACGCTGATGTTGTCGTTCTTGATCTGCGCCTCTGCCGCCGATCTAAACATCGAACGGGTGTAGCCATAGACCAGTTCTGACAAACCGGTGCGCTGGGCGAACTGGTCCCCGATAGCGGCGATGATGTCCCAAAGGTCCTTCGTAACCTGCGGGAACTGGAACACCGACAGCACATCCTCGATGCGTCGGCCAAGCAACTCGCTCAACTCCACGATCTTGAAGCCGCCCTCCGAAGGGGCAAGGATTTGATCCTTGATGGTCTGGTCGGCTGCCTTCTGCACCGCCACCATGGTCTCGCATGATGTGGCGATCCGGGTGGCAAGGAACGACATGGCCCAGTTCAGCAGCCGCAGTTCCCCGATTGCAGGCCGGATGTGGCTGATTGGCCACGCATAGCCCGGCTTGAAGTGGAACGCCAGTGGCGTGAACGGCCAGCCGTTGGGATCGGCGTAATACGGGATGGGCCACGCGGTTCGAGCCAGAACGCTCTGCGGCACACCAAGCGTCTCGTCCACTTCCTCGTCCAGCACGCTCGGAGGGACGTTCAGCGGGTACGGTACGCCCTCACAGATGACGAGATAGACATACCGGCCAAGCGCGTCGAACGCCCCCTTGCTCTCCTTGGGGGCATTCTTGAGCCTGTCCCCCATGCCGGTCTTGGACCAAATCTTGTAGAAGGTCACCAGTTCGTTGGTGTTCTCTGCCTTCTTCCCTTTCTTCTTGCCGCGAGGCTCCTTGCCCAGCGTGCATTCCTCCTTCTCCAGATGCTTCCGCAGGTCCTCGATGGGGATGCCGTAGGTCTCGGCCACCTCTTCTATCGGCCGCACGCACTTGCGGGCGCACCACAACATGTCATCCATGTTGTCAAAGTCGGGGTCGATCAGCAGGTTATCGACAGTGTCGTAGTAACTGCCGATCATTCGCATGGGCGGGGTGGACCCGTCAGACGATGTGTCCGTGACTGTCAGTTCAGTCCAGAACACCCCCATGCCCTTTATCATCGCCTCGTTGACCACCTTGCGAGCCTGACGCTTGAGGTCAAGTTCTACCGGCGTCCAGTTCAAGTAGGCTTCCATGAGTTGGGCAGCCACCTTGCGGCCCAACTTCATATCGTCCTGCGCGGCCTTGATTTGGATCACCTGCTGCTGGGCAGGGCTCGGCATCCCAGTGGGTGTTGCTGGGGCGTTCATCCCGAAAGCCTCTGGGGGCAGTTCCGGGTGTTCCATCACAGTGACCGTCCGAACGGGGTTCCTGTGATAGATGACGCTCGCAAAAATCTCGACTAACTCAAATACCTTATTGAGTTGCATACGGAAAGAAGGGGGTGCGATGCTGGAGTTGTACCCCCGCTCACCCCGCGCGTACGCATCTTTCCACATCCAGTTATGTTCCCCGTCGAAGAACATACTGGCTTCTTTGGCGTCTTCGCTGAACGGCTTCTTGTATTCAGCGGCGGCCTTGAGTTTCTTGACCCAAGTGGCCACCACCTGCCGTAGCGGACTACTCGTCGGCAGCGGTTCTGGCACTGGCTACCTCGTTATTCACTTGCCGCCCTTTGTGGGCTCCGCGTTGTTTTTGGACGCGGCGGCGGCATAAGTAGCCTTGGTTAGATCAGTAAAGTCCCAGACACCAAGTTCGTGCCAGCCATGGTCGCCGTGCAGGGCCGGGTCATCTCGGTGATGCACGCTGGACTGCCATACAACCCCGGCTTGGGTGATGGTGGCAAGGTTCAACGTCGTATCGCCCACCTGCGTAACAAACGCTACGGCTGGCTTGGAGAACGAGTGACAGTCAGTGCTGAACAGCACGATGTCACCGAGGCGGGCCTTTGGCATCTGCCATGAGTTATCGCTGGGCATTTGTCCCTCCTTGTGGGCCTAGGAAAACATACGCCCCGCCTTCCTCGCGTGTCAGTCTCTTTCGCCGCTCATCCAGCCACTTGACCCACCACGGGTCTGGTTCATGGCTGCGGGCTGGCGGGCGATGATAAGACGGGCGGTATGCACATAGGTACTCAAGGCACTGACACAAATGCACCTCGCCCTTCGTGTTGGGCTTATCTGTCACGATGGCCGTCCCAGCAATGTAGTTCACCATCTTGCGGTAACGCTTGATCTCTCGCTCTAGGTCTGGGCAGGCTCCGGTCAGGACGCGGAGGATCGGGCTCCCCGATGGCCGGATGTGCATTGCATTCCGAGTGGACTCACAGCGGGCAATGATGTCATCACAACCCGCAAGAAAACTGCTGCCGGTGATCTGGGACCGAATGTTGCGTCGGACCAGTTGCTCGGTGTACTGCTCGACCGGAAGACGGCCCGACCCAATGTCGCGGAGCCGACCGCCGTGAGCGTCGATTAGGAATGCGTGCCAGTGCCACCCACGCACCTTCTTCTCAAACGCATCCCCAAATATTTGGGCATTGCACTGCCGCAGGTACAGTTGGTCATAGACCAGCCAGTAGTCTTCCGACGGCGGCACCGCAGCGAACAGCACGGCCGTCACGGCATGCCCCGGGTCGATGACCGCGTACCGGGTCCAGTCGTAAGGTATCTGCCCATCTGGCAACGCAGTCTTATCCATGCCGTGTATCCGCATGTCGAACGTGGGATACACCAGCACGCTGTCCGTGATGAAGTCGCCCTCGGCACGCATCCGCAGGACATCCTCGCCTACGGCAGCCCATCGCTCGATTGACTTTTTCTTTTCCTCTTCATCGAGGTAGGGGTTGTCGAGGAACCGCAGCCGGAACTGCCGGATGTTTGCCTTGTCCCCTAGGTCCGCCTCGGTGGCGTCGGCTCGCTCCTTGAGGCCAAGCAGGGCGTTGTTGGTACTATGCGGCATAGCCGACCAGCAAAACTTGCCGCGACGGTCCACGATGCGGGCCAGTAGTTCTGGCACCCAGTTTTCATTGTTGATGTCCTCGTCAATGTGGACCCTGTCGCACTGGAAGCCTTGGACCGGGTCGCCCTCTGACGAGAAGAAGTGGATTTCCCAGCCGTTGTGCAGTGTGCAGGACTGCATGTAGTTGGCACTCTTGAGTATCCAACTCTGTTTCTTGATGAACCGAGCGGGAATCAGAGGCGGGGCTGGCTTGCACTCGGCTCGTCGCTTTGAGTCCGTGAGTGGGTTGTATGCACGCCACTCGTCGGTGACCTCGTCCTTGATGATCTTGAACGCCCCCTCGCGAAACAGCATGGGCACCACAGTAAGCCCGATGTGCTTCCAGTCCTTGCCTACGATCACAAGGATGCCGTTCTGCTTGGGATACTTGTCGTAGGGGTCCTGCCCTGTCACGGCCCGGGCGTCTTCCACGAACGTGGACAGGGACTTGCCTGACCGGTTGCCGCCAATAACCAGCACTTCACTCGCCCGGCAGGCGTGGATCGCTTCTTGGTTCGGGTTCGGGCGGTACAGCCGCAGGGCTTCCAGTTGCCGCTCGCGTATCTCGTTCTGGAGTTCCCGTATGCTGTCCCGCTCGTACTGCGTCAGGGAGGGCAAGGAGGGGATGGCTGGCGGCGGCGAGATCGGCGGATGCTTCTGCCTCTTGGGCTGCGATGACCTTGGCTTCTTCGGCTTGGACATTGATGGTGGTCCCCGTAAATGAGGCGACGGCCTGCTCGAACCGGCGGTTCAGTTCCTGTTCCAGTTCTTCCTCGGACCAGAGCGACAACGGCTTGCGAGCCCCACCCTGTTCCACGTTCTTGCTTACCAGCCTGCACACTGTCTCAAGCAGTCTGTTTCTGGCCGACCCACCCGGCGATGCGTCGTAATACTGCTTGACCAGTACCGCAGAAAATCCGCCCACCCCGCCGAAATACTCGAACACCCGTTCGATTACCTCGGCCGAGTGCGGGATGTTGGCCCCGCCACGCTTGACGGCCGCGAGGAAGACATCGGCCCCGGCCCGCTCGACGGCTTGCAGGCCCTCCTCGCGCTTCTGGTTCCGCCGCTTCTCGCTGGCCTTCTTCTGGGCCTTGCGGCACTGACGGCAGTCTGCGGTGAAGTACCCCTTGCCGTTCTGGACACGCCACCGAAAGTGCTGCTTGTCCAGCGGGTAGGTGTTACCGCAGATGCTGCACGTTCGATCACTCATGTACAAAATGATAGCACCCTGCGGAGGAGCGTGTCCGACCGCAGGGTGCTACGGAGATGAGTACGAGCCGTCTCGTCAGATGACTTCGCTGATGAGGCAGACACGGGTCAGGCCAGCGGACGCGCTGGTGTTCGCGCCCTCGATCTGGATGCCGAGCGAGGTCCCCGTGGTGAGGGCCACGATCGACCCGGCCGTACCGGACACCTGCACCCGAACGCCATCGTTGACAGCAGCAGCCGTCCGATGGACGCTGGCGGGGCCCTTGACCACCACCCACACCACATCGTTCTGCTTGAGGGCACCGGTGAGGTACTCGTCCAGCACGCCTACATGCCGACCCGCCGCGACGTTGGCCTCACTGGCAAGGTTGGTGATCGTGCAGAACGGCTTCCCGTTTTCGAGGGCCGTGTCGATCAGAAACACCCGGCCAGCCACGGTCGTGGCATCGTTGACATCGGAGCCCCTGTACCGCACCGCCACGCAGTAGACGAGGCGATTGCTGTACGACCGACCGGTCGAGGGGTGAACGTCTTGGAAGACCTTGACCTCACCGACCACCTCGCCGCCCGGCAGGTTGATGCCAGTGCCGGTCTCGGAGAAGTCGCCGCCAAGAAGCGTCGAGCCGCGACGGAACGGGGGATCAGAGAAAATCTGCGACATGAGTGTCGGTACTCCTTCTCAGGTTTCAGCGGTGACGGGGGCGAGGGTAAAGAAGTTCCGGGGCGAACGGAACCGCATGTTCCCGAGGGTCGAGCAGGCATACCGATACGACTGAAGTTCCTCGTCGTAGAAGGGGCCCTCGGCAACCATCAACTGGTTCTCAAGGCAACGCAGTTCCATGTTGCCAATCGAGAGACCGTAGCCGCGACCAGCGGGGCAGGCATATTCCGAGGTGATCTCCACTCCATCGAGGGTCACCACATCAGAAAATCCTAGAGCCTTGAGGCCACCTTCCTTGGTGACCGCGATCCGCTCCTCGTTGCGATACGAGTTGAGGAACTGGATGTAGAGGTTCCGATCCAGCACGACCATGTCGATCTGGTCCTCGCGGGTATCGTTCCTCTTGCACTGGTGGATGCCCTCGCGCATCGCGAACACGCAGTTGGCCCGCCAGTTGCGAGTGCCAGCCGAGTTGAACGACGAGGCGTTGTAGTTGATGATGACCGGGCTGTAGAAGTCCCCTTCGGGGTCCACGGGCACGTTCGGCCAGATGCCGGTGGTGCCGGTCAGGCGACCACCGCCGTAGAAGCCGAGCCGCGTCGAGAGACCGGCGTAGGTGTCCTCGGGGAAGCCGAAGCGGTCGGCAATGCCACCCGCAGCGTCGTTCTGGAACACCGCCGGGCCGCTCTCGTCCACCGTGCCCGAGTAGCCGAGGAACGACTCCAGACCGTGGAAGTCGTTGGCGAACGCCGGGTCGTTGCCGTCGCGGTAGGGCTGGTACGACAGGTGCTGTTCGAGCGACTCCTGCAACCGCTCGGCCATCTTCGACGCCACATCGACCAGAGCCTGCTGGCCCCGGTTCTCCAGCAACTCGCGCCGGTAGATGCTGTCCGTGGTCGTAAAGCCTTTCCACGGCAGTTCCGCTCGCTTCCACATGTTGATGCGAGCGAAGGTACGCGGCGTGTCACCGGTATTGCCGGTGACGGGCGCGTTGCGATAACGCACATTCCAGTCGAAGCCCCTGCCGCTTTGGTTCATCACCACGTTGCCGGATGACTCCAGCATGGCGAAAATCTTGAACTTGCGGAACGTGGTCAACTCCTCCTCGCGGAGATGGTTGACGATCGTCGTGCCGATAACCCGGCTCCAGTCGGTGGGGCTGGCCATGCGTCAGTTTCCTCTGTCAGTAGGAAGTAAGACCTTCGGATTGCAGGTTCGCTGCAAGTTTTTCCGCAAAGGTCATGGGCTTGTTAGGAACTCGGGCATTCGTGGTGGCTGCCGGGCGTTGGCTCGCAGTTCGCATGGCCTGCTGCCGCAGGTACTCCATGTTCTGCTGGGCCTTCGTGTCGGCAGGACTCGGGGCAGCGGGCATCTGCTGCGGAGCCGGTTGCTGCTGGTACTGCATCTGCTGATGCTGCATCTGGAGGTTGGCGACCAAAAGGTCACGTTCAACCATCCGAGTCGCATAGTCCCAGCGGGCTTGGGCTCCTTGGATGCCTAACTGTCTCGCGTCCTGTATGTATTTCTGGACAGCGAGACCCTCTGGAGATACATTCCCATTTCTGTCGTACAGCCAATCGGCGTTTTGCTGCTCCAGCGAGGAGACATATGACTCCTCTTTCATCTGGGCCACTTGCTGGGTGACGATGTCTTGGGCCCGCTGCTGGGCCACCTTTTCCATCATCGGGCCCAACGCTTCCTGCGGATTGTCCAGCAACTTGCGGGCAAACTCGGCCCGGTGCTGGAGAAACTCGGTCAGGGCGTGCCGGGCATCTAATGGGGCAGCCGGGTCAATAATGTCCCGGCCTTGCTCGTCTTTGGTCAGGTACTGCTTGTACGCCTCGCGAATCTTGGGAGGGTTCCACCAAGACGGCTCCTCCTCGGCGGGCTGATGCTTCTGCTGCTGGTGAACCGAGTATCCGCCGGTCCGCTCGGCATTCTGCTGCTGAAGCCAAGCGTCGAACAGTTCCTTCTTTTGCAGGTACTCGCTGACCACCGGAATGGTGCTTTGGTACTGCTGGAGGGCGTGCGTGGCGGACTGCTCACGCTGGAGGGCCTCGTATAGCCTTGAGGCTATAGCCCGGTCATCGGCCCCTTGGAACTGGGGCAGTTGCTTGAATGCCCCCCAAACGTCTTGCTGCGGTGCCTCGGCCTGCGGCGCGGATTCTAATGAGACATCCGCCGAACTATCGACATCCGAATCGAGTTCTTCGCCCGCGTCAACCGAATCGTCTACTTCGACAACGTCTTCGTCAGACATGCACTGTCCCTCCGGGGTTCAGTAAGAAAGTCTGGGGCGACCTTCTTACTGATGTCAGTCCCGGTTGCCGTAGAACTGCGGCGACATGTACCAGTTTGGCTTCGACCACTCCTCGGTTGTGCGGAAGCCGCGACGAGGCTGGGACGCCGCCGGGATTGCGTTGCCTCGCATCATGTTCCACTCGTCAATCCGATTGCGGTACTCGCTTTCCCGGTCCTCCATTGCTTGGTTGCGTGCCTGAACAATGGTTCTGATGCTGTCGGTCGGCTTGACGTTAGGCAGCAGGCTGCTTTGTTCTGGCGTGTCCGTGAAGAATCCGGCGAAGTTGTCCCTGTTGGACATGCCGTACCCGATGCCTTGTTCAGTGATGTAATCGCTCGGGGCGTCTACGGCAGTGTCGAGGGCCGCCGACATGGTCCCCCGGCCGAGCCCACGCGCGGCCCCAGACGCTGTCTGCGAAGCCAGAGCCCCAACGCCGCCAGCCGTTGCCGCCTTGCCGCCAAGGCGAGTCAGGCCCTGACCGAAGGCCCTCATTCCGCCCGACAGGCCGCCATACCCAGCCGTTGCCGCCGTCATGCCCGCATAAGACAGGTCGCCCAAGGCATTCTGGGGAGCCTTGGCCAGAGTCGTGTACCACTGCGGCCCCCAAGTCCGCTGTTCTTTCGGAACGCCAAAGTGAGCCTGCGTTTCTGGATACATGGTCTCCGCAAACGCCTCGCCCTTGGCCTCGTCGCCCTGTCGCCAGTCATAGAAGTCCGCGAAATGCTCCCGCGTCATGCCTGCCGGGATAATCGGCATGACTCGATTCATGTGCTGATCCATGTCCGCATCGGTGCGGGCTGGGTACATGACACCCCGAGCATGAGTCTCCTGCGGCTCTATTAGGCCAACCATCGGGCTGCGGCTGAACTCTGCAAAGTTGCGGTACCACTGTGAGTTGAGGCGGCCATACGGATGGTCAGCCCCATAGTTAGTGCCCGGGTAAGTGCCGTCGCCAAACAAGCCGGTCATGTTGGTTGTGGACCAGTGCGGGTACATGGCATTGCCGCCAGCGTCTCGGAACGCCACCGCCCTGTTCACATCACCAGCCTGCTGACGCTGCTCCTCGCGAATAGGGTCGGCACCAATCCGCCACGCATCCCGCCGCACCGACGGGGTAAATCGCACGGGCGGGATCGCCGTATCGGCCCTGTTGGCCCAGTACATGGCCTGTGATGCCCGGCCAGCGAGCGGATGCCGGAAGCCCATGTCCGCGAACGTGTTGCCCGCACCGCCGGTCCAGTCGAACAGCGACCCCACTCCAGCCGCCACGTTGCTCATGGCATTGGCGTAGGGCGGGGCATGATTGCCGTCCTGCATGGCCCGCATGTAGTCATAGACCGCCTGTGTCGCGAAGTACCGCTGCAACTCCCTAGGGACGGCGTGTTCTGGGCTGCCCTGCGAGCCACCGGCCACCAGTTTGCTGGCTTGGTCGAACTGCTCCTGCGTCACCGTCATGTCGTGTGGATTCTGGTACGACGCCGAGCCCTTCTGGAGCGTGTTCAGCACATCGTCTGCGTACTGGGCAGCGAGGGATGACTTGTCTGCTTGCTTGCCATGCAGGACGCCTTGGACCTGCTGGACCAACGCGCCCGGGTCAACCTCCACGCCTAGCCGCTGGTACATGCCGGTGAGTGCGTCTGCCTTGCGACGGATGTACTCCTCGACGGTGATGGGCAGTTCGGAGTCTCCGAAGATTTCCTGCCGGTAGTAGTTCACCATGTCGGGGTAGATGACCGGACGCTCCTGCATGTAGGTCCACAGGCCCTTGCCGTAGACCCGGAGATCGCCATCGGTCTCGTAGAGATCGTTGGCTGCCGCCGACTGCCTGTCATCGTCCGAGAGCGTGAAGTCTGGCGTAGCCGCCTTGGCGAGATTGGCGGCCCCACCGGCTAGGTTGCGGGCGAATCGCTCTGGATCGGGCGTTCGATCCAGCATTCTGGTGAAGGCGGATTCGCTCATTCACTCACCCACCTTCGCCGCCACATCCGCAGCCAGCCACGATGCTCTTTCCTTCGCCGCCACCAGTCCAGCAGCAGGTCGATGATGATGGGCAGCAGAATCTGGAGGGCGACGATCCATAGGGTTCCGAACTTCTTTTCCCCATAGGTGAGGGTCAGGTGCCGACGCACGCTTTTTTCCAACTCACTCTTGGCTATCACCTCTCCGGTATCCCCAGACTTTGTGTGAGCCAGCATGTCATCTGGCCACTCCTGCACTAACACCATGACAGTGTCGAATACAGCCTCTCGGCCTGCCATGTACTTTCGCATGGGCAGGCAGTCCCAGATGTACTCCTGCATCATCGGCAGTGTCTTGATTTGGGCAGCCATGGCCGTCAGGAGTGGCCACGCTACCCGCAGTTGCCGCAAGCGCAACCGTCTGCGTGCTTGGCCTTGCCTTCCTCTTCCTTTTCCATCTTGGTGTAGGCAGCGTTCAGTTTGTCTTTCAGAGACTTCTTGGGAGCCTTCTTGGGCGGGGCTTTCTTCTTGGCCATGTTGGTACTCCTTGGCTACCCCTTCTTATGGACACAAAAAGACGCCGCCCGGTGCGGAAAGGAGACGCACCGGGCGGCGAAGGACGGCCGCCGGGTCAGAGCGGCCGCGCACAGGGTATTGGTTTGTACCTAGATCATTTGTGCTGTGTCACTCGGTTGGGCTCTGCGGGATGAGGGATTCCCCACATTGCGTTGCCCATGACCCTGACCTCGCTGGAGTCGATGTGCGTCACTTCACCGGACTCGAATAGATGCACCACCCAGACTGTGTTGATCGACGGTCCGTAGTCGATGAGAAACAAGCAGTGGCCTTCTCCTAGCGGCGTGGTTACCCAGATAGGAGGATTGCACTGGTGGATCATATCCACCGCCACCGGTATGCCAGTGCCAGTGCTACGGCAAATACCAGCGGCAGATAGGCGATAATCGTCACTTGTACATCCTTCGATGCGGAGACAGGGTCGGTCGGCTCATGGCGTTGGGGTTGGTCCCGATGTAGTGCCAGAACCTTGCCGTTCGCATCCTGCCAGCCAGCCGCTTGTTCGTGATGCACAGCCGATAGAAGTGCATCGTCACGCTGCCGTCTTCGGCCTTGTCGGCCAAGCAGAACGCCCCAAACCCGTCAGGAGACCGGGACACCCGGCTCCCATCCATCGGCCCACCAAGACACTCGTAGTCCCGACGCATAGGCTACCCTTTCACAATGACTCGAACTGTGACCGTACCGCTCCCTGTGGTCGCCGTCACATACGCAGAAGAGAACAGTTGGTCAGGCAAGGCATAGGCCCGCCCAGCCTGCACGCTCTGCGTAATCACGGCGTTGCTGCTGTCCGCCACCGTGTAGGACGTTGCCGACCCCGCGTTCTCCTTGACCTTCCAAGTCAGCGTAGCAGTGCCGCTGGTGACGAGGATCATACCGCCAGCGTACACGGCGAGGTTGAATCCGCCGGTCGTGCTGTCGGATGCGGTGAACGTCACATCTTGCGTGTTGACGCTGTGCTGACGAAGGATTTCAGTTGGCATTGGGGGACAACTCCTTTAGGGACCTACGCAGGCGAATAGCCATCTCTTCATAGTATTTGGTCGCCTCCTGCATATCGCGGACATCCTTGTCCATGTCAGCCATTTGCCGTAGGGCCTTGACGGCGAAGTCCCGCTCCTCGGTCAGACGCCGGATCGTGTCTTGGGCTGCCTCCAGTTTTTTGCCCAAGAAATCCACCAAAGAGTCGTTGTTGCACTCCCCACTCATATTGCTATCTCTCCGTTTTTCGTCGCTTATCTGATACGTTTGGGGCACACAAACTGTCATTTTTCGACAGTTTCTGTCCGCTCCAGCAGCCCCCGCAGCGTTGCGATAGCCTCAGTCTCCGTCTGACTCCATGACGCGCTGATGTCCTCCACGCCGTTCATGGAGTCGATGGCCAACTCCACCGCCTTCCGCTCCGCGTCGGTGAGCCGGCTCTTGGCGTTGGCCCTCAGCATTTTGACGGCGTCGTTGGCGAAGTGCAGAGAAACGGCTAGATACGCCGACAACAACCATCCGGCTACAGCAAGGATCAAACACAGAACTACGGCCTCCCTCATTTGTCACCTCCCAGCCGCTCCAGCAGGCCGCGCAGGGTGGCTTTCAACTCTGGCCTACAGACCCACGTTTCCACAGCCCACTCCACCGCCTTCCGCTCCGCGTCGGTGAGCCGCAGCCGTTCGATCTCGTCGGCCGCCTCGTCAAACAGCCCGCCAAGCCGAGTCAGGTGCAGGCTGCGCCAGTCTCGAAGTCGAGCGACGATGTCTTTTGTATCTTGTGTCATCTCGCCGCTCGTCATGCTCTGAACACCCTGCTGGCCCGCATATCTATGTAAGCGTTTGCCCTGACTGCCTCACCGCCATTGACGGTTCGCTGGGTTGCCGTGTTGTCGCATCGAAAGGGGACGCAGAACTGCCCTTGGGAGTCAGCGATCTTCCGGGTCATCAGCACGCCGTCTTTCACCAGATAGAGGAAGCCGTAGTAGGGGACACACAGTTGGGCGGCCACACGGGAGCCCTTGACCAACTTCTCCATGGTGACCAGCCACTCGCTGCGGTACTCCTCCTCGAACTTCCGTTCGTCCATGTCGTAGCGGCACTTGGTCTCCACCACGCCCTTGAGCAGCCCAGACCTGTCAATGACCAGTCCATCGACAGGGCAGGGGGAGTCCTCCGGGGTTCGGCAGTAGCGATAGCCCGGGTTGTTGAACTCCCACAACGCCACGGCCCGGTCGAGGTCCGCGACGGTCTGCTGGCCCTTGGGTGTAAGGATGTCCAAGCCCACGCCCCGAGCGTAACGGCGTGTCAATAGAAACCGCCCGGCAGGGTTGGCGACACGGCTACCGGACCGCTGCCATCCCGCCGGGCGGTTTTGCCACTGCCCCGGTCCACTCGTCGCCAAGCCGTTGTCGGGCTGCGTTACGCCTCGGGGCTACCCAACGTCCTGACTTGTTGAAGCGACTAGCGGCAGACGCATCAGAACGCAGGTAAGGTGCTGCCGTGATTATGGGTGTCAGCGTGTCAGCAGTGTCAGCAAACCGGCATTCTCAGAGGGAGATGCGGTTGTTAGGATGGCCACCCAACCCCGTTTGCAAATCTGGAAAAAATCCAAGAGGGGCACATATATATATAGGGGGTACCAGCGGGGGGGACGGCCAGCCATTTTTTTTCTAACCCCTTGTGTCTATTGGAGTTGTGACGCGGCAGACGGAACCATGAACCTATGTTCATCCCTCTTGTTAGGTAGGCGAGTGTCGGCCTAACCCGTAGGGTATCTTCCCCCACTAGCGTGATGCACATCCGTACACT
>CAZFVH010000009.1:57782-62761 GCA_964522465.1 uncultured Rubrivivax sp. | reverse complement strand
CGTCGGCCACCAGCGCCTGCGCGCCGAAGGCCATGGACACCACCGCACCCGGCGTCGTCAGCACCGTGGCCGGCACGCTCAGCGCCGCTGTGGCGCCGGTGGCAGCCGTCTGCGTCGGCGCGCTCAGCGCCGCCGTCGTCGTCACGCCCGCCCCGGCTGCGTTCGACAGGCCGATCGCCAGCGTCGTGGCCGCGCCCTGGTAGACCACCGGCGCCACGCCCGCCGTGCCGCCGCGCAGGAAGGCCTGCAGCGCCGCGGCCGTGCCGCTGAGCACCAGGCTGGCCGTGCCCTGGCCGCTCACCACCGTGACGCCCGCCGCAGACACCGCCCCGAGGGTGCCCGCCGCGCCTGAAGCACCCAAGCTCAGCGTCAAGATGTCATCTGCCGCCGCGTTGCCGTCATCCAGCACCGCGCCGGTGAACAGCAGCGACGAGGCCTCGCCCGTCGTGATCGCCAGGCTGGCCGGGAGGCTGGCGATGACCGTCACGGCCACCGCCGGGATCACCGTGGAGGCCAGTGTCGTGACGATGACCGGGCCCTGCGCGGCATCGCCGGCCAGGCGGATCATCAGGTTCGCCGGGGCGCCCTGCGCGCCGCCGTGCAGCAGGCGGCCGGCGGCGAGGTAGCTGCTCAGCGCCGCGGCGCTGCCCGTCAGCGTCACGGTGCGCGTGGCGCCGTCGACGCTCGCGGCCACGCCCACGGGCACGCCGTCGACTTCCGCAGTCGCCGCATGGCTGGTCTGCCCCGTGGCGAACAGCGTGGAGCCCAGGCTGCCCGCGTCCACCGTCAAGGTCAATGTCAGGGTGCCGCCGCCCGACACCGCAGCGGCCGGGAAGACCAGCGCCCCGCCGGCGGGGCCCACCGCGAAGACGCGCGGCACGCTGATCAGCGGCGTCACGCGTGCCGTCTCGGCCGCCGTCTGCGCCGCCACGGCGATGCTGTGCACGGTGCTGATCCCGTCCGTCAGCAGCGTCACCGTCACCGACCCAGCGCCCGTGGCACCGACCCGCATCTGGCCGGCGGCGAGGTAGGCGCTCAGCTCGGCGGCGCTCCCCTGGATCGTGACGGCCGTCCCGTTGCCGGCGCCGCGCGGCGCGGGCGCAACGGCGCCGTCGGTCAACGCCTGGCTGGCCGTCCAATCGAGCACCGCACCGCCCGACGTGGCGAAGCTCAGCGTCAGCGTGCCCGCACCGGACACCGCGCCGGCCGGGAAGGGCAGCGCCAGCAGCGCCCCCGGCGTGGTCGTCACCTGCGCCGGCACGGTGACCCAGGCCGCGGTGCCCGCCGCCTGGGCCGGGGCCGCCAGCACCACCGAAGTCGCCACGGTTTCGCCGGTGGCTCGCGCCACCGAGACGGCCAACGTCAACGCCCCACCGTCGTCCAGCGTGGCCGGACCGGTGTAGCCGAGCCGGCCGGCCACGCCCTTCAGCAGGTTCTCGAGCGCAGCGGAGGTACCGGTGACACTCAGACTGCGCTGCGCCTGACGCTCAGCATCGGCCGAACCGTCGGCCAGGAAGGAAGCCAGGCCTTCACCGGCGCCCAGGGTCAGACCGCTGGCGGGCAGGCTCAGCGTCACCGTCAGCGTCTCGCCCGCGACGACCTCGGTGAGATCGACGCCGCTGAAGAGCAGGTCCGAGCGCACTGCGGGCGTGATGTGCAGCACCGCGGGCAGGCTGCCGACGGCGGGCGCCCGCACCGGGGTGCCGGGGTTCGCGCCCATCACGGCGACGATGGCGGCACTGCGCAGGCCGGAGGCTGCCGAACCGCTGACGACAGCGACCGGGTTCAGGTCGACCACGGCCGACGCGCTCCGGCCCAGGTAGTTCGCGGTGAAGGTCAGGGTCGGCGTGCTGCCGCTCGGCGCTGTCACGGCCAGATGGCCCGCCGTGCCGAGGTAGGCGTTGAGCGCTGCGGCCGTGCCGCGCAGCGTGACGCTGCCAGCCCCGGTCGCCCCATTGAAAGCCGCGCCCGCCGTGTTCAAGACGCCCGCGCCGGCGGCCGGGGCCGCGAGCGCGATGGTCGCGCCGGTGGACGCCACCAGCGTCAGGTCGAAGACCGTGCCGGTCGCGCCGACCTCGGCCAGGGCGTCGGCCGCCAGCACCACGTTGCTGGCGTTGTCCTGCACCACCTGCACGGTGGCCGGCACGCTCAGCGACAGGCTGGGCGCGGAGGTCGAGAAGACCAGGGCCGCGCTGCCGGCCGCGGTGAAGGTGCGCCCACCGGCCTCGGTGCGGCTGAGGCTGGAGGTCAGCGTCGTCGTCGCCGATCCGGTGAAGCTGACCGCGCCGGCCGTCGCCAGGAAGCTGCTCAGGGACGCGGCCGCGCCGCTGAGCGTCAGCGCGCCGGTGCCCGAGCCGGTGACCGTCACGTCACCGTGGCTGCCGTCACCGTCAGCAGTGCTTAGCGCGCCGCGCGCCACGGCCAAGGTCAGGGTGATCTCGCCGGCACCGGCGGCCGTCACGGCATTCGGCGCAAAGGCCAGCGCCGTGGCCTGCCCCGGCGCGACGACGAAGGCCTGCGGGAGCGTGATCGAAGCGCCGTAGCCGACATCCGACGCCGTGCGCGTCTCGATGGCGATCGAGCCCTCGCTGCCGGCCAGACGCAAGGTCAGCCCCGCGAGGCCGGTGGCGTCGAGCATCGCCTGGCCCGGGGTGGCGAAGAAGGCGTTGAGCTGCGCCGCCGAGCCGATGAAGCGCGTCACCGGCACGGCGGCCCCGCCGCCTGCGGGCGTGACACTCGCCACCTGCACACCCACCCCGGCCACCGTGCCCACGCTGGCGCGCGGATCGGCCAGACCGGCGATGGACAGGGCGGAGCGTGGTGCTTCGATCTCCAGCGTGAGCGCAGCCCCCGGCGCGTCGAAGGCCGCGTTGCTCAGGGTCAGCGGCAGCAGCGCCCCCGGCGTGGCCACCAGCGTCCGCGGCAGCACCATCACGCTACCGAACGCGTTGGTCTGCGCCGAAACCTCAGGCGTGCGCAGCTCGACGCTGGCGCGCGCAACATTCGATACCCATGCGCCGCCGACCTGATGATCGAGCGCGAGCGTGAGCGTCGTCGCCGGGCCCTGGTAGCGCACCTTGTCGGCGGTGCGCACGTAGTCCTCCAGTGCCGCGGCGTCGCCGGCGATCACGAGGGTGCTGCCACCGGCGACCGTCACCGACGCGCCGCCGCTCGGCGCGATCGTGTAGACCCCGTCCGTCGGTCCCGCGAGACCGGCGAAGGTCAGCGCGCCGGCATCGGCGCCGATGCGCAGACGCAGCCCGCCCGCGGCGGCATTGCTGTCGAAGTCCACGGTGGCCAGCGCCACCTGGGAGGACACGCTCGGCGTCACCCAGGCCTGCTGCGACAGGCTGCGGATGGACGACACCGTGGCGGCCGCGCCCGTGGGCCCGAAGGCGACCAGTTGGGTGCGGGCCTCGGTGTGGACGAGGGCGTTGCCCTGCTGCTCGACGCGTACCGTCAGCCAGGACAGGCTCGGGCCGGCGTAAGTCGCGCCCGGGGTGCCGCCTTCGCTGCCCGACGCAGCGAAATACGCGCTCAGCGCGTCGGCCGTCCCGCTGAAGACCTTGGATCCGGCCGCCGGTCCATCGCTCACCGTGACGCCCGCCGCATCCACCCCACCCACCGTGCCGGCGCTCGCGCTCAGCGTCACCTTCAGCAGCGCCGTGCCGGTACCGAAAGCCGCGCTGGACAGCGTGATGCCGGTGGCCACGCCCTCGACGATGGCCACCGTGGCCGGCAGTGTCAGCGGCAGCGAGACCGCCGCTGGTACCGCCTGCAAGGCGACCGAGCCCTCGACCGAGCGCGTCGATGATGCGAGCTTGATGCTCAGCGCCTCGGCACCCGGTCCGCTGTAGACCAGTTGCCCGGACGCCAGATAGCGGTTCAGATCTGCGGGAATCCCCTGCAGTTGCAGCCGGCCCGCGGAGGCGCCCGCGAGCAGCGTGACCCCGTGGGCCGCCACGCCAGGGGTCAGCGTCGGGGCGGCCAGCGCGCTGCCCGCGCCGGCCACGCCCAGCGTCAACGTGTACGCAACCGTGGCATCGCCAGCCAGGGCATCGCCTGGCAGCGCGAGCACCGAGATCCGGCCCGCCGTGACACCGAGGGTCGTGGGCAGCGTCAGCGCCAGCGGCACCGGGCCCGCCACCTCGACGGCCACAGCCGCCTGCAGCGCCACACGCGCCGACGCGCTGCGCAGGCCGTCGGCATTCGAAACCTTCAGCGTCAGGGCGTCGAAGCGGCCCGTACCGGTCCCGGTGTAGCGCAGCGCGCCACTGGCCAGCCAGGCGTTCAGCGCCGCCGCGTCGCCCTGCACTTCCAGCCGATCGGCGGTGGCGCCGGCGAGCAGCGTCACCCCGTCAACCGCCGTGCCGGCCGTCAGCGTCGACGCGGCCAGGGCGCCGGCCTCGGCCTTCAACGCCAGCGTCAGCGTGCCAGGGCCGCCGAGCGGGGCGCCGGGCAGCACCAGCAGCGACGACTGGCCGGACTGCACGAGCAGCGCCTGCGGCGCAGCGATCGACGGCACGGCCGCCAGCGCCGCGGTGAGCACGGTCGAGCCGCGCAAGGTCTGGTTGACGGCGCCGCCGGCATCGGTGCCGCGCAGCACCATGCGCAGCTCGGTACCGCCGCCGGCGTAACGCAGGCCGCCGCTGGCGAGGTAGCTCGTCAGGCTGACGATCGAGCCCTGCAGCGTCGTCGACGTCGCGGTGGTGGCGGGCGAGGCAGCCACGCTCACGCCCGACGGCAGGCTGTCGGCGGTGAGCGTGCCGGCGCCGACGTCGATGGCCAGTTCGAGCGAGTAGACCGCGCTGTCGCTGCCGCCACTGAGGATGTCCCCGATCGCCACCCCGGACGAAGCGCCCGGGCTGAGCGTCACCCGCGCGGGCAGCGTCAGCGTCACCGCGGACGGCCCGGCCACCGTGGTGGCGCTGGCGGTCACGCCAACCAGCGGGATGGCGCCGAGCGACTCCATCGCGCCG
>CAZFVH010000009.1:0-57682 GCA_964522465.1 uncultured Rubrivivax sp. | reverse complement strand
GGCGCTGGCGGTCACGCCAACCAGCGGGATGGCGCCGAGCGACTCCATCGCGCCGGCTGCGCGGATGCGCAAGGCGTCCGTGCCGTCGGCGGTGTGGTCGTACCAGACCGCGCCGACGGTGCCGAAGAGCGCGTTCAGCGCGTCAGCCGTACCGGTGAAGCGGGTGGCCGTGCGCGTCAGGCCGTCGCCGCGGGCGAATGCGCTGCCCTGGCGGATCGTCACCGGCCCGGCGGCCGTGGTCAGGGTCTGGCTGGCGGTGTCGCCGGTCCAGGCCTCGGCCGCGCTGGCGGGCCTGAGGCCATCGATGGTGAGGAATGGCCGCTCGGCCTCAATCTCGATCGAAACCTCGCCCGCGCCCGCGAAGGGCGTGCCGCCGAACTGCACCCGCGCCGGCGCGCCAGGCGTCACGTAGATCGCGGTGGGCAGGCTCAGGCGCACGGCCTCGGGCTGCACCGGCTCGGCGAGCCGGATGCCGCTGACCACGCTCTGGCCGGCCGAGGGCGAGGCCGAGGCGGGCTGCAGCGTCAGGGTCAGGGCGCCAAAGGAGCCGGTGTAGCGCAGCTTGCCGACGGCCTGGAGCACGGTCCCGAGCTGCGAGGCCGATCCCGTCAGGACCACGGCGCGGCCACCGTCGAGAACCTCGGCCGTGGCCAGGTCGGTACCCATCGCGATGCCGGCGACGCTGAACCCGGCCAGCCCACCCAGATCGGTCGAGCCGGGCAGCGCAACCGTCAGCGACAGCACGCCCGTGCCCGACACGGCCAGCCCGTCGAAGCGCAGGTCGCTCGTCACGCCCGGCGTGAAATACACCGCCGCGGGCACGCTGACGAAGGCCGGGGCCGTCGCCACCGTGGAGGCCGAGCCGAAGGCCAGCACCAGGGCCTCGGCCCGGGCCGTGCTGACGGCCGGGTCGGCCCCGCGCGCCACCGCGACCTGGATCGAGGAACCGCTGGCGCCGCGGAAGTTCAGCGCGAGTTCGCTGCCGAAGAACTGGCTCAGCCGGTTGGCCGTGCCGGTGAAGCTGACGCTGGTGTAGCGGCTGGTCTCGCCCGCGGCAAGCGCCAGGCGGCTGACCGTGAGCGCCTGCCCGGCCACCGGGAAGCCGGCGCTCGAAGCGCTGTAGCCCAGCGAGCCCGCCGCCACCGACACCGTGACCGTGAGCACCTCGCTGCCGGCGCCGAAGGCCGAGTTCGGGAAGACCACCGGGCTGTTCGTCCCCGGCACGATGGTGACGCTGCCGGGCAGCGCGATCGTGGGTGAAGCCGTCGTGCCGACCGTGGTCAGGGCGATGACGCCCGCGACCTTGAAGCCGGCCGCACCCGCCGCCGCAGGCGCGGCACGCGTCAACGTCAGCGACAGGGCCTCGCCCTGGCCGGTGTAGACCAGTTTGCCGGCCGCGAGCCAGGCGTTCAGTGCGGCGATCGTGCCCGACAGGCGGACCGAGCCGCCCACCGGGTCCAGGTCGGTCAGGCCCTCGAAGGCCTGCCCCGACAGCGAACCCGACGACACGCCCAGATCCAAGGTGTAGACCGTGCCCGCGTCGGAGGCGGCGTCGCCGTACAGCGCGGTGCCGATGGCCAGCGGGGTGGCCACGCCGGCACCGACGGCGATGCTCGCCGGCAGCCGCAGTTGCATGGCCACCGCGCCGGGCTGCTGGGTCGAT
Organism: uncultured Rubrivivax sp.; assembly: GCA_964522465.1. Taxonomy (GTDB): domain Bacteria; phylum Pseudomonadota; class Gammaproteobacteria; order Burkholderiales; family Burkholderiaceae_C; genus Rubrivivax. The sequence continues at coordinate 56,019 of CAZFVH010000009.1, read as the reverse complement.
GCCGCCGGCGCCAGCGTCACCGCCGCGACGGCCTGCGCCGTGGCCAGTGCAGGCACACCCGCGTCGCGCAAGGCGAGCGTCAGCACCGTCGGGCCGGCACCGTCCAGCGCGGCCGGCGCCTGGTAGGCCAGACGGCCCGCTGCCAGGTAGGCGGCCAGCGCCGGGGCCGTGCCGCTGAGCGTGACGTCAAAGGCCGTGCCGCCCACGCGCACGTCGTCCTGGCCATCGGCATCGCCATCGAGGCCGTCGTCGTCGAAGGCCAGGAGCGCGCCGATCCGCTCGGCCGCGTCGCTCGCGGACGTGGCCACCGAAACCGTCAGCGTCAGCAAACCGCTGCCGGACACCGCCGTGACGGCGCCCACGCCCAGCAGCGGCAAGGGCGTGGGCGTGGCCGAGCCGGGCTCGACGACGATCTGCCCGGGCATCGCCAGCGCCAGCGTGGCCGCCGACACCGGGGCTGCGACATGGGTGATAGGCGCCTGCGCGGTGCTGAGGCGCGCGCCGACCACGCCCTGGGCCAGGGTCGCAACCGAGACCGTCAGCTCGGCGCCCGCGCTGCCCTGGTAGACGAGCGCGCCCGGCCGCGCGACATAGGCGTTGATCTGCGCCGCCGTGCCGCGCAGCGTCAGCGTCGTGCCGGTGCCGGCGGTCAGGGTGCCCAGACCGTCGGCCGCCGTCAGCGCACCATCGGCCTCCCAGGCCAGCGCCGCCCCGGCACCGCTGACGCGGACCGTGGCCTCGAGCACCTGCGCCGCATCGGCGGCAGCCCCGGCAGCGGCGTTGGGCGCGCCCACCAGGTCGGCCGGCAGCAGCAGCTGGCCGCCGGTGGGCAGGGTGTAGCCCGCCGGCAGCGTCAGCCGCGGACCGAAGCCCATCGATTCGGCCAGGCGCAGCTCGGTGTCGATCTGGCCGACCGCCGTCCCGCCCTGCCCCACGGCCTGCACCGTGATGACGGCGCCGGCATCGGCCACACCACGCGCATAGCGCAGCAGGCCGCCGGGCGCCGACAGGTAGGCGTTGAGCTCGCCGGCGGTGCCGTGCAGCGTGAGCGTGGCCGCGCCCTGCGCCGGCGAGGCCGCCAGCAAGGGCCCGCCCGCCGCGCTGCGCAGGGTCGACGACGCCGCCCAGTGCAAGCCGCCGGCCGAGGCCGTGACGGTCACCGTGAGGGCCTCGTCCGCCACCGTGTCGCCACCCTGCAGCCCGAGGCTGACCAGCGCGTCGGCCGCGAAGGCCAGGGGCGCGAGCGCGCCCGGGGTCACCACCACCGCCGTCGGCAGCGTCAGCCGCACCGCGTGGCGCAAGGCGGCGTCCGGCGCCGGCGCGCCGAGCGCGACGGACACGGTCGAGCGACCCGCACCGTGGTCCAGCGTGAGCGTCAGCTCGGGTGCGACGGCGGCATCGGTCCGCAGCGCCGGGCCGGTGTACTCGACACGGCCGGCCGTACCGGCCAGCAGGGCCTCCAGCGCGTCGGCCCGGCCCTCCAGCACCCAGGTGCGCGCGTCCTGGCGCTGCACCGTGACGGCCGAGGGGGAACCCTCGGGCAGCGTCACCGCCAGACCCTGGCCCGCGCCGAGCGCGAGCACAGCCGTATCGGGCAGGCTGAGCGTCAGGCGCAGCAGCGCCGTACCGGTGGCCGTGCCGTCGTCCAGCTCGACACCGGTGAAGCGCAAGGCCGAACTCTCGCCCGCGGTGATCGGCAGCGCCCGCTGCGCCAGCACCACGGTGGGCGTCACCGCCTGGCTCGGCGTCTGGAGGGCGATGCCCGCGGTGGCCGAGCGCAGCGTCACGCCCGAGCCCTGGCTGAGGGTCAGCTCCAGCCGGCCGGCCGGGCCGCTGGCCTGGGACGTGACGCCGCCATAGGTGAGTGCGCCGGGGAGCGCCAGCAGGGCCCGCAGCGCCGCGGCAGTGCCCTGCAGCGCCAGCGTTTCGCTGTCGGTGGCGGCGTCGACGGTGCGCGCGCCCAGGCTCACGCCGGCCGGATAGCTCAGCGTGTCGTCGGCAAAGGCGCTGAGCCGCCCGCCGGCCGGCGTGGTCAGCGTCAGCGTGAGGACCTCATCGGCCGCAGCCGTGGCGATCACGGCCTCGGGCAGCACCAGTGGGGTGCTGCCGGCACTCGACAGAGCCACGCGCTCCGGCAGGTTCAAACCGGGGGCGACCAGCCCGCCCGAGGCCGGGCGCACCGTGATCGCGACCTCGCCCCGCGCCTGCAGCGCCGGGGTGTCCACGGCCTGCACGGTGACCTGCAGGGTGTCGGGCAGCAGGGTCGAGACCGCCAGCCCGCCGGCGGCGATCCATCCATCGATCTGGTCGGCCGTGCCCGTGACGGTGACGGCCGCCACGCGGCCTGCCGACGACGTGACCGCGGGCGTCAGGCCCGCCGCCACGCGCGCCACCAGGCCCGCCACCGGTGCGTCGACCGTCAGCGTCAGCACGGCACCGCCGGCAAAGCTCAGGCGGTCCAGCCCGGCCAGCAGCGTGGTCACCGAGCCGGGCAGCACCTCGACTGCGGCAGGCAGCACCAGACCGGGCGCCGTGCGCAAGGCGGCGGCCACGAGCGCGACGTTCGACGTGGTGCGCGCGGTGCCGGATTCGGCCCGGATCTCGAGCGTGCCGGCGGCAACGGCCGCGCCTTCAGCCGGCCCGTAAAGCAGCTTGCCCGGGCTGCGCAGCCAGGCGTTGATATCGGCCGCCGCGCCCGCCAGCGTCACGGTGGCGCGGCCACTGGCGGAATCGGTGCCGGTGGACACGCTCAGGCCGGCCCCGGATGCCGCCGTGAAGACGCCGCCCACGGGCGCGACCAGGGTCACGAGCACCTGCCCGCTGCCGCCGCTGACCGCCAGCAGGTCCTCGGCGAAGACCAGGGCGCTGCCGCCCGTGGCCACGAAGGCCAGCGACTGCGGCACCGTGGCGCGCAGTGTCGGGGCCTGCGCGGCGACCTGGACCGCGGTCAGCGCAGCCTGCGCCCGGGCGCTCACCACCGGGCCCAGGGCCGGGTCCGAGGCCACCGTCACCCCCAGGTGGGTGGCCGCCCCGCTGTAGTGCAGCCGGCCCGGCGCCGAGAAGTAGGCATTGAGCGCCGCGGCCGTCCCGGTGAAGCTGCGCACCCCACCGCTGCCGCCCAGGGCGACACCGTCGGCATCGGGCGTCTGCCCGGGCTCGACCGCGTCGTCGTTGTAGACCGTCAGCGTGCCCTGGCTGACCGCGACCGTGACGGTCAGGGTGCCCGGGCCGGAGAACGCCGTCGGCGACAGCCGCAGCTCGCCGCCGGTGGAGGGCAGCGCAAAGGATTGCGGCAACGCCAGTTGCGGACCCACCACCGGTGCCTGCGCCGCCGGCGTCGCGGTGATGGCGATGGCGCCGGCGCTGCGCACCGGCGCGACCACGCGCAGCCCGAGGCTGGCACTGAAGTCGCTGTCATACCAGGCCGCGCCGGGCTGGCTGAAGAAGTTGTTCAGCGCGGCGACGCTGCCCGACAGCCGGGTGGCGACGTGGCTCGGCCCCCCGTCGACGAGCGTGAAGGTCTCCCCCTCGCCCACCTCGATGCCGTCGACTTCGGCCAGGACGAGCCGCTCGGCCGGCGCCAGGAGGTCGAGCACCACGGCGTCGTCGGCCTGGGCCGGCTGCAGCAGCGCGCCCAGCAGCAGCGGCACGCGCGCCCCGGGGGTGGCCACCAGACCGGTCGGCAGCGTCAGCCGCGGGCCGGTCAGCGCGCCGGCCGGCTGGGCCGGCGCAGCCAGCGCCACCACCTGCTGCGCTTCGCCCACCGCGCTGCGCAGCGACACCTCCAGGCCGATGGGCGCGCCGCCGTCCACGGCGCCCGGGCCGGTGTAGACGATGCGCCGGCCCTCGGCACCGGTCAGCCAGTCCTGCAGCTGCTGGGCTGTGCCGGTGAGCAAAAGTTCGCGTGCACCGCTGGCGGCCGGTGCCGGCTGGCCTGCGGTGTCGATGAAGGCCCCGGCAGCGTCCACCAGCGCCAGCCCCTGACCCGTGCCGAGCGTGAGTGCGTCGCCAGCGGGCAGGCTCAGGCGCAGAGTCAGCGGCGTCTCGGCTCCGACCGAACCGGGTTCGAGCCGCGCGCCGTCGAGGGCCAGCGTGGTCGTGCCGCCAGCAGTGACCCAGACTTGCGTCGGCAGCGCCGCGATGCGCGGCGCTGCCGCCTGCTGTGGCGACTGCAGCAGCACGGTGGTCGAGGCCGTGCGCGGCGCTGCCGCAGCACCGGTGTCGAGTTCGACACGCAGCGCGCCGTCGGGCCCGTCCAGGGCCAGCCGGCCCGGCGTGGCGAGCCATGCAGCGAGCGTGTCGACCGTGCCCTGCAGGAGCAGCGCACGCGTGGCGCCCACCCGCTCGACCGCGATGCCGACGCCGCCGACGGGGGCGAGTTCGGCCCGGACGGTGCCGGCGCCAGCCGACGCATCGACCGACTGCCCATCGACGAGCCACCGCGCATCCGCAGGCGCGGTCAGGCGCAGCACGGCCGGGGTGCTGCCGGGCAGGCCCGAGCCGGCCCCCAGCGAACCCGCGGCCAGGACGATCGGCAGCGGCCCCGACAGCGGGAGGGTCAGGCGCTCGGGCAGTGCCAGGGTGGGGCTGTGTTGGGCGCCCTGGGCTGGTGCGATCGACACGGCGGCCCGGCCCGCGGCGCGCAGCGCCGGGTCGGACACGCCGACCAGTTGCACGTCCAGCGTCACGGCCGCATCAGCACGCAGCGCCAGACCGCCCTGGCTGAGGTAGACGTCCAGCGCGGCGGCCGTGCCACGCAGCACCACCGTGCGCTCGTCCACCGTTGGCGCCTGGGCCGCGGTGAGCACCTGCACCTGCGCATCGGCCGGCGCGACGGCCACCAGTTGCGCCCCGGCACCGACGCCGACGGTCAGGTCGAGCAGCGCCGCGCTGCCGAAGTCGAAGCGCGGGGCCGTGCCCAACCGCAGCGGGGTCAGGGCCCCCTGGACCACCTTGAGCTCGGCTGGCAGCAGCAGCCCCGGGCTCGCGACGGTGGACGACAGATCGACCGCCACGGTCACCGAGACCTGGGCCGCACCCTGGGCCAGTGTCATGACCAGCGGACCTTCGCCAGCTCCGGCCTGCAGCACGCGGTAGTCGACCGCGCCGAAGCGCGCGAAATGTCGGTTCAGGGTCTCGAGCTCGCCCGACAGCGTGGTCACCTGGCGATCCACGCCGTCGACGGACTGGATCGCGCTGCCGACGGTCAGCCCGTCGGCCTCCTGCACCTCGAGCTCGGCCCCCGCGGGCGCCACCAGCGTGACCGTCCAGGCCCCGCTGCCGCCCGAACCGCCAAAGACCGCCTGCTCGAACACGATCGGCGTCAGGCCCTCTGCGTGCACACGCAAGGTCGAGGGCGCGGCGATGGACGGTCGCGCCAGGGTCTGCGCGGCCTGCAGCGGCTGCACCAGGGCCTGGGCGCTTACCCGGGCCGTCCCGCCGCTGACCCGCACGTCCAGGGTGGCAGCGGCGTCGACCTGCGCACTCAGCGAGCCGGCGGCCGACAGCCAGGCGTTCAGGTCGGCGGCCAGGCCGCGCACGACCAGCCCCGTGCCCGTGCCGGCGGCCAGCGGGGCGCCCTGCGCGTCGACGAGGCCGGGGCCGCCGGCCTGCCAGCTCAGCGCGCCACGGTCCAGCGCCAGCTCGACCTCCAACACGCCGGCGCCCGCGATCGCGGCGGCCGGCAGCCGGATGGCAGCCGCGCCGGCGCCCACGGTGTAGCCCTGCGGCAGCGCGAGTGCCGGGCTGGACTGGCTGCCCTGCGCGCCGAGGTACGCCAACGCGATCGATGTCCTCGACGCGATGCCCGGCGCGGCAGGCTCGCCGGCCACCCGTTCGGTGCCTGGCGCGCGCAGCAGCACCTGCAGCACGCCATCGGCGCTGCCCGACACCCGCAGGGCCGGCACGGCCGACGACAGCCAGGCGCTGAGCGCCTGCGCGGTGCCGGAAACGGTCAAGGTGGTCTCGCCCTGCGCCGCCGAAGCCTGCAGGGACTCGCCGGCAGCCCCCTCGAGCCCGCTGGCAGCGGTCCAGTGCAGGCGGCTGCCGCCCTCGGCCACGAGCTGCAGCGTCAGCCGGCCCGGGCCGGCCACGGCGTCGGCGGCAAAGGGCACCGGTACCTGTGCGCCGGGCGTCAAGGCCAGGCTGGCGGGCACACGGATCGTGGCGCCGTGCTGCTGGGCCGCCGGCTGCGCCGGCGCCAGCAGTTCGGCCCCGAGCGTCGAGACGCCGGCCGGCGACGACAGACGCAGCGTCAGCGGCAGCGTGGCGCCCGTGCCGTCGACCGGCGCCGGACCGGTGTAGACGATACGGCCCGCCGCCACGAAAGCCTGCAGCGCCGCGGCCTCGCCCTCGAGCACCAGGCTGTGCGGCGTGGACGGGCCGACGACGACGCTCACGCCGTCATCGGGCTGCGCCTGCGCCGTCAGCCCCTGACCACCCACCAGAGGGTGCGTGGCGGACAGGCTCAGCGTCAGGCGCAGCAGGCCCTGACCCTGGAAATCGGCCCCCTCGAAGCGCAGCGGCGAGGCCGTGCCGTCGCCGACCCACAGCCGGGCCGGCGCCTGTGCGATCACCGGCACGGTCGAGACGGCACGGCTCGCGCCATACAGACCGACCGAGGTGCGCGACTCCAGGGGCAGCCCGGTCTGCGCATCGGTGCGCAGCACGCTGACGGCCAGCGTCTGCGCCGCCTGTCCGGTGTAGCGCACGAGGCCCTGCGTGTCGGCCAGGAAGGCGCTGAGGTCAGCGGCCCGGCCGGCAAGCGTCAGCAGGCGGGTGCCGGAACCCGACACCGCGACTCCCGCGCTGCCCGTCGCCGAGAGCACGCCCGCGACCTCGGGCACCGACAGCGTGAGCGTCAGGCGATCGGTGCCGTCGCCCAGGGCGCCCCGGCCGTCGGCACCGCCGGAGAAGACCAGCGCACTCGCCGCATCGGGGACCACGACGACCGCGCCAGGCAGTGCACCCACCGGCGTGCGCACGATGGGCGGTGCGGCCACCTCGGCCGTGGTGATGTCGGTGACGAGCGCGCCGATCCCATCAGCGTCCTGTTGCAGCGACGCCGCATCGGCGACCAGCCAGCGTTCGGTCGTGACCTGGGCGCCAGCGGGCAGATCGACCCCCTGCGCCACCAGCAGCACCCCGTCGGTGGCGATGGCCAGCGGCTGCGCGGTCACCGTGTCGGGCAGCTCACCAGCAATGGCCACGTAACGCGGGCTCGACAGGAACAGGCCCGCCGACGCCGACGCCGTGGCGCTGAACAGCATCGGGCCGGCGAAGTCGTCGCCGGCCAGGAAGGCCATCCTCGCCATCGCCGGCGCGGTGGGCACGGCGCGCGGGGCGGGCGCCGTCTCGCCCTCCAGCGGCTCGGGCTCGAGCAGCACGACGACGCCCGCCTGGGTCGCCTGCCCGTCGGCACCAAGGTATTCATCAGCCGAGCCCAGGCGCAAGCCCTTGCCGGCGCGGTAATCGGTGCGGTTGGTGCCCGTGAACAGGCGCGAGCTCGTGATGACACCGGCGGCGGCGATGGTGAGATCGCCGATCAGGCCGTCGAAGGCGGCGAGCGCGCCTCGCAGCAAGGTGATGTCGGCACCGGCATCGATCGACACCGAGACCTGGTCGTCAGGCGCTGCAGCCACCCGCAGACGCTGCACCGCCAATGCGCCGCTGCTGCGCAAGCTGACGTCACCCGCCAGCACCACCAGGTCCTGCACAGTCAGGCCCGAGACGTCGCCCGCGCCGTCGAGATCGATCAGCGACAGGCCGCCTTCGTCGACCTGTCCGGCCACGGCATCGACGGCCACCGGGAGTTCGGCCACGCTGCGAACGCTCAGGGTCAGCAGATCCGCCGTCACCACGGGCGTCGTCAGGTCGTAGGCCGCGCGCCAGACGGTGTCGGCTTCGAGCACCACGTCACCGCCCTGCGGGCGCTGTGGCAGACGCTCAGCCAGCCGCGCGGCGAAGGGCGCCGACATCACGCGCGACAGCACCATCTCCCCGCCGGCACGCAGGGTGACATCGCCGCCGCCACTGCCGATGAGCGTGCCGGCCGACTGACGCAGGTCGCCGGAGGCGATGAGCACGATGTCGCCGCCGCCGATGCCGGCGGACACGTCGCCCGACCGGAGGTCCGCCCGCAGCAGCAGATCGCCCCGGTCGGTCACCGTGCCGTCGTCGGCCGCCACCACCCGGGCCACGAGCGTGATGCCGCCCGCACCGGCCTGGATGCCCACGCCGGCGTCGACCGCCGGGTCGGACAGGACGGTGATGGAGCCCTGGGCCTGGACCGCCACGCCACCGCTGTGGCCGGTTCGCAGCCCCGAGAGCTCGAAGTCATGCAGGGGCGCCGGCAGCCCGGTGGCGACCACACGGGCGAAGCGCATGTCGTCCAGCGGACCGATCTCCAATGCGCGCGGCACCGACAGGCGGATGTCGCCGGCCGCGGTGTGGGCCGCGACACGCTCGACGTCGGCCAGCAGCGGCTGCGACGCGCTGCCCACCCCGGCGCCGGCCTCGATGCGCAGGCGCTGGCCCGACACCGTGGCGATGCCGCTGTCGGCGCCCAGCGCGCTCGACACCGCGCCGCCGGCCTGCAGCGACAGGTTCTGTCCGGCCACCACCTCGGTCAGGCTCAGACCCCCACCAGAGGCCAGGCGGACGTCGCCGCCGCCGCTGTCCACGCGCGCCCAGGACGTCGTGCCGGCAGCGGCATCGACCTGCATCGACAGGCCGGGCAGGCCTGCTTGCAGGTCGATGCCGCCGCCCTCGGACACGACGGCGGCGCCCGCGCCCAGCGCCAGCGCGCCACCGGCCTGCAGGGTCATCGCCCCCGCCGGCGCATCCACGCCGGTCTCGTCGGACGGCGTGGGCACCACGCGCCGCAGGGCGACCTCGACGTTCGCGCCGACCTTCAGGTCGCCCGCCGCGCGCAGCAACAGGTGGGCACCGCCGAGCACCTCGACCGGCCGGTCGACGATGATGTCGCCGACGGTGGTGAGCACGCTGACCGAGCCGCGGCCGGCCACACCGGCCGCCACGTCAGGGGCGCCGCTGCGCAGGCCCTGCCGTTCGAGCATCGGCAGGATCTCGAAGCGCTGCGGCCCGACCCAGGCGGCGCGCACAACTTCAGCGTCGACCGTGCCGAGCGTCAGGGTGCGGTCGTTGACCAGCGCCACGCCCGCCTGCGCATGCACCGCCAGGCGGTCCACCGCCGTGGCCAGCGGCGCGTAGCCGCGGCCCACGCCGCCCACGCTGTCGGCCGCATCGACCAGCAAGCCCGCGCCCCGGACATGGATGCCCTGGTGGCCGGGCTCGATCACCGTGTCGTTGATGGCGATGGGTGCGGCGCGCCGCACCCCGCCCTCGGCGCTGACCAGGGCCACGGTCCCCGCCGCCGACGCGGGGACCGCGGGGTGGCCGGCATCGAGGTCGGACACGACGATGTCGCCATGCGCGCGGATCACGATGTCGCCGGCACGCGCGCCGCCGGTGACGATGCGGGCCGAAGCCTCCTGCTCGAAACGGCCGCCGGCCTGGATGTCCACCGAGCCACGTCCACCGGTGACGCTGTTGGCATTGCTGAGCGTCGTGCCGCGCGACTGCCGCACGTCGCCGCTGGCCAGCAGGGACAGTGCCCCACTGCCCATCAGGATGTCGTCGGCGATCGTCAGGTCGCCCCCGGCGGCCTCGAGGCGGACGGCGCCCGCCGGGTCGAAGCCCATCTCGACCAGACCGCGCACCGCCTGTCCACCGTCGCCGATGGCACCCGGCTGCCCGACGGTCAGCGCGCCGGAGGCACGCACCAGGATGCGACCCTCGTAGGCCAGGCGCAGACCGCCCGGCACGGCTTGCGCCCCGGGGCTGGCGCCCGCCCAGCCCTCCCCGGCGATCGTCAGGTCGTCGATGTCGTCGATCGCGATGACCGAGGGTGCGCCGGTGCGGGTGCGCGCCTGCAGCCGGTCGGCGTCGATGCGCAAGGCCTGAGCGGCCGTGCCGATGGTCACCGCGTCGAAGTCGCTGCCCGTGGCGTCCAGCGCCTGCAACGACACCGCCCGGCCGCTGAGCGCGAGTATCCCGGCGTCCCAGCGCCGGGCCGAGGCCAGCAGGCTGCCGTCCAGCGCCGACAGCGTCAGATCGCCACCGGCGTGCACGCCGGCCAGCCGGATGTCACCCGTCGCCTGGGCAAGCATCACGTCTCCGGCGGCCTGCACCGTCAGGGTGGCGCCTTCGGGCGCCTGGAAGCCCATCTCCAGGGGCGCCTGGTTCAGGCCGCGCGTGACGAAGATGCCGCCGCCGAAGACCGTGGGCGCGCCGGCTGCGTTGTCACCGCCCTCGGCTTTCAGGAACAGGTCGCCACCGGTGCGCAGCAGCGGCACGGTCAGCAACGGGTTGTGCACCGCGAAGATCGAGCCCTCGGCCTCGAGGTGCATCAGGCCGCCCGACTGCAGACCCACCGTCGCCAGGCCCGACAGCGTCCCGTTGTCGATCTGCAGGTCGCTGTTGGCGCGCAGCACGATCTCGCCGTCGCTGACGGCGCGCAGCATGCCGCCGACGCTGACGTTCAGGTCGTCGCGCACTTGCACCGTCACCGAGCGCAGCTCGCGCCGGTTCTCCACCCACTGGCCACGGCGCACGTCGGCCAGGCCGTCGCTGGAGGCGAGCATCCCCTCGGGCGAGACCTCGCTGGCGCGCACCACGCGCCACAGCCCGGGGTTGATGTACAGGCCCTCGGCGGCGAGGTCCAGCGTGGTGTCGTCGCCCAGGTACTCGTAACGCTGGTAGCCGACCTCGACGATGTCCTCGGGGTGGATCCGGTTCAGCAGTTGCCGCGCCGTCTCGGGCAGCGCGCCGAGGTCGCCGCCCGGGGTGGCGATCGTGATGCGGTCGGTCGCGCGGCCGAGGCCGGCCTCGCTGAAGACCACCGGGGCGTTTTCGGCATAGCCCAGCAGGCGCAAGCCACCCGCGCCCTCAAGCGCGCTGGAGGCCAGGTCCTCACCGTCACCGAAGGTCTCGCCCTCGGTCCCCGTGGACTGCGGCGTCATGCCCCAGGCGTAAAGCCTGAACTCGGTCTCCTGGGTGACCTGAAGCCCGTCCAGATCGAAGACCCAGACGTCCTGGGTGGCCGTGGGGTCGAGCTCGAGCTCGATCAGGCGGTCGAAACCGTCCAGGCTGGTGGCCAGCGCCGCGCGCGTGGCCCCCCCCTCGGCGGTGTAGTTGAGCGTGGACACCTCGAGCGAGGTCAGCCGCAGCACGCGGTCGCCGCTGGACGAGGGCTGCGGCGCCACGCTGAAGCTCGCGTAGCGCGCGCGGTCGATTGACGGCCCGGTGACGTCGTTGAACAGCGGCAGCACATCGGTGTTGGTATAGGCTGGGGACAGGCCCGTCAGGGTCAGGGCCGACACCGCCGCGACCGAGGACGTCGCCACCCCCGCCAGACCCTGATCGGCCGACTGCTCGCCGAGCGGGTCCCACAGGCCCAGCAGCACCGGCTCCTGGCTGCCAGGCACGCCCGAGACCACGCCCTGGCGCGAGACCAGCGACACGTTGGCGCCGCGCACGTTCAGCGTCTCGTCGGCGCTGGCAGAGGCGCCACCGGTCGGCAACTCGCTATGCGGCAGCAGCCGCGCCATGATGTCGACGGCCAGCGGATAGCGGGCGCGGGCCTGCAGTTCGGCCAGGCTGCCCAGGCCGGCCGCGGCCGCGGCCGCGTCGTCGAAGCCCGCCGCCGCGATCAGCGCCTGCAATTGCCCGGGCTCCGGCGCGAAGCGCTCGAAGGCGGCGTCGAGGATGGCGCCGCGCGCGGCCTCGAGGCGGACGTCCTGGAGGACGAGGGTGGACTCGCCGCTCAGCGCGTCCACGGTGACGGTGGCGGCATCGATCGAGGCCTGCGCGCCCGCCCAGGCGTCAGGCCGGATCAGGCGCAGGTCGCCGCGGGCCTCGATCAGCGAGATCGTGCCGTCGGCGCGCGCGGCCACGCCGCCGGTGCCGGTGCCGGCAACGTCGCTGTCCACCGTCATCAGCAGCAGGCCCTGGCCAGCGTCGAGCTGCACCGCGTCGGCCACGATGCGGGACAGGCCGGGCGTGCCTTCGAGGATGCCGTCGGTGGCGAGCACCGTCACGTCGTGGCCGGCGGCCACGCTCAGGTCTGAGAAAGCCACATACACCGGCGATGCGGGACCCGAAGCCGGGTCGACGAACGTGCCCGCCAGCACCTGCGCCACCTCGCCCGCCGTCAGGGCCTGGCCACGCCAGGCATAGGTCGCCGCCAGCACCTGACCGATGCGCACCGGACTCGCGGCCCGGTTCGGGTTGTCGATCTGCTCGATGCGCACATCGCCCGCGGCGACGATGTTGAGCATGCCACGCGGGTCCTTGACGCGGATCGTGACGTCGCTGTCGGTCTTGATGTCGGGCACCGCGCCGGAGAAGACGACCTCCCCGGTGATCTCCAGCGCATCGGCCGACAGGGCGATGGGCGTGAAGCTGTCGTAGTTGGTGGCAGGATCGCGTGCGTTGCCGTAGCCGATCGAGCCGCGCAGCACCATGCCGGCGGCCGAGTCGATGCGGATCGTCTGCTGGGCCGCGCCCAGCAGGGGCTGGATCGCGATCGGGTGGTCGGCCTTCAGCGCGTAGGTGTAGAAGTCCTTCAGGCCGGTGGTCGTCGTGGTCTTGGTCGTGACCACCTTCTCGCGCAGCCAACCGCCACCGGTGGTGACCGGCGGGTCGGAGACGATCTCCTCGTTGGAGAAGTCGCTGTCGTAGCGGTTGTCGGCCTTGGCGGGCTTCCAGTCCTTGCCGTCGTACCGCACCTTGTTGCTGTCGGTCGACTCCCAGACGTAATGGAAGCGCGTGGGGTTGTCGGCCGTGCCGGCAAACACCGAACCGGCGACCTTCGAGTCGGCCACCTTCTCGGCGTCGAGCTTGCGCACACCGCCGCTGAGGTCGGCCACCTCGGCCCACTTGCCGGCGTCGCTGAAATCGACCACCGGGAAGGTGATCTTGGCGGTGTCGCCCACCCAGCGGTACAGCGTGTTGCTGAAGACGTCGCGCACCAGCGAGACGTCCTTGATCAGTTCGACCTGCGGGTTGGCCTTCTGCTCGTACTGCACCAGCAGCAACTCGCCCCCACTCAGACCCGCCGAGTTCGGCCCGCCTGCGAGCACCAGCACTTCGGACTCGCGCAGCGGCGAGCCGTCGGTGAACCTGGTGTCGGTGTACTTGGCCTCGGTGTCGGGCGACAGCCAGTCCCAGTCCCAGCCGATCAGGTTGAAGCTGCGAGATTCGTAGATCTTGACCGTGGTGCGGGTCTTGGCCTGCCCAGCCGTCCAGAGGTAGTAGCGGTCCTCGACCGGGGCGTATGCCAGCGGCGATGTCGGTGGCAGGTCGAGCTGGGCCTGGCTCGCATCCTCGGTGTAGACGATGGTGCTCAGGCCGTCCTCGGTCGTCAGCACCCCCTGGAAGACACGGCGGTCGACCGTGCCGTCCTGCACCGTGAAGGTCTCGCGCTTCAGCGTGGCCGAGTCGGTGATGGAGATACGGCCGACCCGGTTCTGCGACACGTCGATCTCGTCGACTGCAAGCTTGTAGGCGCTGCGGTTGACGATGTTCACCGCGGCGTAGCCGCTGGCCACCGCGATGCGGCCCGCGCCGGTGCTGACGATCTGGCCCGTCAGGTTGACCACGCCAGCGGTGGGCTTGATCGGGTCGAGCAGGATCAGCCCGCGGTCGGCGTCGAAGTAGCCGTCGACGGACTCGAAGCCACCGGCGCCGAAGACGATGCCGGGCAGCAGCTGCCCCTGCGCATCGTTGAAGTTGCCCGAGGCCGTGGGCCGGAAGTCTTCGGTGATCGTCAGGTCGATCGCATCGACACCGCTCTGGATCAGACCGTTGACGTTGAGGTAGCGGGCGTTGATGTTGATCTCGCCCAGCGCGAAGACCTGCGAGGTCTGGCCCTTGGACTCGATGGACGCCAGCAGGTCGGCGATGCGCTGATCGGCGGTGTCGCCGGTACCGTAACGCTCGGTACGAGGCTGGTAGTTCGGGTTGGCCGGGGCGCCCGCCAGTGTCTTGCCGAACAGGTCGTTGAAGGCCAGGTACTGCGTCGGGTCGGCCCCCGAGTGGTACCAGTCCTCGGTGGCGAGATTGAAGTCGCCCGCGGCCGAGAGCTTGACCGAGCGCGCGCGCAGCTCGCCCGTGACGTTGATCGAGCCTTCCTTGTTGGTCAGGTACAGATCACCATCGGCGTTCTCGATGCGGCCGCGCACATACAGGTCCTGCGGCGCTGACGGGATCTGGAAATCGCCGCCGAGATCGTAGAGATCGGTGGGATACGCATCCTGCGTGATGCGGATCTCGCTCGCCCCGGTGGGCGATCCGAGCACGCCCACCTGCCGGCCCTGGAACCACACCTTGCCGGCGGACAGCGTCTCGAGCTTCCTGTCGACCAGGTCGGTGCGGCCACTGGCCAGGATGCCGACCTCGTTGATCTCGAGCCCGAAGGGTGTCTGGTTGACGATGTGGATGCGGGCACTGCCGTGCGCCACGGCCCGGCCCTCGTCGACCGCGGCCGCCAGCGCGGACTGCGACGCGTTGCCGGCCTTCACATAGATGCCCCCGCCCGAGGCCTGCACGGTGGGCAGGCGCAGGAACAGCATGTCGAACTGCGCGCGCGGCGCCACCGTGCCGCCCTGCTGCTCGGCCAGCCCCATCTTCAGCAGCTTGTCGTCGATCTGGTCGAGCAGTGCCTTGTAGCGGGCAATCGCCTCGGCGTTGCCGGCATGGCTCTGCATCCACTCGACGACCTTGGCGCGGTCCTCGAAGAGCTGGTTGGCAACGTTGGCGTAGACCAGTTGCGGCAGCGGCATGTCCTGCGGCTTGACGACGTAGAAGTCGTCCGACAGCGACTGACCGAAGAGCAGGCCCTTGTCGCTCTTCATCGCGAAGAGCTCCGACCAGCCGGCGCTGAAGGACTCGCCCGCACCGATCGTGATCGCCTGCCCGGTACGCTGGTACCACTTGCCGGCCGCCGTGCGCACCAGCTCGCCCTGCGCCACATCGATCGCGGCCGTGGTCGCCGAGAGCACGTGATCCGGGGTGACGGGCTGCCAGCGGCGGGTGTCGGTGTAGTCCTCGCGCTCGAGCACGAGGTTCGTCTCGGCCGGTCCGTCGGCCGCGGTGGCGACGTATCGGTACACGCCGTTGGCCACGCCCTGGCCGAAGGCGCCGGGCACCAGTTCGACCAGGGTGCCGGTGGACACGCCGATGGCCACGTCGCTCATCGTCAGTGGCGCGTGCTCGTAACGCTGGGCCGGGTCGAGCCCGAGCGCGGTCTTCTCGGCATCGGTGAGCGGCTTGCCGAGCTTGGTGGTGTCGAAGCGCTGGTTGCCGACGATCAGCGGCAGGATCTGCACCTCGGTGCGGTAGTTGACCCCCGCCTCCAGCAGCGCCTGCGGGCCGATGTCGACGACGTTGCGGCTGATGGCCCCGCCCTGGAACGCGGGCTTGAACACGTAGATGGGCATGGCCAGGTTGGTCACCAGCCCGTCGGTCTTGGCGCGCTGGGCCCCGCCCAGGCCTTCCTCGGCATAGAGATCGATGTCACGGATGGCGCGCACCGCCGAGTCGCCCCGCACGCGGACGGCGTTGCGCTCGTCGAGCGTCGCGTCGACGATGGGCACGCTCAGGCCGTAGAAGGACACGACCGCGATGTCGGTGCGCGCGGTCGAGAACATCAGGTTGCTGACGCGGTCGCGGTCCTGTCCAGCGTAGAGCTTGACGTCGGTGCCCAGCAGTTCGGCGTCGGTCAGCGTGATCGCGTTGTCGGCGGTGACGGTGGTCAGCGCATTGGCGTTGGCGCCGGCGATCGCCCCCACCGAGGCGACGTTGACGGCCGCCACCAGGTCGGAATCGGTGCGGGTGTTCAGCTCCAGGTTGCCGCTGAGGTTGCGCAGCGTGGCCCCGAAGACGTCGATGCTCGACACCAGGGCGGCGTCCTGGTCGACGACACCGAAGTTCAGGGGCAGACCACCGTAGCCGTCGACCCGCACCTTGTCGATGACGTGGATGTCGGTCAGCGTCTCCACGCGCAGCGTGCCGCCGGTGCTGCCCGCGGTCTGCGTGGTGATGGTCGTGCCCTCGCCGATGGCCACGCGGGCGCCGAACTTCTGGCCGGCCGAGCCGATGTCGGTCTTGATCTGCAGGGCCGAAATCGAGGCCAGACCGGCCGAGGTCGAGCGCAGCGAGTCCTCGCTGGCCGACCAGCGGTTCTTCTCGGCCTTGTTGCGCGCCTGGATCAGCACGGTGGCGGCGTCGATCGCGCTGTCGCTGCCGATGAGCACGTCGGCCGTGCCGGCCAGCACGGTCGACATTGCCGCGCCGCTGCCCGAGGCGATGCCGCCGATGGCCAGGTTGGACGACACGGCGTCGAACTGCTGGTTGCGCTCGGCCAGGATCTGCACCGTGTGCGCGAGCACGGTGTTGCGGCTGCCGATGGAGGTGACGAGCGAGCCGAGGATGTTCAGGCTCGAGTCGGCGCCGGCGATGCCGACGAACAGGCCGCCGCTGGAGGCGCTGGCGCGCTGGAAGATCTGGTCGTCGGCCAGGCCACGGATGCGCAGCGTGCCGGCCTCGAGCGTGACGTCGTCGCCCAGCCCGGCGCGCACCACGCTGCGGTCGGTGGTCGTGGCGGAGGACACGCCCACCGATGCGCCGGAACTGACCGACAGCGCATGCGCTTCGGCCATCGACTGCTGCAGCCCCTGGGCCCGCAGGTCCACCGTGGCGTCGCCGTCGGCCGTGACCTCGGCACCGTCGATCGTCGCGCGGACCACCGCGCCGATGTCGTTGACGACCACGGTGCCGGCGGCTGCGGCGGCGATCAGGCCGAAAGAGGCCGCGGCGGCGAAGACCTCGCCGTACAGCGAAGCGGCCTCATCGGCCAGGACGACGATGCCGCGGCTGCCGCGCAGTTGCGACCAGCCGGAGACGCTGCCGTCCACCGGCTGCTCGCCGCTGCGGCTGGCCGCGGCGGTGACCTCGGTGGTGATGGTGTTGTAGCTGTTGGCGCCACCGCCGGCGAAAGCCAGACCCACCGCGCCCGTGATCGCCACCGACACCGCGGTCGAGTAGCTCTCGATGCTCGGGCGGTCAGCCGCGAGGATGCTCAGGGTGCCGTCGGCCTCGACCACGGCGCGGTCGACCAGGGCCCGCACGGCGCCGGCGATCTCGTTGTCGGCCACCGACACGCCGATGGACAGCGATCCACCAAAGGTGCCGAAGGCCGCGGCCACCGAGACCGCCATCACCGAGCTGTAGATCTCGGCCAGGTCCGAGGCGGCGATGGTCACGTCACCGTCGGCCACGATGCCGTCGCCGATGCTGTCGCGCACGAGGGCCAGGGTCTCGGAATTGATGCGGTTCGTTGCCGAACCGCCGGCACCCGACAGCGCCGCCCCCACGGTGCCGCCTACCGAGGCCGCCACCGAGCCGGCGAACACGCGCGACTCGACCGCTTGCTGGTTGTCGGCGACCACCCAGACGTCGGCCGCTTGCTCATCGACGGCGGCCGCGCCGTCGGCAGCCGGATCGACCCACCGGGCCACAACCGAGCTGCCGCTGACCTCGGCCACGATCTGGTTGGCCGAGGCGGTCAGCCGCTGCTTCCACAGCGTCTTGTCGGCGTAGTCCTGGGCGGCGAACACGTCCTCGGGCGTGCCGTCCTTGTTCGCGTCGGGTCGCGCCAAGGGCTGGGCCCCGATGTACTCATAGACCTCGCCGGCACGCGCGCCCGAGGTGGCCGACAGGCGCACGGTGTCGCCCTTGCGCACCTGGGCCGGGTTGTCCTGCCCCTGGATCCAGGTCGGTGCACCGTCGTAGGCGTAGGGGTTGTAGCCGACGTAATTGCGTGCGACCGAGACGCCGATCGAGGCGCCCACACCGGTGGCCCCGCCCACGCCGACGCCGACGGAGGCGGAGATGATGGTCGCCTCGATGCGGCTGCGCGCCAGCGCCGCCACCGCGACGTCGTCGGCGGCGGTGACCACGCTGTCGTGCACCGCCGCGTAGGTGTCGCCCAGGATGACGTTCAGCGCCGAGGCGCCCGCGCCGCTGATGCCCAAGCCGGTTGCGCCACCGATGCCGACAGCCACCGAAGCTGCAAGACCGAACACATCGATCACGGCATCCGACACGGCGAGCACGTCGACTCGACCGGCAGCGTCAAGCGTGGCGGACGCGATCTCGGCCCGCACCACGCCATCGATGACGTTGCGCGCGAGCGAGACGCCGATGGAGAGCGCTGCACCGGTACCGCCGCCGATGGCCGCAGCAACGGATGCTGCACCGGCAAAGGCATCGATGCTGGAGCGGTCGGAGGCGAAGACGCTCACATCGGCCGCATGGACCGTGTTGGCTCGCCCGCCGACCGGGTGACCCTCTTCGTCCAGACCGGCGGCGGCCTGCGCGGCCTGAAGCGACCGATCCATGCCGGCATGCACGCGGGTGCCGATCTTGTTCTCGGCCCACACGCCCGAGCCGCTGGCCGCCAGGCCGGTGCCCGCGCCCAAGCCGACGGCCACCGAGCCCGAGAAAACGAGCGCATCGATGGTCTGCCGCCCCGTGGCCAACAGCGTGAGGTCGCCTTCGGCATCGATGTCACTGTCGACGACCAGCGCACGGATGGTTGCGATCGAATCCGCGCCGGAGAGGCCGAAGCCCTCGGCCCCGATCAGATTGCGTGCGACCGAAATGCCGATCGAGGCGCCGACGCCCGTGGAGCTGCTGGCTGCGATCGCCGCGGACAACGCGGCCACGGTGGCGGCGATCTTCGAATCGGAGACCGCAACGATGCTGAGATCACCGGCCGCATGGACCGTGCTGGATTCGAGCACGGCGTCGGTGGCACCGCGAATCGCGTTGATGGCGACGGCGCCCGCGCCGCTGAACGCAAGGCCCGACCCACCCGCAGAAACGCCTATCGCGGCCGAGGCCGCCACCGACACCGCGTTGATGTTGTTGCGCAGGACTGCGAGTTCGCCCCCTTCGCGGGCGAGGTTGAAACTCTTGCCGGCGGCGTCGACGATGCGCCAGACCTCACCGCGCTCGAGCATCGACACCGACAGCGTGGGCAGGACACGCTCCCACTGGGTGTCGTCGGCATAGTCGGCCATCGACAGGTTGACCGACTGGTTGTTCTTGCCGATGTAGCGGTAGACCGACTTGGGCTCGCCACCGAAGGCATAGCCCGGCTCGAGCGCGACGGTGTCCCCCTTGCGCAGCCGCTTGTCTTGCGGCTCGACCGCTTCCCAGAGATCCTCATCGGTGAAGTCCGCCTCGGCCAGATTGACCGGGGTGTCCTCCTCGCCCTCGGGCGCACCCAGATAGCGGTAGACGCCGCCCGTCTCGCCCTCGGTATCGCCGACCAGGTCACCCTCTTCGAGTTCAACCTCGCCGTCGTCGCGGGTGTACTTCCAGTACAGGCCGTCGGCCGTGGTGTACAGCGCGCTGGGACGCAGGACCTCGGCCTCGGCGAGCTCGAGCCCGGCCTCGCGCAGCACGGTGTCGAGCGACTCGAGCGTTTCGGGGTCGGCGAACTCCTCGGCGAGTTCCCAGCGCTCGGTGTTGCCGTAATCTTCCCGCCAGAGCGCGACATCCTCGAGCTCGTGGCTTTCCTCCTCCCAGAGTTCTTCATCCTGGAAGTCGGCCGATGCCAGATCGATCTCCTGGGCCGTCCCGACGTACTTGAAGACCCGGCCCACCCAACCCGTCTCGGGATGGTTGACGGCGACTCGGACGAGTTGGTCGGCCTCGACCTCGACCTCGCCATCGGCGGTGGTGAAATCGACCGCCCCACCGATGAATCGGTAGACCCGCCCGGCTTCACCGCCGTATTCGTGCAGGGGGTCGACCCGAACCGTGTAGCCACTCTTCACCGTGTAGGTGTCAGTGTCCTCCTGCGTCCAGTCGGCGGAAGCGGACGGATCGAAGTCCTCGGTGAAGTCGATCTCTTCGCCATCGGTCCCCGTGTAGGCCCAGATCTCGCCGTCCGCAGCGCGGAAGAGGTCGCCCTCGTGCAGCACCGTCGGGCCATCGCCGGGCAGGTAGTCCCAGGTCTGCCCTTCGCTCGAGATGAAACTGGTGGCCTTGCCGGCGTTGGCCGCCGCGTCGAGTGCTTCGGCGGTGATGTCCGCGGCCTCGAAATCGGCCCAGTCCAGCGGCGGCATCACCTCGATGCCCGAGGAGCGCGCACGCAGTTCGACCGCGCCCTCGGTGGTGGTGATCGTGGCCCCGCGCACGTTAGCCAGCACGTCGGCGTCGATGCTGTTGAAGGCCAGCGACAGCCCGATCGAGACCGCAAGCCCGCTGCCGCCGCCCGACAGCGAGGCGGCAAGCGCGGCAGCGCCTGCAATCGCATCGATCGACGCACGGCTTTCGCCGACGACCGAGACGGTGGCCGCGTCGATGACCGCGGGTGTGGCCTTGGGCGCTGCGATCAGCGCCTCGGTGCTCGAGTAGATGCGGTTTTCAGCGTAGACGCCGGCGGCGGCCAGCGACTTGGAGCCCTGAGAACTCGCCGCCACGGCGGCGGCACCGGCCAGCACCGTCGCGTTGATCTCCGCGCGCGAGCCTGCGCGCAGGCGCAGATCGCCCGCGGCTTCGACGTCGGCGCGGTCCAGCCGCGCACGCGTGGCGGCGACCGTGGGCGCGTAGCTGATCAGCTTCCAGAGGTTCTCGTCACCGAAGTTCTGGACGTGCAGCAGGATGCCGTCGGCGTTGCGGACGGTGTCGCCGACGTACTCGTAGACCTCCCTGCCCAGCAAGGCGGTGTCGTTCAGGACGCGCTGGCCCTTCTTCAGCTCGGTCAGTGGCGTCTGGTCCTCGGCGCCCTCGTGGTCCGACGCCTTCAGCACGCCGTCCAGCGACACCGGCACCGCCGTCTGGCCGATGATGTTGCGCGCCACCGAGAGGCCCAGCGCCACCGCCTTGACCGGCTGGCCGCCGACGCTGACGGCGGCGGCCACCGAACGCAGGTAGGCCTGGATCTCGGCGCCGTCCTGGGCCCTGACCGTGACATCGCCCGAGCCCTCGCCCTCGGCCGCGGTCTCGAGCACGACCTGCTGGGCGTAGGCGTCGGTGCCGCCGCTGATGCGGTTGAAGGCCAGCGTGCCCCCGCCGGCCACGGCCGGGCCGCCCTTGGGGCTGGCGGCCACGGCCACCGCGGTGGCCGTGCCGTTGGCGGTGATCGAGGCGTTGCGCCAGGCGCCGATGCGGATCTCGCCGGCGGTCGACGTCAGGGACGGACGCTCGGCCTGGGTGACCGAGGCGTCGGCGCGGACAAAGGCCTCGACCTGGCTGTCGATGTCGTTGCGCGACAGGCTCAGGCCGACCGAGATCGCCTTGGAGCCGCCCTTGGTGCTGGCCGCCACGCTGATGGCACTGGCGGCGACCTCGGCGTTGATCGCGGTGCTCGACACCGACTCGATGACGATGTCGCCGGTGGCCGTCGAGTCCACTGCCCGGTCGATGGCCGCGACGGTGTCCGCGGCGATCTTGTTCATCGCGATCACCGGGGCCACCGTGATCGCGCTGGCCTGGCTGTTGGCCGCGGCTCCCGCGTCGGCGCCTGCGGCCGGTCGGTCGACGACCAAGGCCAGCGCGGAGTTCAGGACCACGGCTTCGATCGCGCCGTCCCACTGCGCATCGACCTCGACACCACCCGAGACGTCGAAGGCGGTGCGGTCGGTCCAGGCGCGCGTGGCCGCGCGGGTCGGTTCGCCGAAGCTCGTGCCCAGCACGCTGTCGGCCATGTTGGCCAGCAGGTTCTGCGGTGCGTAGCCAATGGTGTTGAAGGCGAGCACCACGCCGACCGAGGTCTTGGCCTGCACCTTGCTCGCGGTGGCGGCGACGATGGAGGAATCGTTCAGCGCGCGCACGCGCAGGGTGCCGTCACCCGGCCCGACATCAGGCGCCTCGGCGGCCGCTGCCTGCGTCGTGGCCTCCTCGAACAGGGCTTCCGGTTCCGACTCGGTGGCCGACTCGGCCTCGAGCTGCGCGACCTCGGCATCGGCTGTGGATTCGGTCTGGGGGTCGGGCTCCTCGGTCGCGGCGGCCGTGTCGCCGGGGCCATCGTCCACGCCAGGATCACCACCGTCAGGCCCGTTGGAGGCTTCCGTACCCGGGTCCGCAGCGGTGTCGGCCTGCGGCCCACCCGAGCCCGACTCGGACTCGGGCTCGGACGTCACCTGCGTGGTCACCGTGCTGTCGGCGGCCCAGGCCAGCGCATCGCCGAGCACGGTGTTGGTGGCGATCATCACGTTGGCGCCCGTGCCGCCGACGGTGACCGTGCTGTTGTTCTCGGCCACGATGGAGGCCGTCTTGTCGGCCAGGATGTCGACGTCGCCCGCGGCGTTGACCGTCAGCCCCTGCATCCAGGCCAGGACGTCGCTGCGCACGTCGTTGCGCACCACCAGTCCGCCAATGCCGGTGCCGGCACCGCGACCACCGCCCAGCGCGTCCGCGCCCGCGGCGGCGTACTCGACGATGGTGTCGAGGTCGAGGGCGAGCCAGCGGCTGGTGTCGGTGTAGTCCTCCAGCGCCAGGTCGCTGGGCTGGCCGGTCGACATGCCCTTGAACACATAGACCAAGGCGGGATCACCGGCGATCTTCTTCCACAGCGCCGTGTCGGTGTAGTCCTGCTTCTCGAAGCGCACGTCCTCGAGCGCCGCTTCACCGAGGTACTCGTACAGCGCACCCGCTTCGGCGCCGCCTGCGCCCGACTGCATCAGCACGCGCTCGCCGGTCTGCATCTCGGCCGGCCGATCGAACTGCGTGTAGGCCTGACCACCCACCCGCACGCGGTCGCCGAACTTCAGCACCTGCGGCCCGGAGCGATCGCTGTAGGTCAGGCCGAAGAAGTTGAGCAACGCCCGGGTGGCCAGCGCGAGTTCACCCTCTTCGCCGGTGGTGGCCGAGAGGTTCACCGTGGACAGGATGCGCGCCTCGTCCACGGCCTGCACTGCCACGCCGCCGCCCTCGGCAGTGATGGCGCGCGCGGTGCCCTGGATATAGGCCTGCGCACCGCCGGCGACCATATTGCTGGCCAGCACGAAGCCGGCCGAGGTTTCCTTCTTGGCCTTGCCGGCGCCGCCCGCGCCACCGACGCCACCGGTCGTGCCCCCACCGGCCGCCCCGGTGGCCGAAGGGGGCTCAGGCGGCGCCAGTGCCGAGCTCGTCTCGTTGGCGATGCGCGCCCGGATCAGCGCATCGTTGGCCGCGTGGACCGCAACCGCGCCGGCGGCCTGCACGTCGCTGTCGACGATGTAGGCCCGCACCTCGGACGGGTTCTCGTCGCCGATGGAGGTGCCGAGCAAGGCATCGATGGCCGAGAACAACACGTTCTGGGATTCCCAGCCCACGGTGTTGAAGGCCAGGGTGACGCCGATGGCCTTGCCGTCGGAGCTCATCGCACTGACGTTGCGGGCCTCGATCTGTGCCGTGTTCGCGCCCTCGACCGTGACGTCGCCCTCGGTCGTGATGACGGTGCTGTCGGCCACGAAGGCATCAGCCCGGCTCTGGATGAGGTTGGTGGCGATGATGCCGCCGACCGCCACGCCCGGCGAGCCGCCGCCGGTGGCCGTGGCGGTGACGTCGAGGGCCGCATCGATGCGTGCGTCCTCGGTGGCAGCCACGCGCAACGCGCCGGCCTCGAGCACCACATGGCGCACGAAGGCCTTGGCGTGCGAACGGACGTCGTTGAGCGCGACCACGCCCCCAATGGCCTTGGCAGAAGGCTCGGGGGCGGCCTCGGGCTCCGCAGGCGGCTCGGCCACAGGCTCGGCCGGCGGCACGTAACCCACCTCGATTCCCTGGATCGTCCGACCTTCCAGCGCGCCGCCGAAGGCGATGTCGAAAGTGCCCGCCTCGATGCCAGGGCGCACGATGACCGTCAGGCCGTCGGCATCCAGGCGCGTGCCGTCCTCCGACAGCGCGGCACGCACGGCCGTGCGGATCTCTGCCGCCGTGGCCCCCATGGACAGCCCGACCGCCTCGTAGGCCTGGCCGTCGACGGTGATCCGCAGATCGAAGGTCTCGGCCCCGGCGTCGGCAGGCACGTCGATACGCCAGGCCGGGCCAGTGGCCGCCTGCCCGTGCTGCAGCGTCGTCAGCGAGGCCGACAGCGTCTGCGCGAGAGAGGTTGGACGCAAGGCATCGACATTGGCCTTGGCGTAGCGCCCGTCGAAGTCGATGCGGTAGCTGCGGTCTTCCGAGCTGCCGTCGTCCAGTGCGAAGACCGTGAAGGTGTCGGCACCGAAGGTGGCCTCGAGCGCCGATTCGATCAGCCGCGCCTGGTCTTCGGCCGTGGCAGCGGCGCGCCCCTCGGTGACGGCGCGGGAGTTGAAGAGCAGCGTCGAGGACTTGTCGACGCGACTCGCCGTGACGAGAGGCTGATCTTTTCCGGCGGCGGCCCTGGCAAAACGGATGTCGAAGTTCCAGCCAACCTTCGAGCTGGGATCGAAGCGGACCGTCACGTTGCCGGTGCCGAGCCAGCTCTGGAGCGTGCGCTCGATGTTGCGCGCATCGTTGACGGGGTCGGCCGTGAAGCGCAGCTCCGCGGTCCTGTCGCCGAAGCGCAGCAGGTACTTGTCGCCGACATCGGCCGGCCGGTGCGAGAGATTCAGCACCTGGTGCTCGGCCGCCGATGCGCCCAGCGTCAACCACTCGATGGGCGCCGTGGTCTTCTTCTTGCCCAGGCTCAGGGTGAAGCTCGCACCCTCCTGCGCAGCGCCAGACACAGACGTCAAGGTCAGGATCTGCGCCTCGGAGCGCGCGTCCCCGGCCGCGCCGACCTGCGTTGCGTCAGCCCAGAGCCGACCGCTGTCGTCAACCTGCGCATCGGTCCCGGCCTCGGTGCCGGTCTCGGCGTCCGCCCCCGCGTCGGTGTCCGCACCTGCGTCCGCCCCGGCGTCGTTGCCCGTTCCTGCGTCCGTCCCGATGTCGTTACCCGCGCCCGCGTCCGTCTCCGAGCCCGCGTCCGCGCCGGGATCCGAGCCCGCATCGGTACCCGCCCCGCCGTCGGTGTCCGGCTCGCCTTCGCCGTCCTGCTCGGACAAGTCCAACGTCGTGATCGGCAGTTCGATGCCGAAGCGCTTCAGGATGGGCACCGCCAGCGTGAAGGCCGCCTGTGCATACGGCGTGTACTTCTCGATCGACGCCGGCGTGACGTCACCAAAATCGATGGTGGGTATGCGGATCTCGAAGAACTTCGCCTCGCCCTCACCGTTCTCGTCGAGCCCGTCGTCGATGAAGTAACTCAGCACGCCCGTGACCGAGTCCGGCAACACGTCGAAGATGCTGAACTTCAGGTAGCTGTCCTCGGGCGTGTCGGCCTGGACGTACTCGAAGACATCCAGTCCGAGTTCCTGTGCGATCAGGTCGATGGTCGACGCCAGCGGCACGTCGGCGTCGAGCTGCAGGCCCAGCAGGCTCAGCGAGACGGCCGGGTCGTACAGCCTGAACTCCGAGGGCACCATCTCGAGCAGTTCGAGCAGGGTGTCGAGGCCCGGGATCTCCGGGCCGACCGAGCCGAACTCGATGGCACCCAGGTCGATGTCCACCGTCTGCGCGTCGGGGTCGATGAACGGCTCGACCAGGGCGTAGACGTCCTCCGGCAGCAGGTCCGACAGGGCGAAGGTGGTCCAGTCCGCAGCGAACGCGTTCAGCGGAACGGTGAAGTCGACGTCGATCCCGAACAGTTGCCCGACCAGCTGCGGATCGTTCAGGTGATAGGTGCCAGGCAGGATGCGGATGACCTCGAGGAAGCCGTCCTCGATCGACTGAGGATCGGTGAGATCCACGACGATCTCGTCGCCGGTCCGTACATAGGCCTCGAGCCCGGTGAGGGCTTCGAGGCCACCCTCGGCCAACAGATCGAGCGCGGCGTCGAGGTCGATGTCGAAGAGCGCACCCTGGAAGGCATCCGGCTCGAGATCGTGGTCGATCAGGCCTTCATAAGCCTCGGGCGTGTCGACGACGACATCGCCGAAGCCCAGCAGCACGTCCTTGCCAAGCAGGCTGAGCTTGAACGCCGGTGCATTGATGATGAACTGCGAGGGCAGGAAGGCGTCGAGGTCTTCCGGATCGACGCCCTCGGGCAGGTCGACGTAGAGCTCGACCGCGAACTCCGGCATGTCGATGCCGAAGTCGCCTTGAACCCACTGGGCCAGGTCGACCAGGTCCAGCAGCGTGGTATCCGCCCAGCCCGCGGTGAGCTGCAGGCCCCAGGCCACCTCGCCCGCAGCGCCGGCGTCCACCGTGCCAAGCTCGTGGCGGTACTCGAGGTAGGGCAGTGTCGGGTCGGGCAGCACGAGCTCGATCGCGAGCTTCGGGCCCTGCACGGTGTAGTCGAGGAGCTGGAAGCCGGGGGCCTGCAGTTCCACGCCCAGCGGCAGCACCTCGACACCCGCCTTCGCCGGCGCCTGCCCGAGCATCTCCACCAGGCTGAGATCCTCCCAGCCGGCGGCCACCTTCACGCCGACCGTCCAGGGCTCTCCGCCGAGCTCGAACTCGGCGAACGTGAACTCCTCCTCGTACCACGGCAGGCCGACGCTGCCGTCCTCGGCCACGACCACCCCGACGGCGGCGAGCACGTCGAACACCATCTGCGCGTCCGGCCCGAGCTCGCCCAGGTCGATCGGGGGCAGCGCCAACGTCTGCGGTTCGGCCTCGTCGTCGACGAAGAGTTGCAGGTAGCGATAGACGCTGTCGGGCACCAGTGCCGCGAGGTCGAGCACGAAGGCACCGTCGGCGTCGGTGCCCTCGGCCCGCAAGCTGTCCGGCAGGAAGGTGGTGATCGGCAGCGTGTACTCGAAGGCCTCGCCGCCCAAGGTCCCCACCAGCGCCGGATCCTGGAGGAGGTATTGCCCCGGGAGGATGCGGATCAGGTCCAGGAACACCGACTTGACCGAATCCGGCTCGTCGGACTTCAAGTCGGTCACGTCGACCCGGATCTCCTCGCCCGTGGGCTCGTACATCGCCAGGCCCTGCAGGGCCTCGCCGAACTCCAGGTCGAGCAGCGCCTGGAGGGCGGCGTCCAGGTCCACGCCGGGCAGGCTGGCGTGCTGCGCCGGCAGTGCCTCGTCCACGTAGGCCGCGTAGGCTTCGGGAGTCTGGTAGGTCAGCGTCTGGCCGAAGCCCAGCAGCAGTTCACGGCCCAGCAGCGACACCTTGAAGGCCGGCAGCGCGATCTCGAAGCTCGATGGCAGGAAGGGCGCCAGCGCCCGTCCTTCGGCCACCTCGGGCAGGTCGACGTAGAGCTCGACGTCGAGCTCGGGAAGCTGGAAGTCGAACTCACCCTGCAACCAGGCCTCGACGTCGACCAGATCCAGCAGCAGCGTGTCGGCCCAGCCGGCCGACAACTGCAGGCCCCACGCCACCGCCTGCGCTTCGAGCGGATCGGCCTGCGATTCGGCCCCGGGCTCCGTGGTGATCGGCTCGTCGGCAAAGGGCTGCTCGTCAGCGCCGTCGCCCACCGTCTCGCCAGCAGCTTCATCGACCAGCCCTGCGAGCGCGACCGTGCCCAGCACGTGCCGATACTCGACGTAGGGCATCTGGGGATTCGGCAGGATCAGCTCGAGGTTGACCACCGGTCCCTGGATCGTTGCACCCAGGACCTCGAAGCCCGGCACCTGGAAAGACAGGCCGGTGTCGAGCGCGCTGATGCCACCCGCCGCGGGCTCCTCCATGAACATGTCGAACAGGGTCTTGTCCTGCCAGCCGATGCCGGCACGCAGCCCGATGTCCCAGTCCTGGCCGCCGAGCGCCACCGTGGTGAAGATCACCTCCTGCTCGAAATAGGGCAGTTCGGGGTTGGTGACGTCCAGCGCGAAGGCGTCGTCCCAGTAGTCGGCCGGCCGGTCGTCAACGCCAGCGGCGCCCAGCAGCCGGTCGAGGTCGATGGCCTCCATCGACACCTCGAGCGGGTCGAGTTCGGGGTCGACCAGGTCGGCCAGCCATTCGGGCGTGTCGATCTCGATCGCCGTGCCGAAGGTCAAGACCACGGGCTTGCCGAACAGCGTCAGCTGCAGCGTCGGGATCTGGACGACGAACTTCGAGGGCAGGAACTGCAGCGAGTCGATCTCGACGTCGTCGAAGAAGACCGAGGCGCTGAACGCCGGCAGGATGGGCTCGAAGCGGCCGGCCAGCAAGGCCTCGAGGTTGACCATCTCCAGCAGCGAGGTGTCCTGCCAGCCCGCGGCCGCCCGCACCCCCCAGTCGAAGGACTTGCCGCCGTGCTCGATGGTGCCGAGCACTTTCTCGTACTCGTGATAAGGCAGGTCGGGGTCGGGCAACACGATGTCGAGCGTGAGCTCGGGCCCGAGCCGGTCGAAGAGCTTGCCGACCTCGAACTTGAAGCCACTCTCGGTACTGGAGAAGCCCCCCTTGGCCCCTTGTGCCCCCTTGCCGTCGAGGAAGTCCTGCACCGACAGCGAGGGCCAGCCCGCTTTCAGCCCGAAGCCGATGTCGTAGGACTCGCCGGCGATGGGGATCTCGCCAAGGATGAGCTCCTTCTCCTGGTAGGGCATCTCCGAGTTGAGGAAGGAGATCACGTTGCCGACGAAGCCCGCGGGCGGCAGCAACTCGTACCAGTAGCCGGTGTCGGCGAAGTTGGTCTGCGACAGGTCGAGCGTGACGTCCTCGCCGCCCAGGTAGCGGTAGATCCGTCCCGGCGTGCCGCCGGCCTCGTGGCCTTCGGACACCAGCACCTGGTTGCCGAAGGCGACATCCTGCTCGCCATCGGCGCTGTAGAGGTCGACCACGAAGTACTCGCCATCGCCCTCCGCCGCTGCGGCGCCGCTGCCGGTCGATGCGCTGACGATGGTCGTTTCGGCGCTGATCGACGGCGCGTCGGACGCCTCCACCGTGACGGTGCCGCCGACCCGGAGTTCGACCTCGCTGCCCTCGGGCATCAGGATGTACGCGTCGGCTCCGGAGCTGACCTTGTTGGTCGCCACGACCATGCTCGCAGCCGCGCCACCCTCGGCACTGGCTTCGTTGCTCGTCGCCGCTTCGATCGTCGCGGTGACTGCGGCAGTGACCGACAGGTCGCCGCCCACATCGAACCGCGTGTTTTCGATCGTGGCTCGAACATCGGCCGGCTGCTCGGTGCCGAGATCGCCGCCGAGCAGCGCGTCCACCGCCTTGCTGAAGATGTTCTGTGGCGCCCAGCCCAGGGTGTTGAAGGCCAGCGTGACCCCCACCGCCGTGCCGCCGGAGGTGATGGAGGCCGTGTTCTCGGCGATGACCTCGGATTCGTTCTCGGCGTTGACCGTCAGGCTGCCGCCCGCGGTGATGTCGGCCTCGGTAATCGTCGCCTCGGCGCTCGACAGCACCACGTTGTTGGCGATCAGGCCGTTGACGGCGATCGGGGTGCTCGTGCCACCGGCCAGCGACTTGCCGCCGGCATCGGTACCGGACGCCGCGCCGGCGCCACCACCGGCATCGGTACCGGAGGACGCGCCGGCGTCAGCATCCGCTCCGGCGTCGGCCGTGTCGGCTGCCGCCTCCTCGGACAGCGTCTGCGTGACCCCGCTGACGGTGGCCGTCAGGCTCGCGACCTCGAGTGCCTCCACGGTGACGTCGCCGCCGGCCTCGAGCGTCGTGCGGTCCAGCCCGGCCCGCACATGGCCGCGCAGGTCGTTGGTCACCGCCAGGCCCCCGAGGGCCAGGCCGCCGCCGCTGGTGGCCGCCAGGCTGGCATCGGCCTCGATCACCGCCCGGTCCCGCGCCAGCACGGCGATGTTGCCGCCCACGCTCAGTTCGAGCGCGGTGGGCGCGGTCTGCCCGGCCGACAGGGTCTGGGGCCCGTCGACGAAGGGGCTCACCCAGGCCAGACTGTCGGTGGCCACCTTGCTGGAGGCCAGCACGAAACTCGCGCCGCTGGCGCCGGCGCCAGCCGTGGCTTCGTTGCTCAGCGTGGCGGAGATGAAGGCGCCCTGCGGTGCGTCAGGATCGTCTTCCTCCAGCGCGCCAGCCTGCACGCGCAGGTCGCCCCCGACGCTGGCATCGCTCGCCACCAGTCGTGCGCGCACCAGGGCGGGCTGCATCTCGGCGCCCAGGTTCGTGCCGAGCAGGGCATTGATGCCGTTGGAGAAGATGTTCTGCGGCGCCCACCCGATGGTGTTGAAGGCCAGCATCACGCCGACGGCGGTGCCGTCGGACGACATCGTCGCGCTGTTGGACGCGGTGATGGTCGAGACGTTGTCCGCCAGGACCTCGAGCGCGCCCTCGACGACGAGCTCACTGCCGGTGACCACCGCGTCAGCGCGACTGAGCACAAGGTTGGTGGCGATCAGCCCGTTGACCGCCAGGCTGGTGGGCGGCGCCTCGGGCTCTTCGGTGGCCGCGCCATCCGCATCGTCCGCACCGGGCTCGGCGCCTTCGTCGGCTGCGCCCTCGTCGGCTGCACTCTCGTCGCCTGCAGTCTCATCAGCGGCCGCTTCGTCGACAGGCTCCGCGTCGGCAGGTGCCTCTTCCTCGGCTGCGGCCGAGGTGGTCTGCCCCGTCAGGGTGGCCGAGATGCTGGCAGACTCGAGCGCCAACACCAGCATGTCCTCGACCACCGAGCCCTGGACGCGCTCGACCCGCGCGTCGACGGCGCTGCGGACATCGTTGCGCACGACGAGCCCGCCCACGGCCGCGCCGCCGCCGCTGCCGGCCACCATCTCGGCCTCGGCCTCGATCTGGGCTTCGTCCTCGGCCGTGACCGTGAGCGTGGTGCCGGTGCTGATCGAGACGGGGGCGTCGCCCTCGTCGCCGGCGTCGATCTCGGCCAGCGCACGGGCGCTGACCATGTTGCTGGCCAGCACCAGCCCGACACCGGCGCTGGCGCCCGAGGACGTGGCCTCGTTGCGGATCTTCGCGCTGACCCGCTCACGCGTGCGCGCATCCACCGCCAGCGCACCGCCGGCCTGGAGCGCGGTGGCGAGAACGCTGGCCGCCACGAGCGCCGGCTCCTCGTCACCGATGCTGGTGCCCAGCAGCGCGTCCAAGGCGTTGAACAGGACGTTCTGAGAGGCCCAGCCGATGGTGTTGAAGGCCAGCGTGGCCCCCACTGCCGTGCCTGCGGCCGCCGCGGTGGCCGAGTTGTCGGCCTCGATCAGCGAGCCGTTGCGCGCCGACACCGAGAGGTCGCCGCCCGCGGAGATGCGGCTGTCGAGCACGGTGTTGCGTACCTGCGTCAGCACCGCATTGGTGGCGATCAGGCCATTGAGCGCGAACGAGGCCTCGGCGCGGTCTTCCTCCTGCGGCGCAGCCTCCTCACCGGTGTCCGGCAAGGGATCGGCCGGCGGCTCCTCGGCCGCAGGCTCTTCGGCTGAGGGTTCCTCGGGGGCCGTTTCGTCGGCGTCCTCCAGCGCGTCGTCCGTCAGCAGCGCGGTGATCACCGACGAACCGCGCGCGTCGATGTCGACGTCGCCCGCCACCGAGACGGTGGCCCGGTCGACGAGGGTGTCGACCACGCTGCGGATGTCGTTGCGCACGAGCTTGCCGCCCACCGACGCGGCACCGCTGCTCGAGGCCGAGCCTCCGATGCGGGCGGCCACACCGGCGGTGTCGCTGGCGCGGGCGCGCAGGTCGCCACCGACCACGACCGCATCGCCCTCGGTGACGGTCTGCGGCCGCAGCAGCAGCGTCGCGCTCGAGCTCAGCAGGTTGCTCGCCAGGACGAAGCCCACGGCCGCGCCGCCGCTCGAACTCACCGAGTTGACGATGGTGGCCGTGATCTGCGGCACCGAGACGGCGGCGACCACGAGATCGCCCGCGACGTCGATCGTGACGCCCTCGATGCGCACGTCCACCGACGCCGGTGCCTCGGTGCCGACGGCGCTGGTGCCGAGGAAGGTATCGAGGGCCGCGGCGAAGATGTTCTGCGCCTGCCAGCCGATGGTGTTGAAGGCGAGCACGGCACCCACCGCGGTGCCGCCGCTCTCGGTGGACGCGGTGTTCGTGGCGGTGATCGACGATTCGTTGGCGGCGCTGACCGCCAGCCCCCCCTCGTCGGAGACGATCGCCGCCTCCAGCACCAGGGCCTCGACCTGCGACAGCACCAGGTTGGTGGCGATGAGCCCGTTGACCGCGACCGAAGAGCCCGCGCCGCCCGCAGCGTCGGCGCCCCCATCGGCTGCGGCATCGCCTTCGGGGGCACCGGCATCGTCGCCAGCGGCATCGGCCGCCCCCCCGTCACCTTCGAACCCGGACTCGCTGGACGCCTTGACAGTGCCGCTGAGCGTGGCCTCGATGTGCGCGCCCAGCGTCGCATCGACGACGACATCGCCACCGGCCGTCAGGCTCAGATACTCGACATCCGACAGCACGTCGGCGCGGACGTCGTTGCGAACCACGATGCCGCCCACCGCCACGCTGGAGCCGCCCGAGGACGACTCGGCGCTCATCGTGACATCGGCCACGATCTCGGCCGACTCGGCCGCCGCCACCGTGACCGCGCCACCGACCTCGATCTGCGAGCGCGGCTGCGCGCCGCCTGCGCCGCGCAGCGTGGCCTGGGTTGCGGTGCGGATGCGGTTGCTGGCCAGGATGGCTGACGCGCCCACGCTCGTGCCAGCCCCGCTGGAGGCCACACTCGCCTCGTTGCGGATGTTCGCCGCGATGCCCGCCTCGTCGCTGGCCGTGACGCTCACGTCGCCCCCGGCCGTGAGGTCGCTGCGATCGACCACGGCCTCGATGGCCAGCGGCTTCTCGGTGGTGCCGATGTCGGTGCCGAGCAGGCTGTTCAGGCCGGCGGCGGCGATGTTGCCCATGTCCCAGCCGATGGCATTGAAGGCCAGCGTCGCGCCGGCCGCGGAGCCGGACGACGAGGTGACCGCCGTGCCGGCAGCAGACTCCGCCGACAGCGCCGAGCCCTGGTTCGCCTCGACGATGACGCTGCCGTCCGCGGTGTCCACCCGCGTCTCGATCAGGTGGGCCTGGATCGATCCGGTGAGCTGGTTCCAGGCGAAGGTGCCGCCAAGGGCGAGGCTGAATCCCGAATCGCCGCCCGCATCGGCATCGGCATCGGCATCGGGCGCGCCGGTCTCGTCGTCAACTGCTTCGTCATCGGCAGCGGCCTCCTCATCGGCGTCGGCCTCGGACTCGACCACCGCCATCGACTCGGTCACGGCGCCCAGCTCCGCGGCGCCGCTGGCGATCAGGGCGAGATCGCCGGCCTCAATCACCGAGCGCAGGGCCGAGGCCTCGATCGCGCGCTCGACGGTGTTGCTGGCCGAGGCGATGCCGACCTTGATGCTGTCGAGCATCGGCACGTCGGCGGAGAAGCCGGCGCTGCTGGCGTTGAAGACAGTCGCGTCGCGCGCCAGCACGGTCACGGGGCCCGGCGCGGCCACGTCGGCGTCCGCGAGCACCGCCCGCGTGACCCCGCGGCCCTTGTTGGCGGCCACCTTGCCGCTGCTGCCATGGGTGGCGCCCGACAGCGCATAGACCGCCAGCGACTCGGCATCGACGCCCACGCCGGTAACGAGCGCCTCGACGTTGTCGGTGACCGACAGTGTCTGCACACCGATCAGACTGGAGATGACCTCGCCGAAGACGCCCGGTCGCGCCTGGTCGTCGGCGGCGTCCTGCGGCGCGTCCAGCGAAGCAGCGGCAACGTGGACCCGCCCCGCGTTGCCGCCGCCGACGCCCTGGACCGTCGCCGACAGGACGCCATCTCCGAGCATCGCCTGCGTGTCGCGGAACAGGTCGATGAGGCCCAGGCCGGCATCGAAGCCCGAGAAGCCCAAGTCGCCGGCGATGCCCGAGGCCAGGCTGTCCTGCGTGTCGAGCACGGCGTGGAATCGGCTGCGGTCGATGGCCTCGATCAACAGCCCACCGGGTTGCGCAGCGGTCCCGTCACCCGCACCCGCGGCCGGCGCGAGGGTCAGCACCGCGCCGCCGGCCACGCCGGCGCGCGTCACCTGATCCACCGTCAACTGCACCATGCCACCGGCAGCCGACCGCTGAACATCCAGAAGGTTCTCGGTGCGCGCGACGACCTCGACCGAGGACGCCTCGATCTGCGCGGTCGCGCCGATCCACGACTGGGCACGGGTCTGCACCGACAGGTCGGTCAGCGCCAGCAGCACCTCGCCGCTGCGATCGATCTGCGTGGACACCCAGGCATCGAGCACCAGTTCGCCGCCGATGTCGACGAAGCCGTCGATGCCGATCTCGGCCACCTGGGCGACGTCCTCGCTGTCGATGTCCGACAGCCGCGCCTCGGCGCGCAAGATGACGCTGCCGCCGGTGGACAGGCGCTTGCCGTCGTCCTGGTAGATTCCTTCAGCCTCGACGAACAGCGAAGCCTGCCCGAGGTCGACGCTGTCGATGAGCACCCGGTCGGCCCCGCCGAGCCCGCGGATCGCGAGCGTGGAGGTCGGTCGCGCGAACAGGAACTCGTACAGCCCGCCCTCGGCACCGCTGTCGCTGACCAGTCGCAGACGCCCGTCGGATTGCTGCAGCAGCGTGACCGGATCGTCGCCCGTCCCCAGGTCGATGACCAGGTTCTGCAGCGAGGCATTGAGTTCCAGCAGCCGGCCGCTGCCGGTCAACTGCGGGTTCTGGCTCGCGTCACGGCTGAGGTCGATGCGCGTCGACGCGGCCAGCACGTCGGCCACCGTGCGCACCGCGCTGTCGCGCGCGATCGCCTCGACCAGCACGTTGGCCGAGGACATCGGCTCCAGCGGGTCCGAGCGCGAGACCTGCAGCATCGGCTCGGCAGCCAGCAGGACGCGGTCCTCCAGCCGCTCGACCTGCGCACGGTCCTGCAGCCAGCCGTAGCGACGCCGGGGCGCCGAAACCACGGGCGGCTTGACCTCTCGGGCGCGGTGTCGACGTCTCACGCGACCACCCGCCCGGCGTGGAGAGACCGAAACCCGCGAGCCTCAGACCCCACCGCCCAACCGACCTCGGACCGCCATGCTGCCCGAACCCGTCCCCTCGACGACTCGGCGCCTGCGCGCGGCAATGCCCGAGGACCGCCCGCCCGCCGCAACCCGGACGGAACGCTGCCTGTCGCAAAAGATTCCAGCAGGGATGGCACGAGCGCGATGGAGTTCATGTCTGCGTCGATGACGGCGGGAGCCCACCCTCCATCGGGATCGACTCTCGCATCTTGTTCCGGCGAAACGCACCCGGCTGCCTCGTCTGCAGCCACGTCGCGACCATCGGAAAACCAACCAAAATGATAAACAAATCTCCATTTGAAGATAAGTGTTCATTTCCGATGATTTACGACTAAAACCGACATTCATCGGCCTATGTCTCGCATCCGCAGCCCTGCGACCGGCCGGGGACGCAGGGATCCGGGTCAGTAGCTCATTCGGCCGGCCACACCGGGCCTGACGGCGCCGTCGGGGTTGTCGAACTCGGCGATCACCTCGACCAGACCGCTCGACGGGTCGGCCACCGGCGAGACGAACACCACGCGCGCGCTGCGTCCCCTGGCGGCTTCCTCGGTGCCGAGCCGGACGGTGACGGTGGCCCCGACACGCAGCCGCCCTCCGGCCGCCGCCGCGGGAACGGTGCCCAGGAAGCGCACGCGGCTGACATCGACGACGACGATGACGGGCTCGTTCGGTGCCACGCTCTCGCCCACGCGCTGCGCGATGCGCGTGACCACGCCGTTGATCGGCGACCGCAGATGGCGGCGCTCGTAGGCCTCGGCCGCCAGCTCGAGTTCGACGGCCTCGCGCTGCTTGGCGGCCTCGAGCATGCGCCGCTCGGCGACGACGGCGCGCAGCGCCAGTTCCTCGTCCTCGAGCTGCTTGCGTGCCACCCCGCCAGAGGCCAGCAGCGGGCGCAGCGAGGCGACCTGCTCGGTCAGGACCCGTTCCCGGTCACGCAGGTCCATCAGGCGCACCTCGTCCTGCAGCAGCAGCTGACGGCGCCGGACCTCCAGGCTCTCCAGCGTGCGGTCGAGATGGAGCAGCACCTGTCCGGCACGGACGCGATCGCCCTCGCGGACCATCAAGGCCTCGACGCGCCCGGCGGTGGTCATGCTGAGTTTCAGCTCCTGCACCGGCTGCGTGTAGCCCGACGCGACCGGCTGCGCACGGACGTCCCCGACGGGCAGCCCGGCCAGGCACAGCCCGACCAGCGCCGCGATCGCAAGGGAAGCCGGCCCCCGAGCGCGTGCCGGGCCGCCCAGGACATCACCGTCGCGCGGCGCGCGCACCAAGGCCAGGAAAACCCCTCGAAACCGGCCACGGACAGGCGGGCAAGAGGTGCGCATGTGAAGGGTAGGGGCCATGGTGTCAGGACTCGGGAAAGGGTCACGATGATGCGACGTTTTAAGACTTACGTTTGAAAACGCTGTTTACTGGAAATTGTCCTGCCATCCCGCACGCGCGGACGACCATTTCGACCCATGACCGCACGCCGGGCGGGCTGGGCACATCGGCCTTGCGCACCCGCAATCGAGTACCCACCGCTCCCGCCGAACATCCGTCTGTCGCCGCCGCCCCGGCTGGCCCCTCGCAGGAGTCCTTCGCGATGACACGTCTTCCCCTCCGACCCCTCGCTCTTGCCGCGCTGACCCTGATCACCCCCTGGGTCGCCGCCCAGGGCATGGCCACCGGCCAGGCCTATGCCGGCGCCTCGATCGGCGCCTCCAAGTACGACCTGAACTGCACCGGCGCGACCGTCTGCGACCGCAGCGGCATCGGCTGGAAGCTGTTCGGGGGCTACATGGTCCATCCCAACTTCGGCGTCGAGCTCGATGTGCGCCACCACGGCGACGCCGACCTGTCGGGGACGGTCGGGGCGGCCACCGTGTCGAACACCTTCAAGGCCTATGGCGCCAGCCTGTATGGGCTGGGGCAGGTGCGCAGCGGGGCCTTCTCGGCGTTCGGCAAGGCGGGGCTGGCGTGGATGCGCGGCAGCGGCGTGGCGGCGGTGGCCGACCTCGGCGCGCCCGACCGGGAGAGCCATGTCCGCCCGGCCTGGGGCCTGGGCATCGGCTGGGATTTCACCAAGACGCTGAGTGCACGTCTTGAATTCGAGCGCGTGCGCGTGAAGTTCGGGGGCGACAAGTTCGACACCGATCTGGTCAGTGCCGGCATCATCAGCCGCTTCTGAGCACGCGCCGTGAACGACACGAGCGCTGCGACCCGCCAGACCGGCCGACACCCGTCGGCGCCCGCGGCCGCCCCCGGCGACTCCCACGCGATCTCCCCGTACGACACCGCCCCTCTGCCCTGGCGGCGCCTGCTCGTGCATCTGGACGGCTCGCCGCGCAGCGCCGAGCGCTTGGCGCTGGCACGTCGACTGGCCGGCCGGGCCGGCGCGACCCTGCTGGCCATGCACGCGGTCACGCCGGTATGGGCGGAGATGCCGATGAGCGCCCTGGGCGACGCCGGCGCCGGTGTCCTGCTGCAGGAGGCCGAGGCGGAGCGTCGGCGCGGCGCTCGCGGCCTGTACGACCGCGAGGCGATGCGGCCCGGGGCCCCGATGCGCTGGCACGACGCCACAGAGCTCGGCAACACTGGCTGGGGGGCAGCGACCACAGCCTTCAGCGCACGCGCGCTGTGCAGCGATCTGGTCGTGCTGGGCCAGCGCGACCCCGAGGACGCGCTGGCCTGGGGCGTGCCCGCCGACTTCGTGCCCGCCGTGGTGGCGGACTCGGGATGCCCCGTGCTGGTGGTGCCGCGGGTGGGGCACTTCCAGGCGGTCGGCCGGCGCGTCCTGGTGGCCTGGAAGCCAGCGCGCGAGGCGGCGCGCGCGCTGGCCACCGCGCTGCCGCTGCTGCGGCAGGCCGAGCATGTGGAGGTGGCCCACTGGCGCGAAAGCGGCGAGGCGCGCGTGCAGCCGGCGGAAACCGACGACACGCCCGCCCCGGCGTCGGCGCTGGAGGACTGGCTGCAGGCCCACGGCGTGCGGGCCCGCCACACACCGCAGGGCGATGCCCATGCCGACATCGGCGAACAGCTGCTCTCGCTGGCCGCCCATGTCGACGCCGACCTGCTGGTGATGGGCTGCTACGGCCGCAGTCGCACCCGCGAGTGGCTGCTGGGCGGCGCCACGCGCACGGTGCTGCAGAGCATGACGCTGCCGGTGTGGATGGCGCATTGAGCGTCCATTCCCGAACCGGTCGGAACCCTTGGAGAAACCTGCCTTGACGGCCCGAGACCCCACCGCCCAACCCCCGGTCGAAGCCCTGCCCGCGGATGTCGTGCCGCTGGTGCCGATGCGCAACCTCGTGCTGTTCCCGCTGCTGCTGGCGCCGATCACCGTCGGCAGGCCCCGCTCGGTGGCAGCGATCGCGCAGGCACTGGCCGGTTCGTCGCCCTTCCTGGTCGTGCTCCAGAAGGATCCGCAGGTCGACGACCCGGCGCTGTCCGACCTGTTCCGCGTCGGCACGCTGGCCCGTGTGGTGCAGCACAGCCGCGCCGAGGAAGGCCAGATCCATGTCGTGTGTCAGGGCGTGCAGCGCGTGCGGCTGCTCGACCTGGAGCCCGGGCGGTCCTTCATGACGGCCCGCGTCGAGGCCGTACCGGACAGCGGCGTCGGCGAGCGCCCCTCGCCCGAAGCCGAGGCCCTGGCCCTGCAACTGCGCGAGCGCGGCGCCGAGATCCTGTCGCTGCTGCCCAGCGTTCCCGCCGAACTCTCGCAGGTGATGCAGGCCACGGCCTCGCCAGCGCAGTTGGCGGATCTGGCCGCCAGCCTGGTCGACGTCGACACTGCCGTCAAGCAGGACCTGCTCGAGACCGTCTCGGTGGAGAAGCGGCTCGAGCGCGTGCTCGGCCTGGTCACCCACCGGCTGCAGGTGCTGCGCCTGTCGCAGGAGATCGGCGCACGCACCAAGGAGCAGTTCGACGACCGCCAGCGCCGCGTGCTGCTGCAGGAGCAGTTGCGGGCGATCAAGCACGAGCTCGGTGAGAAC
The DNA here is from genome assembly GCA_964522465.1 of uncultured Rubrivivax sp. GTDB lineage: Bacteria > Pseudomonadota > Gammaproteobacteria > Burkholderiales > Burkholderiaceae_C > Rubrivivax. The sequence continues at coordinate 17,093 of CAZFVH010000009.1, read as the reverse complement.
GGCGAACAGGCGCAGGACTTCCAGCGCCTGGAGGAAGCGATCGCGCAGGCGAAGATGCCGGCCGACGCCGACCTGCAGGCGCGCAAGGAACTGCAGCGCCTCAAGCGCATGGGCGAGGCGGGAGGCGAGGCCTCGATGCTGCGCACCTGGCTGGAGTGGGTGACCGAGCTGCCCTGGGCCGAGCCAGCCCCGCTGGCCATCGACTTGGGCGAGGCGCGCGCCACGCTGGAGGCCGACCACCACGGCCTGCCCAAGGTCAAGCGCCGCATCCTCGAATACCTGGCGGTGAAGAAGCTCAATCCGACCGGGCGGGCGCCCATCCTGTGCTTTGCAGGCCCGCCCGGGGTGGGCAAGACCTCGCTCGGCCAGAGCATCGCGCGGGCGATCGGGCGCCCCTTCGTCCGGGTGTCACTGGGCGGCGTGCACGACGAGGCCGAGATCCGCGGCCACCGCCGCACCTACATCGGCGCCCTGCCCGGGCTCATCGTCCAGGGCCTCAAGCGCGCCGGCGCCCGCGACTGCGTGATGATGCTCGACGAGGTCGACAAGCTCGGCACCAGCCTGCGTGGCGACCCGGCCTCGGCCCTGCTGGAGGTGCTGGACCCGGAGCAGAACGGGACCTTCCGCGACCACTACCTCGGCCTGCCCTTCGACCTGAGCCGCGTGGTCTTCATCGCCACGGCCAACGTCATCGACGCGATCCCCTCGCCGCTGCGCGACCGCATGGAGGTGATCGACCTGCCCGGCTACACCCTGGAGGAGAAGCTGCAGATCGCGCAGCGCTATCTGGTACAGCGCCAGCGCGAGGCCTGCGGGCTGGCGATGCAGCAGGTGCAGGTCGATGACGACGCACTGCGCGCCGTTGCCGCCGGCCACACGCGCGAAGCCGGCGTGCGCCAGCTCGAGCGCGAGATCGGGCGCCTGATGCGTCACGCGGCCACCCAGGTGGCGCACGGCACGGCGCCGCAGGCCGAGCCGATCCGCATCGGCGCCGGTGACCTGGAGGCCATCCTCGGCCCCGCGCCCTTCGAGCACGAGACCGCGTTGCGCACCGGCCTGCCGGGCGTGGCCACGGGGCTGGCGTGGACCCCGGCCGGCGGCGACATCCTCTTCGTCGAAGCCACGCGCGTGCCCGGCAGCGACCGGCTGATCCTCACCGGGCAGCTCGGCGAGGTGATGAAGGAGAGCGCGCAGGCCGCGCTGACCCTGATCAAGTCGCAGGCCCACGCCATCGGCATCCCCGCCGGCATGCTGGACCACGTGGACGTGCACCTGCACGTGCCGGCTGGCGCCATCCCCAAGGACGGACCGAGCGCCGGGGTGGCGATGTGTGTGGCGCTGGCCTCGCTGTTCGCCAACCGGCCGGTGCGCCCCGACGTGGCGATGACCGGCGAGATCAGCCTGCGCGGCCTGGTGCTGCCGGTGGGCGGCATCAAGGAGAAGGTGCTCGCGGCGCAGCGCGCCGGCGTGCGCACCGTGCTGCTGCCGGCGCGCAACCGCAAGGACCTGGTCGACATCCCCGACGAGGCGCGGCGGGCGCTGCAGTTCGTGTGGCTCGACACCGTCGATCAGGCCCTGGGCGCCGCGCTGTGCGACCGGCGTGCGCGCGAACCCGACACCCTGGCCCTCGCATGAAGACGACGCGGCGCCCGGGCACCTTCGGCCCGCCCCCGAGCGGCACACGGCCGTCGCGCGGTGGCCGGCGGACCGTCACGCGATCGCCAGTCGGCTGCCGGCTCGTCGTCACATCGATCGAAGGAGCCCGCCCGTGAACGACACCGCCTCCCTCCCGATGCGCGCCGCGATCGCGACGCTCCGCAAGGACCTGCGCGCCCTGCCCGTGCCGCCCAACATGCCGGATCTGGACGCTGCGCGGGCCGACTTCTCCTGGGACGACGCTCGCGCCGCCCTGGAAGGCCTGCCTGCCGGGGCGCTGAACATCGCGCACGAGGCGGTGGCTCGGCACGCGCGCGGCCCGCGCGCGGCCCACACCGCCCTGCGCTGGCTGGGCGCCGAGGGCGAGGTGCGCGACCTGAGCTACCGCGACCTGGACGCCGCGGCCAGCCGCTTCGCCCACGTGCTGCGCGACGCCGGGCTGGTACGCGGCGACCGCCTGTTCGTGCTGGCCCCGCGTGTGCCGGCGCTGCACGTGGCGGTGCTGGGCGCGCTCAAGGCCGGGCTGGTGGTGTGTCCGCTGTACCCCGCCTTCGGGCCCGAGCCCATCGCCACACGCATGACGCTGGGTGAGGCGCGCGCGCTGCTGACCACGGCCAGCCTCTACCGGCGCAAGGTGCAGCCGCTGCGCGAGCGCCTGCCCGGGCTGTCACAGGTCTTCATCGCCGACGCCACCTCGGCCGAGGACACCCCGCCGGGCACGAGCGCCCTGCCCCCGCTGATGGCCACCGCCGCCGACCGATTCGACTGCGTCCCCACCGCGCCCGACGAGCCGGCGCTGCTTCACTTCACCAGCGGCACCACCGGTCGGCCCAAGGGCGCGATCCATGTGCACGAAGCCGTGCTGACGCACTGGGCCACGGGGCTGCACGCACTGGACCTGCACCCGGACGACGTGTTCTGGTGCACCGCCGACCCGGGCTGGGTCACCGGCATGTCCTACGGCGTGATCGCCCCGCTGGTGCACGGGGTCACGCTGCTGGTCGACGAGGCCGAATTCGACCCGGTGCGCTGGTACACCATCCTGCAGGAGCAGCGCGTCACCGTCTGGTACACCGCGCCCACGGCCATCCGCATGCTGATGCGCGCCGGGGCCGAACTCGCCGCGGGCTTCCGCCGCCCGGCACTGCGCTTCGTCGCCAGCGTGGGCGAGCCGCTGGGCGCGGGCGCGGTGCTGTGGGGCGAGCAGGTGCTGGGCCAGCCGATCCACGACAACTGGTGGCAGACCGAGACCGGCGGCATCATGATCGCCAACACCATCGCCCAGGACATCAAGCCCGGCTCGATGGGGCGGCCGCTGCCAGGCGTGGAGGCCGCCATCGTCGCGCGCCGCGAAGACGGCACGGTGCAGGTGATCGGCACCCCCGACACCCCGGGGGAGCTGGCCTTGCGCCCGGGCTGGCCGTCGATGTTCCGCGGCTACCTGGGTGAGCCGGCGCGCTACGCCAAGTGCTTCGCGTCGGATGCCGGCGGCGACTGGTACCTCAGCGGCGACCTCGCGCGCCGCGACGCCGACGGCTGCTACTGGTTCGTCGGCCGTGCCGACGACCTGATCAAGTCGGCCGGTCACCTGATCGGGCCCTTCGAGGTAGAGAGCTGCCTGATGGCGCACCCGGCCGTGGTCGAGGCCGCCGTGGTCGGCCTGCCCGACGCGCTGCTGGGTGAGAGCGTGCGCGCCTACGTCACGCTGCACCCGGGCTTCGAGCCCGACGAGGCCACGCGCCGCGCGCTGCTGGCGCACGCACGCACCCAACTCGGCGCCGCGGTGGCGCCGAAGTCGATCGAGTTCGCCTCGGTGCTGCCGCACACGCGCAGCGGCAAGATCATGCGCCGGCTGCTCAAGGCGCGCGCCCTGGGCCTGCCCGAGGGCGACACCTCCACGCTCGAGTCGGGCCCCGACACGGCATGACGCCCGACACCGCGCCTGCCGTCGTCGGCCCGCTGTTCGGCCGGGCTGACGCGCGGCCGGCCACGCCGCAGGCGGCGGGCGCCGGACTGTGCCGGCGGCTGCTGCACGACATGCTGCGCGTGCGCCGGCTGGAGGAGCGCTGCGCGCAGCTCTACGGCGAGGGCCGCATCCGCGGCTTCCTGCACTTGCTGGTGGGCGAGGAGGCGGTGTGCGCCGGGGTGATGCCGCACCTGCGCGACGACGACCACGTCGTGGGCACCTACCGCGAGCACGGGCACGCGCTGCTGCGCGGCATGCCGATGCGCGCCCTCATGGCCGAGATGTTCGGCCGCGTCGAAGGCTGCTGCCGCGGCCGCGGCGGCTCAATGCACCTGTTCGACGCGCGGCGCCGCTTCCACGGCGGGCAGGCCATCGTCGGCGCCGGGCTGCCGCTGGCGGTGGGGCTGGCGCTGGCCGGGCGGCTGGGCGCGCAGGCCGCCGCGACGAGAGCGGCAGGGGCGGCAGGGGCGGCAGGGGCGGCAGGGGCGGCGGATGTGGCGGATGTGGCGGATGTGGCGGATGTAGCGGGTGCGGCGGGTGCGGCGGGTGCGGCAGGGACGGCCGACGTCCCGGCCGGCGGCGCCCCCGCGGGCCACGCATCGCCTGGTCGGCCCGCACAGGATGCGATCACCGCCGTCTTCTTCGGCGAGGGCGCGGTCGCCGAAGGCGCCTTCCACGAGGCGCTGAACCTGGCCGCGCTGTGGACCCTGCCGGTGCTGTTCATCTGCGAGAACAACCTCTACGCGATGGGCACGGCGCTGGCGCGCAGCCAGGCGCAGATCGACCTGACGGTCAAGGCGCGCGCGCACACGGTGGCGGCCGCGCAGGTGCCGGGCATGCAGGTGCTGACGGTGTACGAGGCCGCTCGCCAGGCGGTGGCGCAGGTGCGCGAGACGGGCGGGCCGGTCTTCCTGGAGCTTCACACCTACCGCTTCCGCGCGCATTCGATGTTCGACCCTGGGCTGTACCGCGACGCCGCCGAGGTCGAGCGCTGGAAGCGCCACGATCCGGTGAGCACCTTCCGTGACCGGCTGTTTCAGGAGGGCCTGCTCGAACCGGCCGGCTGGGAAGAGCTGTCGCGCCAGGCCGACGCCGAGGTCGAGGACGCCGTGGCCTATGCGCAGGCCGGGCACGACGAGGCGGTGGAAGATCTGCTGCGGGGGGTGGTGGCGTGAGGGCGCTGGCGGCCGTGCAGCGCCGGGCGGGGGGCGACGCCAGGCGCTCGCGGGCCAGGGCGGTGAACCGGCGGGCCCAAGCGCCCAAGTCGCGATGACCCGCACCTCCTACCGCGCAGCCCTGCGCGAGGCCCACCGCGAGGCGCTGTCGCGCGACCCACGCGTGTTCGTCATGGGCGAGGACGTCGGCCGCTACGGCGGCAGCTACGCCGTCACCCAGGGGCTGCTGGCCGAGTTCGGCGAGGCGCGGGTGCGTGACGCGCCCCTGTCGGAGCTGGGCTTCGTCGGCGCCGGCGTGGGCGCGGCGCTGGGCGGCGCGCGGCCCATCGTCGAGATCATGACCGTGAACTTCAGCCTGCTGGCGATGGACCCCATCGTCAACACTGCAGCGCTGCTGCGCCACATGTCGGGCGGGCAGTGCGCCGTGCCGCTGGTGATCCGCATGGCCACCGGGGCCGGACGGCAACTGGCGGCGCAGCACTCGCACAGCCTGGAGGGCTGGTACGCGCACGTGCCCGGGCTGCGCGTGCTGGCGCCGGCCACGCTGGAGGACGCCCGCGGCATGCTGTGGCCGGCGCTGCAGCTACCCGACCCGGTGCTGATCTTCGAGCACGCGCAGCTCTACAACCTCGAAGGCGAGCTGCCCGACCCGCCGCCCGAGGTCGACATCGCCCGGGCCCGGGTGCGCCGCCCCGGGCGCGACCTGAGCATCGTGGCCTGGGGCGGCTGCCTGCCGCGCGCCCTGGAGGCGGCACGGCGACTGGCCGACGAGGGCCTGGAGGCCGAGGTCGTCGACCTGCGCGTGCTGCGCCCGCTCGACATCACGACTGTCATCGAGTCGGTGGCGCGCACGCGCCGGCTGCTGGTGGTCGACGAGGCTTGGCGCAGCGGCAGCCTGGCCGCCGAAATCGTCGCCCAGGTGGCCGAGACGGCGTCGCACCTGCTGGCCGCGCCCCCTCAGCGCGTGTGCAGCGCCGAGGTGCCGATGCCCTACGCCCGACACATGGAAGAGGCCGCGCTGCCGATGCCGCCGCGCATCATCGAGGCGGCGCGGGCGCTGTGCGCCGTGCCGGGCCGGGCGCTGGCGTGGGAAGGCCCCAACACGGCGGCGGACGCGGCACGCCTGCCCGCCACCCTGGCGGCGCCGGAGGAAGCCGCGCCGCCAGCGCCGGGCACCGAGCGGGACGTCGCCAGCGCGGCCAGGAAGGCCTGGGCAGCGGGCATCGAGCCGCCCCGAGGGTCGACAAGGGTGCCATCGACTTCGGCTGGCGCCGGCGGCGCCGCCCGGGTGGACGTCGCGGGCGTCGCGGGCGTCCCGCCACCCGCCCCCCTGGTCGACCTGACCCTGCCCTCGCTCGGCGCCGACATGGACGACGGCACGCTGCTGCAGTGGAAGGTGGCCGTGGGCGACCGGGTGCACCGCGGGCAGATCGTCGCGCTCGTCGACACGGCCAAGGCCGCGGTCGAGGTGGAGTCCTGGCACGAGGGCACGGTGCAGGCCCTGCTGGCCGAGCCCGGCACGCGCATGCCCGTGGGCACGCCGATCGCGCGGCTGCGGGTGGCTGGAGCGCCAGCCGAAACCGAAACCGAAACCGAAACCGAAACCGAATCCGAATCCGAAACCGAAGCGGACACGGCATCGGGGACGGCGAGGGCTGCGGCCACATCAGCGGCAGCGGACCCATCCGCACGGCTGGCCGCGATGCAGCAGGTCACGGCCACGGCCATGGCGCGGGCCAAGCGCGAGATCCCGCACCTGTATCTGGCCGAAGACCTGTCTTTCGAGGCGGCGACGCGCTGGCTGGAGGCACGCAACGCCGGGCGCCCGCCCTCGCAACGCCTGCTGGCGGCGGCGCTGCGCCTGAAGGCCGCGGCGCTGGCAGCGGCCACGCATCCCGGCTTCAGCGGCCACTGGACCGACGGGGCCTGGCACCCGGCGCCTGCCGTCCACCCGGGCGTGGCCATCGCGCTGCGCGGCGGCGGACTGGTCGCCCCCGCCCTGCACGACGCCGGGCAGAGGGATCTCGCCACCCTGAGCCAGGCGCTGCGCGACCTGATCCGCCGCGCCCGCGCGGGCACGCTGCGCGCCGCCGAACTCAGCGAGGCCACGCTGACCGTCACCGACCTGGGCGAGACCGGCGTGCAGCAGGTGCTGGGCATCATCCACCCGCCGCAGGTCGCGCTGATCGGCTACGGCCGCGTCACCGACCGGCCCTGGTCGACGCCCGAGGGGCTACGCCCGTGCCCGGTGCTGACGGCCACGCTCAGCGCCGACCACCGCGTCAGCGACGGCCACCGCGGCGCGGCACTGCTGCGCACGCTGGCGAAGTGGCTGCAGCACCCGGTGGCCCTCGATGGCGCGCGCCCCGGGCAGACTCCGCCGGCGGCCACACCAGACGGACAGACCGACGGGCAGGTGCCCAAGGCGGGCCCGATGGGAAGGGTCGGGCCGTGAAGCGGGGACCCCGCACCGATCCACCTGCCGACCGGCGCGCCATGTTGCTGCAGATCCTCGCTGACATCGCACCGGAGATCGACCCCGCAACCATCGACCCCGGGGCTCCCCTGCGCGAGCAGGTCGATCTGGACTCGGCCGACTGGCTGGACTTCCTCACCGCGATCGAGCAGCGGCTGGGCGTGTCCATCGGCGACACCGAGGGCCCACGCCTGCGCACGCTGGACCAGATCGCCACGCGCTGTGCCAGCGCGCCGGCAGCAGACTCGCCATAGCCCGTCCCGGGCCGCAGGTCTCTACCGCATGCGCATCAGCGTGCTCTTGCCGAACAGACTCTCGATCAGGTCCACGACCAGCACCGCGGTGCGGTTGCGCTCGTCCAGTGCCGGGTTGAGCTCGACCACGTCGAGACTCGCGAGTGCGCCGGTGTCGGCGATCATCTCCATGCACAACTGCGCCTCGCGCCAGGTGGGGCCGCCGGGCACGGTGGTCGCCACGCCCGGGGCGATGCCCGGGTCGAGGAAGTCGACGTCGAAGCTCACATGCAAGTGCGTGCCCGGCGCCATGCCGGCCAGTGCCTGCGCCATCGTCGCGGCCATGCCGTGCTCGTCGACGTGGCGCATGTCGAACACCTCGAGCCGCTGCGCATGGACGAAGCGTCGCTCGCCCGCGTCGACGCTGCGGATGCCGACCTGCCGGATGTCCTCGACCCGCAAGGCCGGCGCCGGCCCGGCCAGCGCGGTCAGCGCCTGCGGCCCGTGCCCGCACAGCACGGCCACGGGCATGCCGTGCAGGTTGCCGCTGGGCGTGAGTTCGCAGGTGTTGAAGTCGGCGTGCGCGTCCAGCCACAGCACGCGCAGTGGCCGCCCGACGGCCCTGCAGTGCGCCGCCACCGCGCCGATCGAGCCGATCGCCACGCTGTGGTCCCCGCCCAGCAGCATCGGCAGGCGTCCACACCGCAGCTCCGCGCGCACCGCGTCGGCGGCGCGGCGGCACCATTCGGTCACCTCGGGCAGGTGACGGTGCCCGGCCACGGGCGGGGCCTGCGGGTTCGGCGGACCGCTGAGGTTGCCCCGATCGACGACGTCGACGTCGTGCGCGCACAGCGCCTGCGCCAGGCCCGCCACACGCAGGGCGTCAGGCCCGAGACGGGCGCCGAGCGAGCCGGCGCCCACGTCGGTGGGCGCGCCGATCAGGCTGACCGCAGTGCGCTGCATCATGACACCGGGATGCGTTGACGACCGAGCGCGGTACCGGCTCTGGTGTCGGTCCAGGGTGGTTTCGAGCGCCGCATCGGCAGGCCGGCACGCTTTTCGGCCGAACCCCGCGCACGGCCTGGGCAGCGGTCAGCGCCTTGCGGGCAGGACAGGGGCGGGCCTGTCCGGCCTGCATCGCCGGCCGACGCTGGCCTCGGGCATGGGGAGGGGCCCGAGCCGGCTGTCGCCTGACGGGGCGACCTGCCTGCCATGCCGAGCCCGCCGGGATCTTCAGTTGTTCTCGGTACCAGGCTTGCGTTCGGTGGCGGTCTTGCTCGCCAGCACCGGCTTGCCGCGCAGGTGGTTCAGCGCTTGCTGCAACTGGAAATCCTCGGCGCTGCCGAACTCAGGCAGCGGGCGGATGGCGTCGCGCTGGCGCGCCAGTTGGTCTTCCAGGCGCTTGCGCTCCTCGGCGCGGGCCTTGTCGCGCGCGGCGTCGCGTTTGTCGCCGGCACCGTCGGACAGGTGCTTCTCGAGGTCGGCCTCACGCGTGCGCAGCGCCGCGAAGACATTGCCGTCGGCGGTCTCGTCGAGCCAGATGTCGGGGACGATGCCCTTGGCCTGGATCGAGCGCCCGCTGGGGGTGTAGTAGCGCGCCGTGGTGATCTTCAGCGCGGTGTCCGGGCCGAGCTGGCGCACCGTCTGCACCGAGCCCTTGCCAAAGGTCTGCGCCCCCATGATGGTGGCGCGCTTGTAGTCCTGCAGCGCGCCGGCGACGATCTCGCTGGCCGACGCCGAGCCCTCGTTGACCAGCACCACCAGCGGCACGTCCTTGAGGGCGGCCGGCAGCCGCTTGAGCGGGTCGGCACCGCCGCGCCGCACGTAGTACTCAGGCGCGGCCTTGAAGACGGCGCGCGAGTCGGGCAACTGGCCGTTGGTCGACACCACCGGCACGTCCGGCGGCAGGAAGGCCGCGCTGATGGCCACGGCGCCGTCGAGCAGGCCGCCCGGGTCGTTGCGAAGATCGAGCACCAGACCCTTCATGTCGGGCTGCGCCTTGTACAACTCCTCGACCTTGCGCACGAAGTCTTCGACGGTGCGGTCCTGGAACTGGCTGACGCGCACCCAGCCGTAACCGGGCTCGACCACCTTGGCGCGCACGCTCTGGACGCGGATCTCCTCGCGCACGATGGTCACCGGGAAGGTGCGGTTCTCGGCGCGGCGGAAAATCGTCAGCACCACGCGGGTGTTGGGCTCGCCGCGCATGCGCTTGACCGCGTCGTTCATCGACAGGCCCTTGACGGCGGTCTCGTCGATGCGGGTGATCAGGTCACCGGACTTGATGCCGGCGCGGAAAGCGGGCGAGCCCTCGATCGGCGAGACGACCTTGACCAGCCCCTCCTCCATGCCGATCTCGATGCCCACGCCGACGAACTTGCCGCTGGTGCCCTCGCGGAATTCCTTGAAGGCCTTCTTGTCGAAGTACTGGGAGTGCGGGTCCAGGCCGGAGACCATGCCGGCGATGGCGTCGGAGATGAGCTTCTTCTCATCGACCGGCTCGACGTAGTCGCTCTTGACGATGCCGAAGACTGCGGCGAGTTGCTGAAGCTCCTCCAGCGGCAGTGGCGCCATCGCACGCTGCGCGACGGCCTGCACCTGCATCGTGGCGAGCGCGCCGACCATCGCGCCGATGGCGATGAAACCGGCGACCTTCAATTTGGCACCCATGGTCATCCTGTGTGTTGTCGGACCTCGGCCCGAGGCCGGCCTGCGCCTGCCGACGGCGCTTCGGCGAGCCCCGAAGTCATCCTTCGGTCCAGTATATGACTGCCGTCTTTTGAGTCGCGCCCGTCCGGAAAGTTTCCCTGCGCGAACGCCGCAGCCCCTGGGCGCGTCGGCGCCGCGGGCGCGTGGGCCCGGTGGAGCGCACGGGGCGAGGGATCAGGCCGGGGTACGGTCGAAGGTCACGACATGGTCGACCAGCGCGCGAATACCGATCCACTCGCCGACATGGTGGTCGTGGTGCGAGGGCACGTGCGCCATCACCTGCTCGCCGCTTTCCAGGCGCAGGGTGTACAGGAACTCCGAGCCGCGGAAGGCCTTGCGCTCGATGCGCGCCTTCACCGGCGAGGCATCGTCGTGCACGATGTCGTCGGCCCTCAGCAGCACATCGCAGTGACCGTCGGGGTAGACGGCGGGCTCGGGGCAGCCCTCGGGGTCGTCGAGCTCACCCACCGGCGTGTGCACGCACGGGCCGTGCGCGCAGGCGACGATCTGCGCCGGCGCGAACACGCCGTGGCCGATGAACTGTGCAACGAAGCGCGTGGCCGGCCGGTGGTACAGCGCATAGGCCTCGTCCCACTGCTCGAGCCGGCCGCGGTTCATCACACCGATCACGTCGCCCAGGGCGAAGGCCTCGTACTGGTCGTGCGTGACCACGAGCGCCGTGGTGCAGTGGTCCTTCAGGATCTGGCGTACATCCTGCGCCAGGCGCTCGCGCAGATCGACATCCAGGCTGGAGAAGGGCTCGTCCAGCAGCAGCAGTTGCGGCTGCGGCGCCAGCGCACGGGCCAGCGCGATGCGCTGCTGCTGCCCGCCCGACAACTGGTGCGGCAGACGGCGCGCCGTGTGCGACAGCCCCACCAGATCCAGCATGCGCTGCACCTGTGCCTGGCGCTGCGCGCGCGGCAGGTGGTGGATGCCGAAGGCGATGTTGTCGGCGATGCTCAGGTGCGGGAACAGCGCGTAGTCCTGGAAGACCATGCCGATGCGCCGCTCCTCGGCGGGCACGTGCACCCCGGCGCCCGGGTCGGACAGCACCCGACCGGCCATCGTCAGGCCCCCTTCGGACAGCGGCTCGAGCCCGGCGACCGCGCGCAGCAGCGAGGTCTTGCCGCACCCCGAGGGCCCGATCAGCACACCGATCTGACCGTCGGACAGCGCCAGCGAAACGCGGTCGACGGCCGGCCGGTCAGCATTGTGGCGGGCGTAGCGGACGCTGGCGGCGTCGAGGGTGAGGAACATCCCCCTATGATAGCCAAATGAGGATTGTTCTCATTCTTCGCAGATGTGCGCGGCCCCGGCCCCGCCTGGAGAATCGATGCGTGTGCTGCTGAGCCTGTATGCCCTGCTGCTGGCCGTGCCGGTGGCGGCCATTCTGGGCGCCTGGCTGGCCTTCGATGACCAGGCGCTGGCCGTGTTGCGACACCAGTGGAGCACCGTGCTGCCGGGCTACGCCTGGCAGTCGCTGGCGCTGGCCGTGGGCGTGGCCGTCGGCACGGCGCTGTTGGGGGTGGCCACGGCCGTGGCGGTGGCCCTGTTCCGATTTCCCGGCCGAGGCCTGTTCGAGTGGGCGCTGCTGCTGCCGATGGCCATGCCGGCCTACGTGTTGGCCTATGCGGCCACGGATGCACTGCAGCCCGCGGGGCTGCTGCAGATGGCCTTGCGTGAGCAGTTCGGCTGGCGCGGCGCGCTGTGGCCCGACGTGCGCAGCCTCGGCGGCGCGGTGCTGCTGTTCGTGCTGTGTCTGTATCCGTATGTGTATCTGCTCACGAGGGCCGCGCTGACCGAGCGTGCGGTGCAGATGATGGAGGCGGCGCGCCTGCTGGGCGCTGGCTTGCGCAGGCGTCTGCTGACGGTGGCGCTCCCGCTGGCGCGGCCGGCGGTCGTGGCCGGCGTCGCGCTGGCGCTGATGGAGACGCTGGCCGACTACGGCGTCGGCGCCTACTTCGGCCTGACCACCTTCACCACCGGCATCTACCGGGCCTGGCTGTCGATGAACGATCCGGTGGCGGCCTCCCAACTGGCGTCGGTGCTGCTGGCGCTGGTGGCGCTGCTGCTGGCGCTGGAGCGCCGCGCGCAGTCGCGCATGCGCTTCGCGGCCAGCCGCTCGGGATCGACCCAGTCGGGCGAGGCCCGCCCTGTGCTGCTGCGCGGCGGAAGGGCCGCGCTGGCCGTGGTGCTGTGCGCGACGCCGGTGCTGCTGGGCTTCGTGCTGCCGGTGGGCTGGCTGGTGGCCATGCTGTGGCGCGAGGCGGTGTACGGCGAGGTCGGCCTGCCGCTGGCGCGCTTCGCGCAGTGGGCCTGGGCCACCTTCCGGCTGGCCGGCAGCGCGGCGCTGGTGGCCACGATCACAGCAGTGGTGCTGGCCTTCGCGCTGCGCCAGCGCGCCGGTCGAGGCGACGCGGCGCTGGCCGCCGGCGCGCGTCTGCTGTCACTCGGCTACGCAGTGCCGGGCGCGGTGGTGGCCATCGGCATCCTGATGCCGCTGGGCTGGGCGCAGCAGCGCTGGCCCGACCTCGGCCTGGCGCCGGTCTTCACCGGCACGCTGCTGGGCGTGATGTACGCCTATCTGGTGCGATTCACCGCGGTGGCGATGCAGTCGGTGGAGGCCGGCTATGCACGCGTGCCCGGCTCGGTCGACGAGACCGCCCGCATGCTCGGCGCCGGCCGCGCGCGCATCTTCCTGCGCCTGCACCTGCCGCTGCTGCGCCGTCCGGTGCTGGCGGCGCTGCTGCTGGTGTTCGTCGACGTGATGAAGGAACTGCCCGCCACGCTGGTGCTGCGGCCCTTCGGCAGCGACACGCTGGCCGTGGTGGCCTACAACCTGGCGCGCGACGAACGCCTGGCCGAAGCCGCCCTGCCTTCGCTGGCCATCGTCGCCGTCGGCCTGCTGCCGGTGGTGCTGCTGTCGCGCGCGATGCGGCAGTGAAGCGCGGGCTTGCCCGGCCCGCCGACCAAGCCCCCGCCAAGCCCGTGCGCCGGGGGTCGGGCCGCGGGCCTTCCGGCCTCAGCCCGACACGTTGAGTTCGTTGACGACGGTGCGCACGCCGGGCGCCGCCCAGACCGCCCCCTGCGCCGCATCCCGCTCCTGCCAGGAGTGGACCTGACCGCGCAGCGTGACCTTCGCGCCGTCGACGGCGACCTCGATGCGCCGCGCCTCGCGCAGCGCCTGGCGCTGGAGGGCCTGCTCGATGCGCGAGGACAGATCGCCCGGCGCGGCCTTGGCCGCCAGCATGATCTCGTTGCTCACGCCCACCACGCCGGTCAGCGGACGCAGCGCCTTCTCGGCCGCACGGCGCTGGAACTCCCAGTCGACCTCGCCCGACAGGTGCACCCAGCCGTGCTCGACCGTCACGCGCAGGCGCTCCGACGGCAGTCGGGCCTGCCACTTCAGCGCATCGGCCGCCGCCGCGGCGATCTCGCTGTCGCTGCGCCGGTGCTGCGGCGCCAGCGTCACATCCACCTCCATCGCGATGGCCTTGACGCCGACGATGCGGCGCAGCGCGCGCTCGATCGCGAACTTCTCGGCGTAGGTGTCGAGGTGCCCGCTGACCGTGACCACCCCGTCCTTGACACCCACGCCGATCGACGCGGCGTTGATCTCCGGGTCCCACTCGAGTTCGGCCAGCACGTCCTTCTTCAGTTCGCTGTCGGTCTTCATCACGTTCCTTCCTCTTCCTGATCCGATCGGTCACGATGGGGCGGGCGACGCCGGCACGCCCGTGGGCTGACGGCGCGGCGCCTGCGCGCTTGGTGGCCACGCCCCCACAGGCACTGCGGTGCGCTGCGTGGTGCGGGACTGCGTGTCGATCTTCGCGGCGCGGCGCGCCGTCGGCTTGAGTGCCCGCAAGCGCGGTGCGCGCGGCGCCGCCACAGTCGACCGCAGCACGCCGCCGTGGAGGGCGGCAAGGGAGTCCCGAACGATGAAACCGACATGGATTCTGGTGGCCGACGGCTCACGCGCGCGGCTGTTCGAGCAGGAGCGGCCCGACGGCCGCCTGACGCAGGTGCAGGCCTGGGTGCACCCGCAGACGCGGCTGCGCGCCGAGTCGCTGGCCTACGGCGACCTCGGACGCGCGAGCAAGGGCCACACCGGCACCGTCAGCTTCTCGCCGCGCACCTCGTTGAAGGAGCGCGAGCACCAGCGCTTCGCCCATGAACTGGCGCAGGCCCTGGACGACGGCGTGCGCGGCGGCCGCTGTGACGCGCTGGTGCTCATCGCCTCGAACTCGATGCTGGGCCTGCTGCGCCAGGACCTGCCGACCCAGGCCGCCAAGCGCGTGCTGTGGTCGGCCCCGGTGGACCTGACGCGTCTGGACGGCCGCGAACTCGAGGCTCGGATCGAGGAGTTGCGCCCGCCGTCCGGTCCGGCCGTGCCGGCGGAGGTGCTGACGCAGGCGGCCGAATCGGCCTCTGCGTCAACCGGCCCGCTGCGCGCACCGGGCTGAGCGGCCGCAGCGGCCGCAGCGGCAGCGCGCGGGCCCGGACGGGATCGCGCGCCCAGAGTTCCGCTATGCTCGACGGCACCACCCCTTCTACGGCTGCACCTGCGCCGTCGCGCCCCTCATGTCACCCAAGCCCCACAAGATCGAAGTCGCGCTGGAGAAGCTCATCTTCTCCAGCCGTTGGCTGCTGGTGCCCTTCTTCCTGGGCCTGATCGCCAGCATCGTGGTGCTTCTGCTGAAGTTCTTCAAGGAAATGGGGCTGCTGGTGCAAGGCGTGCTGGGGCTGATCCAGCACGACACCGTCATCTCCATCCTCACGCTCGTCGACACCGCGCTGATCGCGGTGCTGCTGCTGATCATCGTCTTCAGCGCCTACGAGAACTTCGTCTCCAAGCTCAGCATCGGCGAGCATGAGGACCGTCCGGCCTGGATGGGCAAGGTCGGTTTCTCAGACCTGAAGATGAAGTTGATCGGGGCCATCGTCGCCATCTCGGCGGTCGAGTTGCTCAAGGCCTTCCTCGTCAGCACCTCGCTCACCGGCGAGCAATTGGGCTGGAAGATCGCCATCCACCTGACCTTCGTGGTCTCGGGCCTGCTCTTCGCCCTGGCCGACTGGATCAGCGAAAAACGCAAGTGAGCGGACTACCCGGACCGGGCGTGCGGACCGGGTCCGGCAAATGGCCCGCACGCCCTCGGCCGACCTCTCCGCGACCCCGGTCATCGCGCGGAAGTGCTCGACAATCGGAGTCATTCCATGGTTAGCCGGAGCCCCTGCGTGACCGCACAGAAGAAAGCCCTCATCACCGGCATCACCGGCCAGGACGGCAGCTACCTGGCCGAGTTCCTCCTCGACAAGGGCTACGAGGTCCACGGCATCAAGCGCCGGGCTTCGCTGTTCAACACCCAGCGCGTGGACCACATCTACGAGGACCCGCATGTGCAGCACCAGCGCTTCGTGCTGCACTACGGCGACCTGACCGATGCCGGCAACCTCACGCGCATCGTGCAGCAGGTGCAGCCCGACGAGATCTACAACCTGGGCGCCCAGAGCCATGTGGCGGTGAGCTTCGAGTCGCCCGAGTACACCGCCAACGTCGATGCGCTGGGCACGCTGCGCCTGCTGGAGGCGATCCGCTTCCTCGGCCTGGAGAAGACCACGCGCTTCTACCAGGCCAGCACCTCCGAGCTCTACGGCCAGGTGCAGGAGATCCCGCAGCGCGAGACCACGCCCTTCTACCCGCGCAGCCCCTACGCCGTGGCCAAGCTGTATGCCTACTGGATCACGGTGAACTACCGCGAGGCCTACGGGCTGTACGCCTGCAACGGCATCCTGTTCAACCACGAGAGCCCGCGCCGCGGCGAGACCTTCGTCACACGCAAGATCACGCGCGGCCTGTGCCACATCGCCCAGGGCCTGGAGCAGCGCCTGTACATGGGCAACCTGGACGCGCTGCGCGACTGGGGCCACGCCAAGGACTACGTGCGCATGCAGTGGATGATGCTGCAGCAGGCGCAGCCGCGCGACTACGTCATCGCCACCGGCCGGCAGTATTCGGTGCGCGAGTTCATCACCTGGACCGCGGCCGAACTCGGCATCACGCTGCGCTTCGAGGGCCAGGGCGTGGAGGAACGCGGCCTGGTGGCGGACGTCACGGGCGACAAGGCGCCGGGCGTGAAGCCCGGCGATTGCGTGGTGGCGGTGGACCCGCGCTACTTCCGCCCCACCGAGGTCGAGACCCTGCTGGGCGACCCGTCGCTGGCCAAAGCCGAACTGGGCTGGGAGCCCGAGATCACCGCGCAGCAGATGTGTGCCGAGATGGTGGCGCAGGATCTGCAGACCGCGCGCCAGACCGCGCTGCTGCGCCGGCACGGCTACGCCGCGCCGGTGCCGCGGGAGGCGGGCTGATGGCGGTCGCAATGGGCACCGATACTCTCCCGGGCATGGCCGGCGCTGAGCGTGACCTGAACGCCCGCCTCTACGTCGCCGGCCACCGCGGCATGGTGGGCAGCGCCATCGTGCGGCGCCTGCGGGCGCTGGGCTACGCGAACATCCTCACGGCCACGCACGCCGAGCTCGACCTGACCGATCAGGCCGCGGTGCGGTCCTTCTTCGCCGCGCACCCGATCGACGCCGTGGTGCTGGCCGCCGCCCGCGTGGGCGGCATCCACGCCAACGACACCTACCCCGCCGACTTCATCGCCGACAACCTGGCGATCCAGTGCAACGTGGTGCAGGCCGCGCATGCGGCGGGGGTGCAGCGGCTGCTGTTCCTGGGCTCGAGCTGCATCTACCCGCGCCTGGCGCCGCAGCCGATGCGCGAGGACGCGCTGCTGACCGGCCCGCTGGAGCCGACCAACGAGCCCTATGCGATTGCCAAGATCGCCGGCATCAAGCTGTGCGAGAGCGTCAACCGCCAG
>CAZFVH010000008.1:60814-63412 GCA_964522465.1 uncultured Rubrivivax sp. | reverse complement strand
CAAGGCCTTCCACCGCAACATCGGCGCCCTGGCCGGCGTGAAGGTGTCGCCGGAAGGCCGCGTGGTGTCCGAAGCGGAATGGAACGCCAAGGTCGACGAGTGGCTGCCCAGCGGCAGTGACCGCGCCTTCGTGGCGAGCCTGATGGGGCGCGTCGTCGAGCCGGGCAAGTTCGCCAACTGGATCGCCCCGCCGGCCATGGGCATCAACCGCCAGCCGGTGGACTTCGAGTACGTGCGCTTCGCCTGAACGCGGCGGCCGCGCAGCAAGAGGACAGGGCCCGTCGCGGGCCCTTTTTTCCGGGATGCGGGGGCCCTGACGACACACGGGCCGACAATCCACAGATCACGGCGGGCGCGCCATCGCAGCCCGCCGCCCGCGACCTGGACGCCATCTTCGCTCCAGAGGAGACAACGTCATGGACATGACCGACAGCTTCGTCATCAAGCAGCATTTGATCGACCCCGAGATCTGCATCCGCTGCAACACCTGCGAGGCGACCTGCCCCGTGGGCGCCATCACGCACGATTCCCGCAACTACGTCGTCGACGCCGACAAGTGCAACTTCTGCATGGCTTGCGTGCCACCGTGCCCGACGGGCTCGATCGACAACTGGCGCACCATGCCCAAGGTGCGGGCCTACAGCGTGGCCGACCAGCTCACCTGGGAC
The DNA here is from genome assembly GCA_964522465.1 of uncultured Rubrivivax sp. Classification (GTDB taxonomy): domain Bacteria; phylum Pseudomonadota; class Gammaproteobacteria; order Burkholderiales; family Burkholderiaceae_C; genus Rubrivivax. The sequence goes on along the minus strand of CAZFVH010000008.1, from coordinate 62,744 downwards.
GAACTGCCCGCCGAACTGAGCGCCGAGCAACTGGCCGAAGCCGGTGTCGCCGCTGACGCAGCCCCCGCCGCGCAGCCGGTTCAGCCGGTCCTGCCCGCCGCGGCCGACGGCCAGGCCGCGTTCAACAGCGCACAGTACGGCGCCACCCTCCCGCCGTGGTCGGCCGCGCACGCCTACACCAACCTCTACGGCCCGAAGGCGGCGCAGAAGACGATCACCGCCACCTGCACCGGCAACGTGCGCGTGACCGAGGTCGGCAAGGACTACGACACCCACCACATCGTGCTGGACTTCGGCGCCACACCCTTCCCGGTTCTGGAGGGGCAGTCCATCGGCATCGTGCCCCCGGGCGTCGACGCGAACGGCCGTGCCCACCACCCGCGCCAGTACTCGATCGCGAGCCCGCGCAACGGTGAGCGCCCGGGCTACAACAATCTGTCGCTGACGATCAAGCGCGTGCTCGAGGACCACCAGGGCAACCCGGTGCGCGGCGTCGGCAGCAACTTCATGTGCGACCTGAAGGTGGGCGACACGGTGGAGGTGATCGGGCCTTTCGGCGCGAGCTTCCTGATGCCCAACCACCCGCGCTCGCACATCGTGATGATCTGCACCGGTACCGGCAGCGCGCCGATGCGGGCGATGACGGAGTGGCGGCGGCGGATGCGCGCTGCCGCCGTCGGGCCGTCCCAAGGCGGCGCAGCCCCCTCGGGGGGTGGCGCAGGCGCAGCCGGAGCCTGGGGGCCCGGTTCCAGCACGTTCGAGGGCGGCAAGCTGATGCTGTTCTTCGGAGCCCGCACGAAGGAGGAACTGCCTTACTTCGGCCCGCTGCAGAATCTGCCCAAGGACTTCATCGACATCCACTTCGCCTTCTCGCGCGCCCCGGGCCAGCCGAAGAAGTACGTGCAGGACCTGATGCGTGACCGCGCTGCCGACCTGGTGCCGCTGCTGCAGGACCCGAACGCCTACTTCTACGTCTGCGGCCTGAAGGCGATGGAAGAGGGCGTGGTGCTGGCCCTGCGCGATGTGGCCGTCAACGCCGGGCTGGACTGGGACAAGGTCGGCGCCGCGCTCAAGCGCGACGGCCGGCTGCACCTGGAGACCTATTGACGACACAGCCACGGGGCGCTGTCGAGCGCCCCGTGCGTGGCGTGATGCATCCCCGAGGAGACCGAGGCGTGAGTGCCTACCAGACCCTGAATCTCAGCACCCGTGCGCCTGGCGTGGCGCAGATCACGATGTCGCGTCCGGCGGTGTTCAACGCCTTCGACGAGACCATGATCGGCGAGCTGGACGCGGCCTTCGCCGCGCTGGCGGCTGACCCGGCCGTGCGTGTGGTGGTGCTGGCCGGCGAGGGTCGGCACTTCAGCGCCGGCGCCGACCTGCAGTGGATGCAGCGCGCCAGCCGCGCCAGCGAAGACTGGAACCTGCAGGACGCGCGCCGCTTCGCTGGCATGCTGGCGCGCATCGCCGCGCTGCCCAAGCCCACGGTGGCGCGGGTGCAGGGTGCCGCGCTGGGCGGTGGCGTGGGCCTGACCTGCGCCTGCGACATCGCCGTGGCCGCCGACAACGCGAGCTTCTCCGTCAGCGAGGCCAAGTTCGGCATCCTGCCGTCGGTGATCGGGCCCCACCTCGTCAACGCCGTCGGCCGCCGCCAGGCGCTGCGGCTGGCGCTGAGCACCGAGCGCATCGGCGCCGCCCAGGCCGAGGCCATGGGCCTGGTGCACCGCGTCGTCGGCCTGGACGCGCTGGACGCCGCGGTGGACGCCGTGGCCCGGGACCTGCTCGTCGGCGGCCCGCAGGCGCAGGGCGAGATCAAGCGCCTGTTCGGCCGGCTCGAGGTCGGCCCCATCACCCCCGAGGTGTTGGAACTCACCGCCCGCACCATCAGCCGCGTGCGCGGCACCGACGAGGCGCGCGAAGGCTTCGACGC
>CAZFVH010000008.1:0-60714 GCA_964522465.1 uncultured Rubrivivax sp. | reverse complement strand
CCCATCGACGCCCTCGAGCAGGCCTGTGGCGCCGCCGTTGTCGTCGAGGCCATCGTCGAGAACCTCGAAGTCAAGCGCGGCCTGCTGCGACAACTGGAGGCCATCGTCGCCGAGGACTGCGTGCTCGCCACCAACACCTCGTCGATCTCGGTCACCGCGCTGGCCAACGGTCTGCGGCAGCCTCAGCGCCTGGTGGGCATGCACTTCTTCAACCCGGTGCCGCTGATGAAGCTGGTCGAGGTGGTCTCGGGCCTGCACACCGATGCGGCCGTGGCCGATGCCATCTTCGAGTTGTCCAAGGCCTGGGGCAAGGTGCCGGTGCACGCGAAGTCGACGCCCGGCTTCATCGTCAACCGCATCGCGCGACCGTTTTACGCCGAGACCTTGGCGTTGCTGCTCGAGCAGGCCGCCGCCCCGCAGGTGCTGGACGCCTGCCTGCGCGCGGCGGGTTTCCGCATGGGCCCGTGCGAGCTGATGGACCTGATCGGCCACGACACCAACTATTCGGTCACGCAGTCGGTCTACGAGGCCAACTTCTACGACAAGCGTTTCATGCCCTCACTGGTGCAGCGCGAGATGGTCGACGGCGGGCTGTTGGGCCGCAAGAGCGGCCGCGGCTTCTACCGCTACCCCGAGGGCGTGCCGGCGTTGCCGCCGGCCGAGCATGAAGCGCTCGCCCCGGTGGCGACGGTTGCCGTGCACGGCAGTGGGGCGATCGCTGACGCCCTCGCCGCCGCCGCCGCGCCCGTGTGTGCCGGCCTCGGCATGGCCCCGACACGGGTGCACGGCAGCGACTGGACCGGCCTGGCCATCGACGGCGCCCGCCTCGTGCTGACAGACGGACGCTGTGCGGCCGAGATCGCTGGCGACGGTGGCGGCGCCGATGTGGTGGTCTTCGACCGGCCGGTCGCGCTGCCTGACGCACCCGCCGCATCGTTGACCGGCGCCTTGGCCTATGCCGTGGCCCCGCAGGCAGGTGCCCACTGGCGCGCGCAAGCTGCGGCTTGGCTGGCGGCCCTGGGCTGCGCGCCGGTGCCCGTGGCCGACGCGCCCGGGCTGGTCATCGCCCGCACGGTGGCCATGCTCGTCAACGAGGCGGCCGACGCCGTGCTCCAGGGCGTGTGCACGCCGGACGGCGCCGACGCCGCCATGAAGCTGGGCGTCAACTACCCGGCCGGGCCCTTCGAGTGGCTCGCGCGCTGGGGCGCCCGCGGCGTCGTCGGCGTGCTGCAGGCGCTGGACGCCCACTACCGCGGCGAGCGCTACCGCGTCAGCCCCTGGCTGCGGCGGCAGGCCGTGGCCGCCTGATCGGCTGGCCTGGCCGGGTGTCGCCCTTGTCGACTCTGCCGCTCGCAGGCGCGGTGGCACGCCGGCCCCGGGTGGCCCTGCGCAGCCGCTGCGGCTGGGCTCACGTTCGCGCTCCCGCGCCTGCCCGACCGACCGACCAACCGACCGATCGCCCCGACCTCCGCGTCGCCCTCCGCCTCACGACCGCATCCTGATGAAGTTCGTCGATTTCCACGCCGGTCAGGTCATCGAGGCCGGCCCCTATGCCGTCACACAGGACGAAGTGCTGGCCTTCGCCCGGCAATACGACCCGCAGTGGTTCCACACCGACCCGCAGGCCGCGGCCCACGGCCGCTTCGGCGGGCTGATCGCCAGCGGCTGGCACACCTGCGCCATCGCGATGCGACTCCTGACCGACGCGGCGCTGCACGGCTCCGAGTCCTTCGCCTCGCCCGGCCTGGCCTACGTCAAGTGGCTGCACCCGGTGCGCCCGGGCGACGCGCTGACGGTGCGCGCCACCGTGCTCGAAGTACGCAGCGCGGCCAGCAAGCCCACGCTGGGCATCGTGCGCTGGCGCTGGCGCATGTCCAACCAGTCGGGCACCGAGGTGCTCGATCTCGAGGCCACCAGCCTGTTCGACCTCTCCCGACCTGCCCCCGACGCCACGAGCGCCGCAAACCCCTGAACGCCCCGGACCAGGAGACCCGTCCATGACCCACGCCTACATCTGTGACGCCATCCGCACCCCCTTCGGCCGCTACGGCGGCGCGCTGTCCTCGGTGCGCGCCGACGACCTGGCGGCGATCCCGCTGAAGGCGCTGATGGCGCGTAACCCGACAGTGGACTGGGCCGCGGTGGCGGATGTGATCTACGGCTGCGCCAACCAGGCCGGTGAGGACAACCGCAACGTCGCCCACATGGCCACGCTGCTCGCCGGCCTGCCGGTGGACGTGCCCGGCTCCACCATCAACCGCCTGTGCGGCTCGGGGCTGGACGCGGTGGGCTCGGCCGCGCGTGCCATCCGCGCCGGCGAGGCGCAGCTGATGATCGCCGGCGGGGTGGAGAGCATGAGCCGCGCGCCCTTCGTCATGCCCAAGGCCGAGTCCGCCTTCAGCCGCGCCAACGCCGTCTACGACACGACCATCGGCTGGCGCTTCGTCAACCCGGCCATGAAGGCGGCCTACGGCGTGGACTCGATGCCGGAGACGGCCGAAAACGTCGCCACCGACTTCAAGATCGAGCGCGAGGCCCAGGACCGCATGGCGCTGGCCTCCCAGCTCAAGGCCGTGGCGGCACAGAAGTCAGGCTTCTTCGATGCCGAGATCACCCCGGTGACGATCCCGCAGAAGAAGGGCGAAGCCCTTGTCGTCGCCAAGGATGAGCATCCCCGCGAGACCTCGCTCGAGGCCCTGGCCAAGCTCAAGGGCGTCGTGCGCCCCGACGGCACCGTGACGGCCGGCAACGCCAGCGGCGTCAACGACGGCGCCTGCGCGCTGCTGCTGGCCAGCGAGGCCGCGGCCGCGCGCCACGGCCTGAGTCCGCGCGCCCGTGTCGTCGGCATGGCCACGGCAGGCGTGCCGCCGCGCATCATGGGCATCGGCCCCGCGCCTGCCACGCGCAAGGTGCTCGAGCTCACGGGCCTGAGCCTGGCGCAGATGGACGTGATCGAGCTCAACGAAGCCTTTGCCGCCCAAGGCCTGGCGGTGCTGCGCGACCTCGGTCTGCCCGACGACGACGCGCGCGTCAACCCCAACGGCGGCGCCATCGCCCTCGGCCATCCCCTGGGCGCCAGCGGCGCCCGCCTGGCCACCACCGCCGTCAACCAGCTTCACCGCAGCGGCGGGCGCTACGCGCTGTGCACGATGTGCATTGGTGTGGGGCAGGGCATTGCGGTGGTGCTCGAGCGGGTTTGATCCATCGGCGCCCTGTGCGAGCCCTCACGACTCGGGTCACGAATCTCCGTAGAAGGCTGCGCGTGCAGTGCCGCACATTCCGCGCGAGACAGCACACGACCGCGAGCGAACCGGTCAGGCGATAACCTCAGATCTCTTCCACGCCGGCATGTACGCGGCGCCGGATGCGCTCTCAAAGACGAGCAGTGATCCGAATGGCGCCCATCTGTCACGCAGGCAGGCACGCGGGGCCCGGTGCCCCCCGCAGCGAAGTAAAGGAGGAGCCATCGGCCCAAGGCCGATGGCGGGGGACATGAGCGGAGGGGGGCGCCGGGCCCCGCGTGCTCGCGAGCCCTCCGCCGGCGCCCCCGCACAAGCCCTACGCGACCCGTCAGCGCCGCACTCCATCGCACACCGGCGACAATCCCTCAGCATCGACACAGCCGCCCAGCCGCAGTGACCACCCCCCCGCCCGAGATCCTCGCCTACGGCGAACCCATGGTCGAGTTCAACCAGACCGGGTTGCAGGACGGACGGCTGTACCTCCAGGGCTTTGGCGGCGACACCTCCAACTTCGCCATCGCCGCCGCGCGACAGGGCGCACGCGTCGGCTACCTGAGCGCCGTCGGCGACGACCCCTACGGCGCCATGTTGCGCCAACTCTGGCAGGCCGAAGGCGTCGACGACCGTACCGTCACCACCGACCCCCAGGCCTACACCGCCATCTACTTCGTCACCCACGACGCCGGCGGCCACCACTTCCACTTCTTCCGCCGCGGCTCCGCCGCCGCGCGGATGCGTCCCGAAGACCTGCCGCGCCAGGCCATCACGGGCGCCCGCGTCCTGCACCTGTCCGGCATTTCGCTGGCCATCTCCGACGCCGCCTGCGACACCGGCTTCGCCGCCATCGAGACCGCGCGCGCCGCCGGCGTGGCCGTCAGCTTCGACACCAACCTGAGGCTGAAGCTGTGGTCGATCGACCGCGCCCGCGAGGTCATGACCGAAGCGCTGCGGCGCTGCGACATCGCCCTGCCCAGCATCGACGACGTGCGCGCCATCACCGGCCTGGATGCCCCCGACGATCTGGTCGACCATTGCCTGGGCTTGGGCGCGCGCGTCGTCGCCCTCAAGCTCGGTGCCGATGGCGCGATCGTCGCCAGCGCCACCGAGCGCCACCGCATCGTCCCGCACCCCTGCCGGCCGGTCGATGCCACCGGCGCCGGTGACACCTTCGGCGGTGCCTTCGTCGCGCGCTGGCTGGCCGGCGACGGGCTGGCGCAGGCCGGCTGCTACGCCGCCGTGGCCGCCGCGCTGTCCACCGAGGGCTACGGCGCTGTCGAGCCCATCCCCCACGCTCACGCCGTACGCCTGGCGATGCAAGCAAGGACGATCTGAGATGAACCCATCGCCCCGACAGGTGCTCGTCACCGGCGGCACCAGCGGCATCGGTGCCGGCATCGCGCGCGCCTTCGCCGCGCAAGGCGACCGGGTCACCGTCACCGGCGCCACCGAGGCCGAGGTCGAGGCCGCAAGGGCACACGCGGCAGGGGCGCACACCGGCGTGCAGGCGCAGGTGCTGGACGTGCGCAATCCGACCGCCGTCGAAGCGTTGGTGCACGCGCTCGGCGACCTCGACGTCGTCGTCAACTGCGCCGGCGTGATCCGTCGCGGGGCCGAGCACGACCCGGTGGCCTTCGCCGACACCGTCGACATCAACCTCAACGGCACGATGCGGGTCTGCGCTGCGGCGCGCGAGGGGTTGAAGGCGCGCCGCGGCTGCGTCGTCAACACCGCGTCGATGCTGAGCTTCTTCGGCGGCGGCCTGGTGCCCGGCTACAGCGCCAGCAAGGGCGGCGTGGCGCAGTTGACCAAGTCGCTGGCCATCGCCTGGGCGGCCGACGGCATCCGCGTCAACGCGGTCGCCCCCGGCTGGATCGCCACCCCGCTCACCCAGGCCCTGCAGGACGATGCGGCGCGCACGGCGCAGATCCTCGGCCGCACGCCGCTGGGCCGCTGGGGCACGCCCGAGGACGTGGCGGGGCCTGTGCTCTTCCTGTGCAGCCCGGCCGCGGCCTTCGTCACCGGCGTCGTGCTGCCGGTGGACGGTGGCTATCTGATCGCATGAACCCACGAGAGGACGTCCCATGAGCCCGATCCTGCAACTCCCCGGCATCCAGCCCGAGATCGCCGTCCAGGCCATTCCCGACGACGAGCGCGTGTGGGTGCCGCAGGCCCCGCAGGTGTGGTTCCGCCCCCTGCTGCTGAACACCGTCACCGGCAGCTGGTGCAACCTGCTGCGCGTGCGCCGCAGTGGCGTGCTGTCGCGCCACATCCATCCGTCCTGGGTCACCGGCTTCGTCCTGCGCGGTGCCTGGCGTTACCTGGAGCACGACTGGATCGCCCGCGAGGGTAGCTTCGTCTACGAGCCGCCGGGGGAGATCCACACCCTGGTCGTCGACGACGTCGCAGCCGACGGCCGCGACGGGGTGACCGAGATGATCACCTTCTTCAACATTCACGGCGCCATGGTCTACGTCGACGAGCAGGGCCAGACCACCGGCTACGAGGACGTGTTCACGAAGATCGAGATGTGCCGCCGGCACTACGCGGCCTGCGGGTTGGGTGCCGACTACGTCAACGCATTCGTGCGGTGAGCGTCCAACCCCCGGCGCAGCGGCCGGGGTGTCAGAGACTGAAGCGGGCGGGCGCGTAGCGGGTCGGGTCGATGCCGGTTGGCCGGCCTGTCATCAGATCCGCCAGCAGCGCGCCTGACCCGGCCGCCTGCGTCCAGCCCAGGTGCCCATGCCCGGTGTTCAGGAACAAGCCGGGCACGCGGGTGGCCCCGATCAACGGCACGCCATCGGGCACCATCGGACGCAGCCCGGTCCAGGCCTTTGCGGCCAATTCGGGCGTGGCCTGGACCAGGGCCGGGTACACGCGCTCGAAGAGCCGTCGAAGGTTGGCGACGCGCGCCGGCGGCAGGCTCAGGTCGTGGCCGGTGAACTCGGCCGTGCCGGCGATCCGCACCCGGTCCTCGCCCACGGGGACGACCGCGACGTGCAGCGCCTCGTCGACCACCGCCACCCTCGGCAACGCAGAACGATCCACGGGCGGTGTCAGGGTCAGCGAGTAGCCCTTGGCCGGCCGGATCGGCAGTCGCAGGCCCATCAGGCTCGCCAGCGCCGGACTGTGGTTGGCCGCGGCCAGCACGACGGCATCGGCTGTGAAGACCTCCCCGCGGTCCAGCCGCAGGCCGCGCACCTCGCGCGTGCCCGGTCCGCTCGAGGGTTGCAGGCCCTGCACCGTGCGGCCGTAGGAGAGCCGCACGCCCCGCGCCTCGAGCCAGACCGACAGCGCGACGCAATACCGGTGGGCGTCGCCCCGCACGTCGTCGGGGTTGAACATCGCCCCGGCCAGATCGCCGGCGATGGCCTGCAGCGCGGGCTCGTGCGCCACCGCCTGCGCCGTCGACCAGGCCTCGAACCGGCGCCCATCCCGGCTGAGCGCGCGGGCCCACTGCTGACCGTGATCGAAGGCCGCCCGATCGCGGAACAGCATCAGCGAGCCGGTTGCATGCTGCGCGTAGCTGGCAGGGTCCGGTCCGGGTGTCGCCATCTGCTCGACGCTGTAGCGCGCCAGCAGCAGATTGGCCCGCGTGTTCGCGAGAAAGCGCGGGCGCGACGACTCGCGCACGAAGCGCAGGCCCCAGCCCAGCAGCGAGGGCAGGGCGCGCGGGCGCAGCAGGGCGGCAGCGTCCTCGTTGCCCAGGTCCTTGAGCAGCACCTTCAGGATGCCCGGCGAGTTCCAGGGCTCGGGCAGGCTCGGGTGCAGCAGCGCGCCGTTGGCGAAACTGGTCTCGAGGCCGGGGCCCTCGCGCCGTTCGAACACGGTGATGTCGGTGACCCCGCGCGAGTGCAGCGCGTGGGCCGCGGACAGGCCGGCCAGGCCGGCGCCGACGATGGCGACTTTCATGGGGAAGGAGCAGCCCCCTTGCGGGGCCGTGTGGTGCGTCGGGGCCTATGCTACCGGTATGGCGATCTCCTGCCGTCCGCTGGCCTGTTCCGGCGCTGGGCCCTGGCCCGCCGCCTCGTGTGGGGCCCGCGGGCTGCGGCGCGCCCCGCGCCTGTGCGGTTGCAGAATCGGGCCCGATGAGCAAGGCCTTCACCAAAGAGAACGACGCCGCGCCCGACGAGGAGGACGGCGATGCCGCGCTGCCGCCGCTGCCGGCGGGCACGCGCAACTACATGACGCCGGCCGGCTACCGCCGGCTGCGCGACGAATTGATGATGCTGTTGGACGTCGAGCGGCCGAAGACCGTCGAGGTCGTCTCCTGGGCGGCGAAGAACGGTGACCGCTCCGAGAACGGCGATTACCTCTACGGCAAGAAGCGTCTGCGCGAGATCGACCGCCGCATCCGCTTCCTCACGCGCCGGCTCGACCAGGCCGAGGTGGCCGACCCGAGCCTGCACCACGGCAGCGATCAGGTCTTCTTCGGTGCCACCGTGACCTATGCCAACGCCCGTGGCGAGGCGCGCACGGTCACCATCAAGGGCATCGACGAGGCCGACAGCCTGGCCGGCGAGGTGAGCTGGATCTCGCCGATCGCCCGCGCGCTGCTGAAGGCACGCGAGGGCGACGAGGTGCGGCTCGTCACGCCGGGCGGGGTCGAGACGATCGAGGTGCTGGAGGTGCGCTACCCGGCGGCCTGATCAGGGGGCCAGACGGTCGTCCGACCCCTGTTCAGGGCTTGACCCGCCAGACCTTGCGAACCACCGGGGAGCGGCGCAGTGTGCGCATCACTTGCGCGAGGTGGACGCGGTCGCGCACGGCCAGGAGCAGCCGCAGTTCGGCGCTCTCGTTGAGCACCTCGTGCCCCATGTCGATGCGCGTGATGTCGGCCTCGGCGGCGCTGATCGACATCGCCACCGTGGCGAGCGCGCCCTTGGCGTTGTCGACCAGGACGTTGACCCCGGTCTCGAAGGCCCGGCTCGTCTGCTCGGCCCATTCCACGTGCAGCCAGCGCTCGCTGTCGCGCTCGTACAGGCGGCGTCCGGTGCGGCAGTCGGCGGTGTGCACGAGCAGGCCCTCGCCCTTGCCCAGGTAGCCGGTGACCGCGTCGCCGGGGATGGGACGGCAGCAGGTCGCCAGCCGGATCGTGCTGTCCTGGCTGCCGTCGATGAAGACCACCCCCTGGCGCGGCAGGCTGTCGTCGACGGCATAGTGGCCGAGGGTCAGCGTGATCGCGTCTGGGCGGGTGCCGCGCTCGGCCATCATCTGGGCCAGGCGTTTGGCGACGATGACGGCGATCTTGCGGCCCAGTCCGATGTCGACCAGCAACTCGGCCCGGTTGCGCACGCCCGCCCAGCGCGCCACCTGCTGCCATAGCGCGGCAGCGGGTTCGTCATCGGCCGTGGCGGAGGGCATGCGCAGGCCCTCGGCGCGCAAGGCCTGCGCCAGCATCTTCTCGCCCAGCGCCAGGGACTCCTCCTGCTCCATCGTCCGCAGGAAGTATCGGATCTTGGCCCGCGCGCGGCCCGTGCGCACGTGGTTCAGCCACGCCGGATTCGGGCGCGCCCCGGGCGCGGTGATGATCTCCACCACGTCACCGCTGTGCAGCTCGGCGCGCAACAGCGCCGGCTCGCCGTTGACCCGGGCGGCCACGCAGCGATCGCCGACGTCGGAGTGGATGGCGTAGGCGAAATCCACCGGCGTGGCCCCGCGCGGCAGGGCCAGGATCCGGCCCTTGGGCGTGAACACATAGACCGCGTCGGGGAACAGGTCCACCTTGACGTGCTCGAGGAATTCGGCCGAGTCCCGAGTGTCGTCCTGGATGTCCACCAACGATTGAAGCCAGGTCGTGCCCAGTGTCTGCGCGTCGGCGCTGGTGCCGTCGGCACGCCGGTCCAGCTTGTACATCCAGTGCGCGGCCACGCCCGATTCGGCCACGGCGTGCATGGCCTCGGTCCGCACCTGAAACTCCACCGCCGTACCCAGCGGGTTCAGCAGCGTGGTGTGCAGGCTCTGGTAGCCGTTGGCCTTGGGCAGGGCGATGTAGTCCTTGAAGCGCCCGGGCACGGGCTTGTAGAGCTGGTGCAGAACGCCCAGCGCCAGATAGCAGTCCGGCAGTGTGGGCACCGTGATGCGAAAGCCGAAGATGTCGTTGACCTGGGCGAAGCCCAGGTGCTTCTCGCGCATCTTGTTGTAGATCGAGTAGACCGTCTTCTCGCGCCCGGCAATGCCGATGCGCATCTTGGCCGCGGCGAAGGCGCGCTCCACATCCTGGCGCACGCGCTCGACGATGTCGCGCCGGTGGCCGCGCGCACGCTGTAGCGCCGCTTCCACGGTGGCGTGGCGCCAAGGGTGGGCGTACCGGAAGGCGAGCTCCTGCAACTCGCGGAAGGTGCGGTCCAGCCCCAGGCGGTGGGCGATCGGGGCATAGATGTCGAGTGTCTCGGCGGCGATGCGCTGGCGCTTGGCGGGGGCCATCGCGCCCATGGTGCGCATGTTGTGCAGGCGGTCGGCGAGCTTGATCAGGATGACACGCACATCGCGCGACATCGCCAGCAGCATCTTGCGGAAGGACTCGGCCTGCCCCTCCTCGCGCGTGTTGAACTGCAGCCGGTCGAGCTTGGTCAGGCCGTCCACGATCTCGGCGGTCGGCGCGCCGAAACGCTCGATCAGCTCGACTTTCGCGATGCCGCAATCCTCCATCGCGTCGTGCATCAGCGCGGCCATCAGCGCCTGCGCGTCCAGGCGCCACTCGGCACACAGCCCGGCCACGGCCACCGGATGGGTGATGTAGGGCTCGCCGCTGGCGCGGTACTGACCGAGGTGCGCCTCGTCGGCGAAGCGGTAGGCCTCGCGGACCTTCTTCAGGTCGGCCTTGGACAGGTAGTGCAGGCGTTCCGTGAGTGCGGCGAAGGTGGTGGGCGCCTCGGTGGGCGGCGCGGTCCGTGCCGCGGCCGGACGGATGGCCTGCGGCAGCAGATCGACGGCGAAGGAGCGCAAACCCATGGCCGGAATCTACCGCACCCGCCGCCGCCCTGCCGCGCGGGCAGGAGCGATGCCCGCGTCCTGGCACCGCTGCGGCGTCTCACCAATACAAAGGGCTCCGTGAGGAGCCCTTTTTCGGAGGACGACGCGCTGAGGCGTCACTGTCGGAGAGATCGCCCCTGGGCAGCCTGGTCAGGCGCCACAGGAGGCCCGCGAGGTCAGATCGGCACCTTACGCAGCATCTCGATCCCGACCTCGCCGGCTGCGATCTCCCGCAGGGCGGTCACGCCGGGCTTGTTGCGGGCCTCGACCTTGGGCGCGTGTCCTTGGCTCAGCATGCGGGCCCGGTAGGTGGCCGCGAGCACGAGTTGGAAGCGATTCGGGATCTTCTCGAGGCAATCCTCGACGGTGATGCGTGCCATGGCCGTGTGTCCTGAGGGGGGGGCGAGGGTCAGATCAGCCCGAGCGCGGTGAAGACCTGGGAGCGGTTGCGCATCTGGGCCGCGTAGCGCAGGCGCTGGGAGTGCACGACGGCTTTCAGATCGAACAGAGCCGTCTCGAACAAGCTGTTGATTATAACGAAGTCGAAGTGCCGGGCCTGCGCGACTTCGTGCCGCGCATTGGCCATGCGCGTGTCGATGACCTCGGGCCCGTCCTCGCCCCGGCGAGTCAGCCGCTGACGCAATTCATCCCAGCTCGGCGGCAGGATGAAGATCAGCACCGCGTGCGTGAACAGCTCCTTGATCTGCAGTGCCCCCTGCCAGTCGATCTCGAGCACGACGTCTTCGCCCCGGGACAGCCGAGCCTCGATGGCCCGACGCGAGGTGCCGTAGAGGTTGCCGTGGACTTCGGCCCACTCGAAGAACTCACCACGCTCGACCATGCCGCGGAAGGCGAGCTCGTCGATGAACCAGTACTCGCGTCCGTCCTGCTCCTGACCCCGCGGGGCCCGAGTGGTGTGGGACACCGACACCGCCAGCCGGGCGTCGAGCTCGAGCAGCGCCTTGACCAGACTGGACTTGCCGGTGCCGCTGGGGGCGGCGACACAGAAGAGGTTGCCAGGGGAGTCCATCGGCAGGGCGCCCGCGGCGCTTCAGTGACACAGGCCAAGCAATATATCTCGGCACGGCAGGTGACCGTGTCCTCGGATCGCCGTCGGCGGGGCCATCGGAAGGCCTTGTCGCACGGCAGTGCTTCAGTTGTCGGCGGGATCGGCCGATAAGAACAAGGCCGGGTGTGGGAGCGCGCCGACACCCGGCCCCTCGTCAACGCGCATGAGCCTGGATCCCGATGCCTCTCCGATGCCCCGCAAGCAAGACACCGATGGCCCGGCGGGCTGGAGGCGATCTGCGCCCGGCCCGCGCCGCCCGGATGATCGGCCTGGGGTGTGCGTCGTTGCTCGCGGCGTCGACGGTCTTGGCGCAGGGCTTGGTGGTGGTGTTCCCCGACGCGGTCGTCCAGTGCGACCCGTCGCCGTGCCCCGAAGACCTGCAGGTCCGGACCGGCAGCGTGCCGGTGGCCAGCCCTGGCGCGCCCGCCCCCGGCAGCACCGCTGCGCCGGCAGCCCCCCCCCCGGGCACGGCGGCAGTGCGCACCGTCCCTGGTGCGCCCGGGGTCACGCCCGCGCGCCCGACCGCGACCGCGACAGCGGCTGCGGCTGCGGCTGCGGCTGCGGCTGCGGCTGCGGCACGTCCGCCCGCGCCTGCCGACCGGGCTCCAACTCCAGTGCCGGCGCCGGCTCCAGCGGCCCCGTCCGGGACGACGGCCGATCAGCCATTGCCCGCGCCCATCCCCGCGGCAGCTGCCCCGAACCCGGCCCGTGCTCCGTCCCCGCCTCCGCCTCCGCCTCCGCGCGTGGCCGCGGACGAGACGCCCTCGGCCACCGTGATGGCGGCGCCGCGCCCATCGGGCATCCGCATCCGTGACTGGTTGCGCGAGGCCGTCAATTCACATCCCGCCATCCGCTCGGCGCTGCAGCGCGAGGGGGCGTCGCTGTCCGAGGTCGAGGTCGCCCGCTGGCAGTACTTCCCGACACCGTCGGTGGATTTCCAGTCGCGTGACGGCGCGTCGGGGCGCGGCACCGGCTTCGTGCGGCTGCAGCAGCCGCTGTACACCGGCGGCCGGCTGGGCTATCAGCTCGACCGCGCCACTGCGGCCTCCCGTGCCAGCGGGATGGCTGTCGAGGAGGAGCGGCGGACCATCGCCCTGCGCGTGGTCCAGGCCACCGGCGATGCGCGCGCCGCAGCACTCAAGCGCCAGGCCTACCGCGAGAGCGCGGCCAGCCACGTCGATTTTCTGTCGCTGGTGCAGCGTCGAGTGAACGAAGGCCTGTCGCCGCGGGGCGACATCGTGCTCGCGCGCACCCGGCTGGCTTCGGTCCGGGCCGACCTTGAGTCGGCCGAAGTGCAGCTCGACCAGGCGCTGAGCCGGCTGGAGCAGCTGCTCGGCCGGCCCCTCCAGGCCGTCGAATACGGCGCGCTTCGGGCCGACGACATCGACGACGCAGGCAGTGACTGGGCGATGCCTGCCGTCGAGGAATTGGTGACTTCTGCGCTGCAGGCCAGCCCCTCTGTCAGGCGCGGCCTGGCGCAACTCGAGGCCGCGCGCGCCGAAGCCGGCGTGGCGCGCGCCAGGCGCCTGCCGGAGGTCTATGTTCGTGCCGAGCACACACGTGACGGCAGCAGGTCGGGCCCGTCGCAGATCTATCTGGGCGTGAGCAGCAACTTCGGCGCCGGGCTGTCGGACCGTGCCGCCTCGAGCGCGGCCGACCAACTGGTACAGGCGCAGCAGGCCGAGGTCGATGCGCGGCGCCGCGAGGTCGTCGAGCAGGTCCGCGCCGAGCATCTGGCGGCCCTGGCCAGTGACCGTCGGGTGGGCGTCCTGGCCGACTCGGCCAACTTCTCGGCCACGGTTGTCCAGGCCTGGCAGCGCCAGTTCCTCGCCGGGCGAAAGACCTGGCAGGACCTGATGAACGCCGCGCGCGAGAAGGCTCAGGCGGATGTCGCGCTGGGCGAGGCGACGGCCGCTCGCTGGGTGTCATTGAAGAGATTGCGCCTGATGACCGAGGATCTCGATCGATTCCTGATGCCTCTGCAAGCGGATTCAACTACCATACCGGGCGATGTGAACCCATGAGCGCGCAACAGGAAAGTCCCCACCAACAGGCGCAGACCCAAGCGCTGTTCGCCGTGGTGATGCGTCTGGCCCAACTGCGGCGTGAGCCGATGGATGGGCTCGCATTGCGCGGTGTGCTCGAGCATTGCACGCCTGATCAGCCGC
Source organism: uncultured Rubrivivax sp. (assembly GCA_964522465.1). Classification (GTDB taxonomy): domain Bacteria; phylum Pseudomonadota; class Gammaproteobacteria; order Burkholderiales; family Burkholderiaceae_C; genus Rubrivivax. The sequence continues at coordinate 47,263 of CAZFVH010000008.1, read as the reverse complement.
CGACGGAGGTCGTCGAGCATCTGGCGCAGCAGTTGAACCTGTTCGCGCCGACTTGGCTGAAGCAACCTGACGAAGGCCGGCTGCCGATGCTGGCGCTGTCGCCCGATGGTCGCTGGGGAATGGTGACCGCGCGCAACGCAGAGCAGCAATGGGCGGTCAGCTGGTGGGATGCCGGCAGTGGGCAGTTCGTCGAGGTGTTCTCCGACGGCTTCGAGCCCGGTCACCGCTTCGCTCGCTGGAGCCTCGCACAACGCTTCATCGCGAGCCGCAGCCCGACCTTCAAACTCATCGTCAGTGAGATCCTCAACCAGAAGCGGGGGCTGTTCGACGTGGCCGCCGGCACGCTGGCCATCAGCCTGCTGGCGCTGGGCACCTCGTTCTATTCGATGCAGGTCTACGACCGGGTCGTGCCGACGCAGGCACAGTCGACCCTGCTCGTGCTGAGCATCGGTGTGACTCTCGCCATCCTCTTCGAGATGCTTGGCAAGTGGGTTCGCTCCCATCTGCTCAACCGCATGACGGATGCCATTGATCAGCGACTGGCGCGCGCGGTCTACACGCGGTTCCTCACGTTGCGGCTGGACCAGTTGCCCCCGAGCGTCGGCACCACCTCGGCCCGCCTGCGCGGCTACGAGACGGTGCGTGGCTTCCTGGTGGGCATCGCCACGCAGGTCATCGTCGACATCCCCTTGGCCTTGCTGGCCCTGGCCGTCCTGGCTGCCATCGGTGGGCCGATCGCGCTGGTGCCCGCCCTGTTCCTGGTGCTGGGATTGATCGCCGGCCTGGTGTTTCGCGGGCGCGTCGAGCGGCTCGCGAAGATGGGAACCCCCGCGCAGCACTTCAAGACGGGTCTGCTCGTGGAGAGCATCGAGGGAGCCGAGACGATCAAGTCCGGACAGGGCGGCTGGCGCATGTTGTCCCGCTGGCTGGAGGCCACCGACCAGTCTCGCCATTACGACCTGGAGATGCGCACCGTCTCCGAGCGTTCCCAGCACTTGGTCGCCACCCTGCACCAACTGGCTTACGTCAGCATTGTCGCTTTCGGGGCGACCCAGGTCGGTCATTCCGGTTTGACGATGGGGGGCTTGATCGCCTGCTCCATCCTCGCGGGTCGCATCCTGTCGCCCGTCACGATGGTGCCCAACCAGGTGGTGCAATGGGCCCACGCCAAAGTGGCCATCCAGGATCTCGACAGGCTGTGGGCCCTCCAGCAGGACCATCCGCAGGACGTCCGCCCTTTGCAACTCGATCGGATCCTGGGGCGTTTCGATCTCTCGGACGTGCGATTCAACTACCCCGGCACCCTCGGTCTGTTGGTGGCCGGTCTGCAGATCCGTCCGGGTGAGCGCATCGCCGTGCTGGGGGGTATCGGCAGCGGGAAGACGACGCTGCTGCGTGTCCTGTCCGGTATGTACAAGCCGCAGGAGGGACGCATCACCCTCGACGGCGTCGACCTCGACCTCATCTCCCGCAGTTCGCTGGCCGCGCGCACGGGCTACGTTCCGCAGGACGGGCGGTTGTTCGCGGGGACCCTGCGCGAGAACCTGATCCTGGGTCTGACCGATCCGGGCGATGACGCCATCCTCGCTGCTGCCGAGCGCACCGGTCTTCTCGAGGCGGTGATCGCCAGTGACCCGCGTGGCCTGGAGCGGACGATCGCCGAAGGGGGCATCGGTTTGTCCGGAGGCCAGCGCCAGCTCGTGCACGTGACCCGCGCCTTGCTGCGCAAGCCGACGATCTGGCTGCTGGATGAGCCCACCGCATCCATGGACCACGGTCTCGAGACCAAGGTGATCCATGCGCTGCAAGCCGAACTGCGCGAGCGCCCCGACAGCACACTGGTGCTGGTCACCCACAAGCCGCAGATGCTGACGCTGGTCGACCGCATCATTGTCTTCGCCAAGCAGCGCATCGTGATGGACGGCCCACGCGATGCCGTGCTCCAAAAGTTGACGGAGAAGCCTTCGCCGTCTGTCGATGAGCGTGCGGCCGCACGTGTCGATCCGGCTGCCGCCAGCGCCCGTCCTGCGCCTGGTGCCGCGCCGGCCGTGGTCCGACCGGCCATCTCGCCGGCTGTCCCTGGTGTCGATCAGAGGAAGGCCGCATGAGCGCACAACGACTCCATTCATGGACCGGCACGCTGCTCCTGGTCATGGTGACCTCCTTCCTCACCTGGGCCGCAGTCTTCGAGATTGACCAGACGGTCCGTGCCCAGGGGCAGGTGATCCCACAGGACCGCACGCAGGTGGTCCAGGCCGCCGACGGTGGCGTGCTGCAGGAACTGTTGGTCAGTGAGGGTGAGCGTGTGCGCAAGGGGCAGCTCCTGGCCAGCCTCGAGAAAGAGCGCGCCGAAGCTGCGGTCGACGAGGTCGAGGCGCGGATCGCCAACCTTGAGATCACCCGGGTCCGGGCCATCGCCGAAGCCACCGAGACTCAGCCCGATTTCAGCCGCTATGCGCGCACCCACCGGTCCTTCGTTGCGGTCCAGGAGGCGCTGTACCGGCAGAACTTCGCATCGTTGCGCACCGAGCTCGAAGCCCTCGGTGGCGCCATGCACCTGGCGATGGAGGAGTACGAACTCACCTCTCGGCTGTTCGACACCGGGGACGTCAGCCGCGTCGAGCTGATGCGCGCCGAACGCCAGGTGGTCGAGTTGCGCCAGCGCCGAGATGGGATCCGTCAGAAGTACCGCACCGAGGCCCGCAAGGAGGTCGCCCGTATCGACGAGGAACTGGCCAGTCAGCGCAGCAAGCAGCGCGAGCGCCAGAGTGTCCTCGGGCACACCGACATCGTCTCGCCGATGGACGGCGTGGTGAAGTTCCTTCGCATCAACACACTCGGTGGCGTGCTGCGATCTGGGGACGAACTGATGCAGATCTCGCCCACCGAGGGAGGCTACGTCGTCGAGGCCAAGATCGGCCCGGCTGATATCGGGCAGTTGAGCATCGGCATGCCGGTGGCTGTCCGCATGGATGCTTTCGACTACACGATTTACGGCGGCTTGCAGGGGCGTCTGGTCTACCTGAGTTCGGACACGCTGTCCGAGCAGGGTCCGGGCGGGGCGCCGACCATCTACTACCGAGGCCATGTGCTGCTGGATACGGAGCAATCCAATCCACGCCTGAGCCTCGAACAGCTCAAGGCCGGCATGACGGCATCGATCGACGTCCAGACCGGGCGTTCGACGGTCCTGGCCTACATCGCCAAGCCCATCCTGCGTGCCTTCAGCGGGGCGCTGAGCCAGAAGTGAGCCCGACGTGAGCAAGCTGGAGGTCAAGACCAATCCCTGGCCGGGCTTCGTCGCGGCGATTGCGGGGCTTGTTGCGAGCCTGATGCTGTTGCTGGCGGTGCTGGTGCTGCTGCTGTCTCAGTTGGGCACCTTGGCAGCGAACTATGCGGAGAAACTGCTCGCGGACGCTCTGAGGCGCCTGGAAGAGCAGGAGGCAGTCACGGCCCTGGAAAAGATCCGTGGGACCGGTGTGGGTCCCGGCGTCGGTGGCGCGAAGGTCGGCGTGTCTCCGATACCCACCGACCCGAGGCCCAAGATCAGTGAGGTCGTGCTGATTTTCGGCAGCGACGCCAACGACATCCCCGAAGAACAGCGTTCGGCGATCGCCGATGCCATGCGCGAACTGGGCGCCTCGCCGGAGGCGGTCTGGCGCGTTCTGGCCTTCGCCCCAGAGTCCGATCGGGTGCTGCGCCGCAGCACGTTCAGGCTGATGGTGGCGGTGCGCAATTTCCTTGTCGCGCAAGACATTCCTGAAGCGCGCATCGAGATGCGCCTGGAGGACGGCCCCGTTGCCACCGGTCCTGCGCCCGAGGGCAGCATCATCGTCCGCGTCGTGCCTTCGCGTATCTCGGGCGAGGCGCCTGCCAGCGGTAGGTCGCCACCGGTCGCCGCCCCCGGCGGCGCGTCCCCGGCCGCCAATCCCGCCGGCATCGGGAGCGGTTCATGACACGTCGCCGCCGTGTCCTGGAGCAGGTCGACTACCTTCCAGGCTTCTCCGACGCACTGGCCAACGTGCTGTTGGCGCTGTTGCTTCTGGTCGGCGTGATTGCCATGGGTCTGGTGTCCTTGAACCTCGACATCATGGCCACGCAGATCAAGTTGGCCGAGGAGGAGGCGCAGCGCATCCTCCTCGAGAGGCGTCGTGAGCTTGCGATGGCGCGGGCACGCGGCCCAGGCACGGGTGATTCGACGGTCGAGCCCCCGCCGGGCGCGATCGCGCTGCCACCGGGCATGGTGCCTGGCGTGCCCGCCAGCGGCGGCGGGCCGACCCTGCTGCCTGGAGAAGGCAATTTCCCCTTCTCCCGCGGCGCCGCCGGCGATGCGATGTCCGGCGGGGGGGCCAAGGTCATCCAGTTGACCCGTTCCGCTGCCGAAACCGAGAGGGCCGTCGCGCGTGGGCAGGCTGCCGCAGCGGCCATCACCGGTCCTGTTCGTCCAGACGCGATCGCCCAGGAGGTACTTGGGGGGGCTGTGGTCGCGCGGCTGGAGTTCGACCTGCGCGACACGGCCTGGACTGCCGGACGGGCGCTACCGCCCATGGATGCGCCACGCCCCGGCGAGTTGCGCACGCTCGTGACCTTCGCCGATCTCGGCAATCGCCGACAGATGGCCGTGGCTTTCAACCGCCTCAATTCCCTGCGCGCAGAAATGGTCCAGGCCGGCGTTCCGGCCTCGAGCCTGAGGTTGCGCATTCTCCAGCCGCCCACCGCTCTCGAGGGAGATCCAGCGGCGGTTTCCTCTGTTTACGTCATCGATGGAAGGCAGCCTTGAGCGTCGCGGTCGCGATGTCGGGTTGAGCAGCACATGGCAGCAGTATTCGAATCCCTCAAGTCCGCTGGCGTAGGGGCGGCATCCAAGGTTCAGGCCTCTGCTGAGCGGCCAGGCAATCCGCTGCCGTCGCGTGGACGGATGGTGGTGCGCGATTGGCTGACGGTCGTGGGTCCCACCGTCTTCATCGTACTGCTTTCTCTGACGGTGTTCCGAGAGGCGGCGAAGGGGTCCCTCGACAGCCTGTCAGGGACCGGCTTCTGGCTCGTGATCCTGATCATCGGGAGCTACTTTTTCGGCATTGTGCTGGTCATCCTGGCGATGCGGCGTTACACCTTCGAGGCGCGTCTGCTGGATCGCTGGCGTGTGGCGGCACCGCTTGCTCGCGATGCGCTGCTCGGTGGCGGGCGGGTCGCCACTCTCGCCCGACCGCTGTATCTGGCCCTGCAGGGTGCAGACGCCGATCCGGGTATGCGCCAGGCCCGGCTCGATCGTGAACTCGACGAACTCCGTGAACGCCTGTCCGAGGGGCAATCCTTCCCCAACTTCGTCATCGGTGGCTTGGTCGGGCTGGGTCTGTTCGGAACCTTCCTCGGTCTGATCGGCACGCTGGAGGACCTGGGCAAGCTGTTCCAGGCCCTGATGACCACGGGTGACAAGAACGTCAACCCGGTGGACGTCTTCGCCGACATGGTGCGACGTCTTCAGGCGCCGATGGCCAGCATGGCCACTGCCTTCGTGACCTCCCTGTACGGCCTGGGCGGCTCGATCGTGCTCGGTCTGGCGACGCTGATGTCGGGCAAGGTGGTGGGCCGCCTGATGGACGATTTCGCGGAGGTCGTGCGCATCCACGAGCTCAATGCACCGCGCAACGCGCCGGTGGTGATGCCTGCGGTGCCCGATCACGAGACGCTGCAGGTCGAACTGCGCCTTCGTGCCGAGCAGTGGCGTGCGATGTTGGCTGACATGCGCACGCTGCAGGAGAGGCACGCGCGCGAAACCGCAGCGCTTCGCGAGGGCATCTCCGACGTCGCGCAGGCTACGCATGGGCTCGCATTGGCCATGCGCGAGCGCATGCGCGTCGATGACATCCGTGCCGAGCGAGCCCGCCGTGGGGGCGCGGTGCCCAAGGACATGCGTCTGCGAGATCTGGACCTCGAAAGACGGCTCAATCGAACGAAAACGGCCATCGATGGGTGGAATAATGACGTCGAGGTGGAGATCCGTCCGGAGCTCACGCAGACTCTGACCCGGCTCAGCTTGATCGCGGTCGAGCAGCACGAGAGCCTCCGGACGATCTCGACCAGTCTGAATCATGTGGAACAACTGTTGGGCCACGCGATGAACCGGCAGCTCTCGGTCACTCTCACCGTCGATCCGACGCGTGACGGTGGATCCGCGACTGCCGGGCATTCGTCGGCCTGAGGAAGGCCGCAGGAAGATCAATGAGCGAGAAGACAGCCACTGCCACCCCGAACAACGGGTCCAACACCTCGACTGCCGCGCCGGCCGCCAGTGCCGCCACGGAAGTCGCGCGTGCAGCGCTTCTCGCAGCCCAATCGGGGCAGATGCCGGCGACGCCCGGCCCGGGGTCCGCGCCCCGCTACAACCGGGTCTACCTCAACGTCCCGCGTGCCGACGTCTCGTCGGTGCGCATCGTCGACACGGACTTCGTTCTCCTGCTGAAGTCCGGCATGCGCGTCCTGATCAAGGACGGCGCCTTGCGGGCGGCTGCGGAGCCCGATTACGGGATCGTCTTCGCCGGTGAGTCCATCGAGGGCCAGGCGCTCATCGCCGTGGCCGAGGCCGCCAGCCCACTGTCGGTCAACCAGAACCCCTGGGGCGAGGCCATGGTCGGCCCCGTCGAGTCGGACCCGTTCGTGGGCCCGCCGCTGCCCGAGGTCACGCGGCTGCCCGAAACCGTCACCGCAGGCGCCAGCAGCGCCGGAGTCGAAGGAGGCATCAAGCCGGCTTGGTACCAGTCACTTTGGTCCGTCGGTGGCTCGGCTGCGCTGGGCGTGGCCGGTCTGGCGTCGATGGGCACCAAGGCGGCGGCGGTGGTGGTGGGGGGGAGCATCGCGCAGGTGGGCACCGACCTGCTGATCACAGCCTTCGCCGGTCCCTTCATCGTGCCGGTGATCGTCGAGGTCTACGATGTCGACGGGCGCCTGATGGCCATCACCGTCAGCCAGGCGCAGGGTTCGCACAAGTTCACCCTGCCCGCCGATCTGGCCGATGGTCTGTACCTGGTCACGGTGCGCAGTCTGAACGGCGACGAGCCCGACTATTACGACGAAGCGACGGGTCAGGCGGTCAGCCTGGACGCAGAGCATGGCATGCGGGCCTACGTCGAGATGTCCGCCCGTCAGGCCAAGGCGATCAGCGTCACCCCGGTGACCGAGCTGGCCGTTCGCAAGGCGCTGCGTGCCGCCGGCCTGCCCGCCGACACCACCACGGCGCCCGCCCGCGAAGCAGTCGCCGAGGCTGCGCAGACGGTCGCGCAGATTTTTGGGCTGACCGACATCCTGGGCGATGTCATCCCGCTCATCGACGACAAGGGCGAGTTGAACCCGGTCTACACCGCGAGCCAGGATTCCGAGGCCGCCGCCTATGGGCGCGCGCTGGCCAAGCTGTCAGGCCTGGACGCCGTCACCGGCGACATGGAGGGCAGCCTCCGGGCGGTGATGAGCGCCACCGAGGTGGCCGACGGCGCCGAGACGCGGGTGGCCGATCTGCTCCAGCAGGGGGCCACGAGCTTCGAGCACGCTGAGTTCGCCACCAGCAAGACGGTTGATCTGATCCCTGCCCCAACGCAGCGCGTCCTGCAGGCGCCGCCCGCAGTCAACGTGGGTGCGGCCGCGCGCGCCCTGACCCACCCTGACCAGGCCCGTCGCGAAGGTCAGTTGGATCAGGCTGCGGCGAGTGCCCTTGCCGCCAGCGGGCTTGCGGACGGCTTCGTCAGCCAGGCCGAGGCCAATGCGGCGCGCGGCGTGCTGACGATGGCCGTGGCGTTGCCGTCGGCCTCGCTGGCGGGCGACGTCTTCACGCTCACGATCCCGGCCAGCAGCGGCGGGGCGCCGCTGGTCAAGAGCCAGCCGCTGATCCCGGCCGACCTCGTGCGCGGCTTCGTCCTCGTGGACGTGCCGCTGGCCGAACTGCGCGCCACGGGCGACGGCGACAAGCAGCCGACGGCCCGGGTCACCGGCGTCAACAGTGCCGACTCCGGCGCCTACTCGGCATGGACGCTGAACGGCGGCACGCTCACGCTCGACACGGCGCAGCCCAGGATCCTCCCTACGGGGGGCGTCGTGCTCGAGTCGTCCACGGGCGCCATCGACGGCACCCTCAATGCGGGCGACACCGTCACCGCGGCCGTCAACTTCGACAGTCCCGTGTTCGTGAGTTGGGGTTCTGCCGGCGCGCCCCCGGCGTTGACGCTGCGTGTGGGTGACAACGACACGCCGGCGCGACTGCTGATGAGCGCCGGTTCCCTGGTCACCGTGGCCGTCACCTTTGCCGAAGCGGCACTGCTCACCGGTGGTGTCGAGCTTGTGCTGCGCGTGGGCGCGCAGGACATACGCGCCCAGTACACATCGGGTTCGGGTGGCCAGGTGCTGCGCTTCCAGTTCAGCGCGGGCCCGACGCTTGATGAAGCCGCCGATCTCGTCGGAGCCACCTACTCGCTGCAACTCAACGGCGGCTCGATCCGGAGTACGGCAGGGCAGTCGCTTGGCCTGCCGGTGTCGCAGGGCGACGCCGATCCGATCCGCCTGACGCTGGCCTCTGCCGATGGCAGCGGCCAGTCCAAGCTGCAGTTCCGCGCCGAGGTCCAGCCGGGCTGGGAAGACCTCAACGGCATCCGCATCAATGCAGACAGCATCAGTCTTGGCAGCGGCGCCACCATCCACGATGCGTCGGGTAACCCGGCCGAGCTCACGCACGTTGCGGCCCAGGACAACCCCGCTTACCGTGTCGACACCGTCGCGCCGGGTGTCACCCTGACGCCGGACATCCTGAGCAATGTGGCGCAGGCCCTGGTGGTGAGCTCCGAGCCTGGGTCCGTTTACCTGGTTCATGAGAGCGTGGCCGTCACGGATGTTTCGAGCATCGTCAATGCGCCAGGCAATCTGTGGAACAGCTTCGCCGTGCCCATCGGCGCGGCCGGCGGTCCGGTACCGGTGCCCACGCTGGGCCTGGCCGGTGGCGTCTACCGCGCCTACGCGGTGGACGTCGCTGGCAACCTTTCGGGCCGATCGGCCGATACGGTCACGATTGATGGGGTCCTGCCTGCCGTTTCGGAAGTCCGGCTGTCTCAGTCACAGGGCGCGCTGGACGGCTGGCTCAGTGTCGGCGACGTCGTGACGGCGCAGGTCGTCTTCACCGAGTCGGTCACGGTTCAAGGCCAGCCCCAACTCGGTTTGCAAATCGGCCAGGCGCTTGTTCAGGCGACCTATGTGGGTGGCTCGGGAAGCAATACCCTGTCCTTCGCGTACACGATCGCTGCCGGGCAGATGGCGCCTGCCGGCTTGGCCATTGCGGCGGACAGCCTGAAGCTCAACGGCGGGACGATCCGCGACGTCGCGCGTAACGATGCGCTTCTCGCCCACGGCCCCGTGGCCGAGAACCCCGCTTTCAAGGCCGACACTCAGGCTCCGGTGGTGCTCGAGGGGGCGTTGGGGCTGAGTCTTTCGGCCGGAAAGTCAGCGCTGGAGGCTGGCGATGTGGTCGTCGCCACCGTCACCTTCACCGAGGTGGTACGAGTCACCGGGGCTCCCAAGCTCAAGCTCAAGGTCGGCAACCAGTTGGTCGAGGCCGACTACGTTGCGCCAGCGGAAGGGGCTGATCCGTCCCCGACCTTGAACTTCAGGTACACGATCGCGCCCGGGCTCACCGATGCCGATGGCATCAGCATTCCGGCCAGCCCGCTCGTGCTGGCCGGCGCCACCATACAGGACCCGGCGGGAAATGCAGCCGATCTCCAGCACCTCGGTCTCCCGGAAGCCAGCCTGCTTTCTGGCCAGGTCATCCTGGTCGGGCAGACGGCTATCGCGGCCCTTGAGGCGCTGCGCAACTATGCTGCAGGCCCCGGACAGGTCGTCCCCACTCCCGAGACCTACGCCGCTGCCGGCCTGACTGTGGCTGAGGCCGATTTGGCGGCGATGAACTCCCTCGTCGCGAGCCTGAGTGACAAGTCGGCCATCACGGTGGCGGAATTGCAGCGCCGGTTGGACGCCTACAAGCAGATGCTGGAGGCTGCCGACGGGCAGGTCGACGATGGGGACGCCTTTCCGGGCCGTGAAGCGCTGCAGGCGCTGGGTTTGGACGAGATCGACTCGCTGTACAGGGAAGGTTTGTTCCGCGACGTCATCAATCGCAAGTCGCCCGACGCGATCGACGACTTCTCCGAGGTCAAGGCCATCGCCGCAGCTCTGGATGTTGTGTTCAAGGCGGCCGCCGGCGGCACCCCGGCGCCCACGCCTCCGACGCTGGAGCAACTCCAGTTGCTCGGCATCCCCGATGTCGACGCCAGCACACTCTTCGTCGCACAGCGCGCCATCGCCGACAGCCCGGACGACGGATCGGGTCTGGCCCGCCTCATCGACCTGCAGCAACTCGTCGGGCAGGCGGCCGAATCGGCCAACCAGGCGCTCGACATCATCAGCCGCTACGACGGCAGCAACACCGTCCCGCTGCGGTTGACCTACGTGGCCGCTGGCGTCGTCGGTGTCACAGATGCGAACCTGGGCGCTGTGAACAGCGCTGTTGCAAAGCTTCCGCTGGCGTCCACGAACGATCGCCTGGAAGTCCAGGGCGTGGTCGATGCCTACCTGCGCGTGCTTGCCTCAGCCGACGGCATCGCCGGCAACGCCGGTGTGCGCCCCACGGCCGAAGACCTGAGCGCGCTGGGCGTGACCGGGATCGACTCCGCGGATGAAGTGAAGTTGCTCGGCGATGTCATCGACCGTCAGCCGGTCGCGCAGGTCGACACCGTGGCGAAGCTGCAGGCGCTGGCCGACGCGGTGGCTGCGGTCGTCACCGGTGCCCGTGCGACCCCCCCCAGCCTGCCGACGCTGGCGCAGCTGAACCTGCTGGGCGTGACCGGCGTCACGGCCGACACGGTGGCTGCGGTTGCCCTTGCGCTCGGGCGGGCCGACTTGGCCGACCTAGAGACCCTCGAGGACGTGCAGGCCGTGGCCACCCAGGCGGCGCAGAAGGTCAACGCGGCGGTGAGCACGATCCGTGACCACGACGGTGCGTCTGAGACGGCGCCGACGGTCCAGGACTACGTGGATGCTGGCGTCTCGGGCGTCACCGCCGACAATCTCGCTTCGATCAACAGTGCCCTGGCAGCCATGGCGTCCGTGGCGAAGGACGCACCGGGCGAGGTGCAGGCGGCCGTCAACGCCTATCGCGCCGTGCTGGCTGCCGCAGATGGCATCGCCGGCAACGCCGAGGCCTTGACCACGCTCACGGGCTTCAGGGCCATGGGCCTGACGAAGCTGGACTCGACCGAGGCAGCCTCACTGCTCGGAAGCGTGATCGACGCCAAGCCGCGCAGCGAGGTCGACAGTTTTGGCGAACTGCAGGCCTTGGCCGACACGGTGATGAAGGTCATCGCGCAGGCGGTACAGGGGGGCCAGAGCCTCACCGAGGCCGATTTCGAATCGCTGGGGCTCGATGCAAACGAACTGACACCCAAGCGCGCCGAGAAGCTGCTGCTGGATCTGGCGGGCAAGGGCGCCGGTCAGGCCGATACCCTCGACAAGCTGACGGCGCTGATCGACACCCAGGGCCCTACGGCGACCCTCGCCTTGAGCGACACGGCCTTGAAGATCGGCGAGACGGCCACCGTCACCATCACCTTCAGCGAGAAGGTGAGCGGTTTCGACGCCAACGATCTCCAGGTCGAGGGTGGTGTCGTGTCGGGCCTGAAGTCCGATGTGTCGGGGCTGGTCTGGACCGGCACTTTCACGCCCACCGTAGGCGTGGAAGTCGCGTCCAAGGTCATCACCTTGCAGCCTCTGTACGAAGACCTGGCCGGCAACCCGGGTGCGAGCGCCCAGAGCTCGACCTACGCCGTGGACACGCTGGCGCCGGTGGTGGAGCTGCAGAATTCCCCGGGCGTTGGCGACCTGGTCAATCTCATCGAATCGACCTCCGCAGATGGTGTGGCAGGCATCAAGACCGAGCTCGGCGCCCGCTGGACGGTCACGATGACCGGGAGCTCCGGGCAGACCGTGCAGCGCACCGGCGATGGCGTGGGCATCTGGCAGGTCTTGACGCTGACGGCCCAGGATGTCGAAACCCTGGGCCAGGGGCCGGTGACGCTCAGTGCGACCGTCACCGATGTGGCGGGCAACACCGGCAGCAGCACCGGTGGCGACTTCGTCCTCGACACCGTCGCGCCGCTCGTGCCGACGATCGATCCCCTGGCTCCGGACGCCGTCATCAACGCCAGCGAGCTGAACACGCAGCTCTCGGGCACCGCCGAGGCGAACGCCATCGTCACGTTGGCGCTCGGCGGCTCCGTGCGCACGGTGACGGCGAACGCCCAGGGTGACTGGGCGTACACACTGACCCTGGCCGACATCGTGGCGATGGGTCAGGGCCCCGAGACGATCCGCGTCCAGGCTGTCGATGCGGCAGGCAACGTGTCGGCGGAAGCGTCACTGCCGATCACGGTGGACACGGTACTCCCTGATGCGCCGACGATCTCGGCGGTGGCGGGCGACGACTGGATCAACGCCAGCGAGCAGGCGACGGCGAAGATCGAAGGGACCGCGGAGGCGAACGCCACCGTCAGGCTGACCGTGGCGAACAACCAGGTGCGCATCCTGACCGCGGACGCCGATGGCAGGTGGTCCTACACGCTGACGTCTGTCGACCTCAGTGAGATGGGCCAGGGCGCCGAGACCCTCTCGGTGACGGCCACCGACGCCGCGGGCAACACCTCGGTCGCCGGCGCGCGCGTCGTGCGGGTCGATACCGAAGTGCCGGTGGCGCCCTCGATCCTGACGGTGGCTGGCGACGACGTCGTCAACGCTGCCGAGCAGGGGGTGACGATCGTCGGCACCGCCGAGGCGGGCGCGGTGGTGGCGCTCACGATCGGCGCGAACACACGCGAGGTGGTCTCGAGCACGCTGGGCCAGTGGACGTACACGCTGACGCCTGCCGACATCGCCGCCATGGGGCAGGGCCCTGAGACGCTGACGGCCAAGGTCACCGACGCGGCGGGCAACGTCTCGGCTGAGGGCACGCGCGCCATCACGGTCGACACGCAAGCGCCAGGGGTGCCGACCGTCGGGGCGGCCACGATCAGCAACCAGTCCCAGGTGACGGTGACGGGTACGGCGCCGGGGCGGATCTACCTCGTCCACGAGAGTGTGACCGTCACCAACGTCGCGAGCATCGAGGGCGCTACGGGTGACCGCTGGAATTCCGCGCTCGTTCCCGAAGGTGCGCCGTCGTCCGGCGTGCCTGTGCCCACCCAGGGTCTGATCGACGGCGCCTACCGCGTGTACGCCGCAGACGCAGCAGGCAACCTGTCCGCCGCATCGGAGAACACCATCACCGTCGACGGCGACCCGCCGAAGGTGTTGGAGGTCGGGCTCGCCTCGGCGCAGGGCGCGGTGGAGGGTCTGCTCAATGCCGGGGACGCTGTCACGGTGGCCGTCAAGTTCACCGAGCCGGTCTTCGTGCAGGGAGTGCCGCAGATCGGCCTGAAGATCGGCGACGCGAACGTCCTGGCCACCTACGTGGCCGGCACGAGCACGGACACACTGACCTTCACCTACACCATCGCGGCGGGGCAGCAGGCGACAGGCGGCATCGCCATCCGGGGCAACAGCCTGAACGGATTGATCCGCGACCTTGCCGGCAACGACGTCGTGCCGACGCATGCGGAGGTGGCCGCGAACCCCGCCTACAAGGTCGACACCCAGGCGCCGGCGGTCCTTCCCGGCGCGCAAGGGCTTAGCCTCTCGGCCGGCAAGTCCGCGCTGGAAGCCGGAGATGAGGTCACCGCCACCGTTACCTTCGAGGAGGCGGTGAAGGTCACCGGGTCACCGAAGCTCAAGCTCAGGGTGGGCAGCCAGGAGGTCGAGGCCAGCCTGGTGCCGGCGCAGGGCAGCGAGCCGTCGCCGACCTTGACTTTCAAGTACACGATCGCGCAGGGCCTCACCGACGCTGACGGCATCAGCATCCCCGCCAACCCGCTGGTGCTGGGTGGCGCGGTCATCGAAGACCTGGCGGGTAACGTCCTGCAGGCCCAGCCCGCGGGTCTCTCCGAGACGCAACTGCCTGCCGACCAGGTCTTCCTGGTGGGCCAGATGGCCATCGCGGCGCTGGATGCGTTGCGCAAGTACGACGGTTTGGACGGCCAGAGGCCCCCTGCGTACGCGACCTATGTCAATGCCGGCCTGACGCTGGCCGAGGCCGACCTGGCGGCCATGAACTCCATGCTCGCCAGCCAGTCGGACAAGGCGAACATCACGGTCGCCGAACTGCAGCGCCGGCTCGACGCCTACCGGCAGATGCTCGATGCCGCCGACGCGGTCGTCGGCGACGATGACCCCTTCCCCGCGCTCGACGTATTGCAGGGCCTGGGCCTTGGCGCCATCGACGGCGAACTCAGGCGGTCCCTGTTCGAGGACGTGATCAACTCGAAGAGCCGAGGGCAGGTCGACGATTTCGCGGACATCAAGGCCATCGTCAGTGCGGTGGACGTGCTGTTCCAGGCGGCCGCTGGCGGCACCACGCCGCCCAAGTTGTCTGAGCTCCAGTTGCTCGGCGTCCAGGGCGTCGACGAGGCCACGCTCTTCGTCGTCCGTCGGGCCATCGCCGAGAGCCACGACGACGGCCTGGACGTGGAGACCCTGAGCAAGCTGCGCCTGCTCACGGAGCAGGCGGCAGAGTCGGCCCGCCAGGCGCTCGAGATCATCAGCCGCTTCGACGGAACGAACTCGATCCCGTTGCGGCCTACCTACACGGCAGCCGGCGTCGCCGGTGTCACCGATACCAACCTGGGCGCGGTGAACAGTGCTGTCGCCCGGCTTTCCTCTACAGCCACGGACTCGCGCGAGGAGGTGCAGGGCGTGGTCGACGCCTACGCGCGCGTGCTAGCCGCCGCAAACGGTGAGCCCGGGGAGCCCCTGCCCACGACGACAGACCTGGCCACCCTGGGCGTGACCGGTGTCGACACCCCTGAGAAATCGGGTCTGCTGCTCGACATCATCGACCGGGCGCAGTGGGCCAAGGTCGATTCGGCTGCCAAGCTCCAGAACCTGGCCAATGCGGTGGCTGCCGTCGTCGCCGGCGCCCGCGCGGGCAACCCTCCCACCCTGGACCAGTTGAGCCTGCTGGGCGTGACCGGCGTCAACGCGGAGACGGTCGCGGCGGTCCAGCTCGCGCTCGGGCGCGCATCTTTGTCCGACCTGGAGACCCTGGCCGGAGTGCAACTCGTCGCCACGCAGGCCGCGGAGAAGGTCAACGTGGCGCTGGCCGTGATCCAGGCCTACGACGGCGCCGAGGGCAAGACGGTGCCCACGCCCCAGCACTACCAGGACGCAGGCGTGGACGGCGTCACCGCTGGCAACCTCGATTCGATCAACAGCGCCATCGCCGCCATGGAGTCGCCGGGGAGCAAGGACACCGCTGCCGAGTTGCAGGCGGCGGTCAACGCCTACCGCTCGGTGCTGGCGGCCGCTGACGGTATCGCAGGCAATACCGGGGTCCTGACCACGCTCACCGGCTACGTGGCCATGGGCCTCCAGGGTCTGGATTCCAAGGAGGCAGCCGACCTGCTCTCCAGCGTCATCGACGCCAAGCCGCTGAGCGCGGTCGACCGCTTCGGTGAGGTCCAGGCCCTGGCCGACACGGTGATGAAGGTCATCAAGCACGCCCGCAGCGGCGGGCAGACCCTCACCGAGGCCGACTTCGAGTCGCTGGGGCTCGACCCTGCCGTACTGACACCCAAGCGTGCCGAGAAGCTGGTGCTGGACCTGGCCAACAAGGGTGCCGGTCAGGTCGACAGCCTGGCCAAACTGACCGCGCTGGTCGACACCCAGGGCCCCACGGCGACCATCGCCCTGAGCGACACGGCCCTGAAGATCGGCGAGACGGCCACCGTCACCATCACCTTCAGCGAGAAGGTGAGCGCGTTCGACGCCTCCGACCTTCAGGTCGAAGGGGGTGCCGTCTCTGGATTGCAGTCCGATGGAACGGGGCGGGTCTGGACCGGCACGTTCACGCCCACCGCGGGCGTGGAAGCGGCGTCCAGGGTCATCACGCTGCAGCCGCTGTACGAAGACCTGGCCGGCAACCTGGGCGCGAGCGCCCAGAGCCCGACGTACGCCATCGACACGCTGGCGCCCACGCTCGATGTCTCGGCCTCGGGTGTCACGACAAGCACGGTCTCGGGCACGCCAGGCGACAGCGCGGGCGAGACCATCGTCCTGACGCTGAGCTTCGACAGCCCGGTCAAGGGCCTGACCGACGGCACGGACAGTACGGTCTTCACGGTGGCCGGCCAGGGCGTGGCCGCGACCTGGAGCGGCAGCGACGGCAGCGCCACGCGCACGCTGACCTACACCGTCGCGGCCGGCCGGAACGGACAGGCCGCCATCGATGAGGCCGCGCTCAAGGCGGCGCTCGTGGCCGGCATCCAGGACGCGGCGGGCAACGCCTTCGCCTACACCGGCGACATCCCCAACCTCGACACCCCGGCGCTGCCGGTGATCGACACGACGGCGCCGACGCTCGCCGCGCAGGCGCCCAGCGTCACGCTGACCGCGCTGGCGGGCAGCTCCGGCGACAGCGCGGGCGAGACGATCACGCTGACGGTGACTTTCGACGGGCCGGTCAACGGCCTGACCAGCGGCTCGGCCGACGGCATCTTCAAGGTGGGTGGCCAGGGCGTGACCGCCACGTGGAGCGGCAGCGACGGCAGCGCCACGCGCGCGCTGACTTACACCATCCAGGCCGGCCAGAACGGGCAGGCGACGATCGACGAGGTGGCGCTGAAGTCGGCGCTCCAGGCGGGCATCCAGGACGCGGCGGGCAACGCCTTCGCCTACACCGCCAACGGCGGCAGCATCCCGGAGATCGACATCACGGCCCTGCCCTCGATCGACACCACGCCGACGCAGGCACCCCAGGTGTCGGAATGGGTTGCCGAGGGCACCACCGGAGATCTCTCAAACGGCCGCATGAACTTCGCCGAGGCGGCGAGCACGGTGTTCCGCGTGACGCTGCCGACCAGCGGCACCCCGGCCGCGGCCGGCGACAAGGTGGAACTGCTGCTCGGTGGTTCATCCTTCCCGGTGGCCAAGGTGGTCACGCTGACCGCGGATGACGTCCTGCTCGGGTACGTGGACTACACGGTACTGTCGGCTGAACTCGGGCTCGACGGTCAGAAGAAGCTCTCGGCGGTGGTCACCGACGCGGCGGGCAATGCGAGCCCCGCCAGTGCGCCGGTGGAATTCCTCCTCGACACCCTGGCGCCGACCGCGCCGACCTTGGTCGAGGTCGTCGCGGAGGGGGCCACCCCCGATCTGGCCGACGGCCGCATGAATGCCGCCGAGGCCGAGAGCACGATCTTCCGGGTGACGCTGTCGTCCGCCGGTTCGCGCGCGGAGGAGGGCGACAAGCTCGAACTGCGCCTGGGTGGGCAGCCCTTCGGCACGGCCAAGGCCGTGACCCTGGTGAGGGCCGATCTCGACCGGGGCTACGTCGACTTCACGGTCGCGGCAGCCGATCTGGGCGACGACGGCGAGAAGAGCCTGACGGCGCTCATCACCGACGTGGCCGGCAACGTGGGCGCTGCGGGCGCGCTGCCGGTGTTCGTGCTCGACACCACACCCCCGACCCTGGGCGCGACGGTGCCGAGCGTCACGATGAGCACGGTCTCGGGCACGGCGGGCAACAGCGCGGGTGAGACGATCGCGCTCACGCTGACCTTCGACGGGCCGGTCAACGGCCTGACCGGTGGTTCTGACGACACCATCTTCACGGTGGGCGGCCAGGGCGTGGCCGCCACCTGGAGCGGCATCACCGGCAGCACCACGCGCACGCTGACCTACACGGTCCAGGCGGGCCAGAACGGCCAGGCGACGATCGACGAAGCGGCGCTGAAGGCGGCGCTTCAGGCGGGCCTGCTGGACGCCGCGGGCAACGCGTTCGCCTACACCGCCAACGGCGGAAACATCCCGAACCTCGACGCCACGCCGCTGCCGCTGATCGACACGGCGGCGCCGACGCTCGCCTCGACGGCGCCCACCGTCACGCTGACCAAGCTGGCGGGCACCCCGGGCGACAGCGCGGGCGAGACGATCACGCTGACGCTGGACTTCGACGGGCTGGTCAACGGGCTGACGGGCGGATCGGCCAGCGGCATCTTCAAGGTGGGCGGCCAGGCCGTGAACGCGACGTGGAGCGGCAGCAACGGCAGCGCCACGCGCATGCTGAGCTACACGGTCCAGGCGGGCCAGAACGGGCAGGCGACGATCGACGAGGCGGCGCTGAAGGCGGCGTTGCAGGCAGGCCTGCTGGACGCGGCGGGCAACGCCTTCGCCTACACCGCCAACGACGGCAGCATCCCGGACATCGACACCGCGGCGCTGCCGGTGGTCGACACCGTCGCACCGTTGTCGCCGACCATCTCTTCGGTGACTCTCGATGACGTCATCAATGCGGACGAGCAGACCACGGCGATCACGGGCACGGCCGAGGCGAACGCCAGCGTGGCGCTCACGATCGGCGGCAACGTGCGCACGGCCGCGGCGAACGCGCAGGGCGCCTGGTTCTACACGCTGAAGGCGGAGGACATGGAAGCCCTGGGTCAGGGCGCGAAGACGCTGTCGGCGCGGGCCACAGACGCCGCAGGCAATGTGTCCGAGGCCGCGACCCGGAGTATCACCGTCGACACCCTGACTCCGGCTGCGCCGACGATCTCGGTGGTGGCGGGCGACGACCGGATCAATGCTGCCGAGAAGGCGGCGACGTCGATCTCGGGCACGGCCGAGCCCGATGCCAGCCTGCTGCTGACCATCGCCGGCACACCCCGCTCGCTGAGGGCCGACGCCCAGGGCGTGTGGACCTACACGCTGACGAGTGCCGACCTGAGCGCCATGGGCGAAGGCGCCCAGACGCTTTCGTTGACGGCCACCGATTCGGCAGGCAACACGTCGGATGCGCGCACGCGCTCCATCACGGTCGACACGGTTGCGCCCGGCACGCCGACGATCTCGGCGGTGGCGGGCGACGACACCGTCAACGCGGCCGAGCAGACCACGGCGATCACCGGCACGGCCGAGGCGGGCGCGAGCGTGGCGCTGACCCTGGGTGGCCAGGTACGCACGGTGACCGCGAATTCGCAGGGGCAGTGGACCTACCTGCTGACGCCTGCCGACGTCGCCGCCATGGAGCAGGGCACCGAGACCCTGACGGCCACGGCGACCGACGCGGCGGGCAACACCTCCGCCACGGCGGCGTCGCGCCCGATCACGATCGACACCCTGGCGCCCGTGAAGCCGACGATTGCGACGGTGGCGGGCGATGACGTCGTCAACGCGAACGAGCAGTTGAACACGACGCTCACCGGTGCGGCCGAGAAGGACTCCACGGTCGCGCTGACGATCGGTGGCAACGTGCGCACGGTGCCGACGGATGCGCAAGGCACGTGGACCTACACGCTGACCCCGGAGGACATTGCCGCGCTGGGCCAAGGGGCCAAGACGCTGGCGGCCCGCGCCACCGACGCGGCGGGCAACACGTCCGAGGCGGCGACCCGCCCCATCACCGTCGACACCGCGGTGCCCGACGATCCGAGGATCTCGACGGTCGCAGGCGACGACCGGATCAACGCGAACGAACAGGCGACGGCGGCGATCACGGGCGCGGCCGAGGCCAACGCCACGCTGAGGCTGACCATCGCGGGGAACACGCACACCTTCGCGGCGAACGCGCAGGGTCAGTGGACCTACGCGCTGACGGGCGACGACCTGGCGGCCATGGGCGAGGGCCCGCAGACGCTGTCGGTGACTGCCACGGATGCGGCAGGCAACACCTCAGCCCAGGTGACCCGTGGCATCACGGTGGACACGGTTGCGCCAGACGCCCCGACGATCTCGAAGGTGGCGGGCGACGACACCGTCAACGCATCCGAGCAGACCACGGCGATCGCCGGCACGGCCGAAGCCGGCGCGACCGTCGCGCTGACCCTGGGCGGCCAGGTGCGCACGGTCACGGCGAACCAGCAGGGGGCGTGGACCTACACCCTGACCGCGGCCGACGTTGCCGCGATGGGCCAGGGCCCCGAGACGCTCACGGCCACGGCCACCGACGCGGCCGGCAACATCTCGGCCACGGCGGGCACGCGGTCGATCACGGTCGACACCGAGGCGCCCGTGACGCCGACGATCGCCGCCGTGACGCCGGACGACGTCGTCAACGCGAGCGAGCAGGCCACGGCGATCACCGGCACGGCCGAGAAGGACTCCACGCTGGCGCTGACGATCGGCGGCAACGTGCGCACGGTGCCGACGGACGCGCAGGGCGCGTGGACCTACACGCTGACCCCCGATGACATCGCCGCGATGGGCCAGGGCGACGAGACGCTGTACGCCAGGTCCACCGATGCCGCCGGCAACGTGTCCGACGTCTCGAGCCGCGCCGTCAAGGTCGACACCATGGCGCCGGGCGCGCCGACTCTCTCGACGGTGGCGGGCGACGACCGGATCAACGCGGCCGAGAAGACCGCGACGACGATCTCCGGGACGGCCGAGGCAAATGCCACCGTCGAGTTGACCGTCGCGGGCGGACAGGGCCTGCCCTTCGTCACCCACACGCTGACCGCGAACGCGGAGGGGCAGTGGTTCTACACGCTGACCGCCGACGACATCGCGGCGATGGGCGAGGGCCCGGAGACGCTGTCGGTGACGGCCACCGACGCGGCGGGCAATACCTCCGAGGCACGCAGGCGCGACATCACGATCGACACCGGCCTGCCGGCAGCGCCGGTGATCTCGCAGGTGGCGGGCGACGGCACCGTCAACGCGGCCGAGCAGGCCACGGCGATCACCGGCACGGCCGAGGCCGGCGCGACCGTGACGCTGACGCTCGGCAGCCAAGCGCGGACCGTGACGGCGAATCAGCAGGGGACCTGGGCCTACACCCTGACGCCGGCGGACATCACCGCCATGGGCCAGGGCTCCGTGACGTTGACCGCCATGGCCACGGACGCGGCGGGCAACACCTCAGCCACGGCCGGCACGCGCACGATCACGGTCGACACCCTGACGCCCGGGGCGCCGACGATCGCCTCCGTGACTGCGGACAACGTGATCAATGCGAGCGAGCAGACGACGTCGATCACCGGCACGGCCGAGGCCGGCGCCAGCGTCGCCCTGACCATCGGTGGCAACGTGCGCACGGTGCCGACGGACACGCAAGGCGCCTGGAGCTACAAGCTGACCCCTGACGACATGGCGGCGATGGGCCAGGGCCAGAAGACGCTGACGGCGCGGGCCACCGATGCGGCGGGCAACACCTCCGAGGCAGGGACCCGGACCATCACGGTCGACACCGTGGCGCCGGGCGCGCCGGCAATCCTGACGGTGGCGGGCGACGACCGGATCAACGCCGCCGAAAGACCCACGGTCACCCTTTCGGGCACCGCCGAGGCCAATGCCACGCTGAGGCTGACCATCGCCGGCAACACGCACACCTTCGTGGCGAGCAATGAAGGGCAGTGGACCTACACGCTGACGGACGCCGACCTGGCTGCCATGGGCGAAGGCGCCGAGACGCTCTCCCTGACCGCCACCGACGCGGCGGGCAACACCTCGGCGGCAGGCACGCGCGACATCACGGTCGACACCGTGGCGCCGGTGGTGGAACTGCAGGACGTGCCGGGCGTCGGCAACGTGGTGAACCTCGTCGAGTCGGCGGGGCAGGCCGGGGTTGCCGCGGTCAGGACCGAGGCCGGCGCGCAGTGGACGGTCACCATGACCGGCAGCTCGGGCCAGACCGTGCAGCGCACCGGTGAGGGCGCGGGCACCTGGCAGGCGCTGACGCTGACGGCCCAGGACGTGCAGAGCCTGGGCCAGGGGCAGGTGCAACTGAGCGCGACGGTCACCGACGTGGCAGGCAACGTCAGCAGCAGCAGCGCGCTGGGCGACTTCTTCCTCGACACCGTCGTTCCCGGCTTGCCGACGATCTCGGCGGTGGCCGTCGACGACAGGATCAACGCTGCCGAGCAGACGTCGACCGCGATCACCGGCACGGCCGAGCCCGATGCCAGCGTGTCGCTCACGATCGGCGGCTACGTGCGCACGGTCGCGGCGAACGCGCAGGGCGCCTGGAGCTACACGCTGACCCCTGACGACATCGCGGCGATGGGTCAGGGCGACGAGACGCTGTACGCGAAGGCCATCGACGCGGCGGGCAATGTGTCCGAGGTGGCGAACCGGCTCGTCAAGGTCGACACCGTGGCCCCGAACGTGCCGACGATCTCGGCGGTGGCGGCCGACGACCGGATCAACGCGGCCGAGGCATCGTCGGCCGAGGTCTCCGGCACGGCCGAGCCGAACGCGACCTTGGTGCTCACCATCGCGGACAACACCCACACGCTCACGGTGACCCCCGAGGGGCAGTGGAGCTACGCGCTCACGGAAGATGACCTCGGCAGGATGGGGCAAGGCGCCCAGACGCTTTCGTTGACGGCCACCGACGCCGCGGGCAACACCTCGATGGTGGCCACGCGCGACATCACGGTCGACACGGTGGCTCCCGACACGCCCGCGATCTCGAAGGTGGCGGGCGACGACATCGTCAACGCGGCCGAGCAGACCGCGGCGATCACCGGCACGGCCGAGGCCGGCGCGAGCGTGGCGCTGACCCTGGGTGGCCAGGTGCGCACGGTGACCGCGAACGCGCAGGGCCAGTGGAGCTATGTGCTGACGCCTGCCGACGTCACCGCCATGGAGCAGGGTGCCGAGACGCTGACGGCCACGGCGACCGACGCGGCGGGCAACACCTCCGCCACGGCGGCGTCGCGCCCGATCACGATCGACACCCTGGCGCCCGTGAAGCCGACGATTGCGTTGGTGGCGGCGGATGACGTCATCAACGCCGACGAGCAGGCCACGGTGATCACCGGCACGGCCGAGGCCGCCAGCACCGTGGCGCTGACGATAGGCGGCATCGTGCGCACGGCGACGGCGAACGGCGGCGGCACGTGGAGCTACATGCTCACGCCGGGCGACATCGCAGCGATGGGCCAGGCCGAAGAGACGCTGTACGTGAAGTCCACCGACGCGGCGGGTAACGTCTCGGAAGAGGCCTCGCGTGCCGTCCAGGTCGACACCGTGGCGCCAGGCGCGCCGACGGTCGCGACCGTGGCGGACGACAACCGCATCAACGCGGCCGAGAAGTCGACAGCGACGATTTCGGGCACGGCCGAGGCCAACGCCACGCTGAGGCTGACCATCGCCGGGAACACGCACACCTTCGCGGCGAACCCGCAAGGGCAGTGGACCTACGCGCTGACGGACGGCGACCTGGCGGCGATGGGCGAAGGCGCCGAGACGCTGAAGGTCACGGCCACGGACGCGGCAGGCAACACCTCGGCACCGGGCTCGCACACGATCACGGTCGACACGGTGGCGCCGATGCTGGGCGCGGCCCTGCCTGCCATCGCCAGGACCACCATCGCCGGCGCGGCCGGCGACAGCGCGGGCGAGACCATCGTCCTGACGCTGAGCTTCGACGGCCCGGTCTACGGGCTGACCGCCGGCGCCGACAGCAGCGTCTTCAAGGTCGGTGACCTCGGCGTCCCGGCCACCTGGGGCGGCACCGACGGCGACGCGACCCGGACGCTGACTTACACCATCCAGGCGGGCCAGAACGGGCAGGCCGTCATCGACGAGGCGGCGCTGAAGGCGGCGCTGCTGGCGGGCCTGAAGGACAACGCGGGCAACGCATTCGCCCACACAGGCGACATCGCCGCCATCGACGTCCCGCCGCTGCCCCTGATCGACACCACGTCCCCGGGCGTCCCGACGCTGCTCGAACAGGGCAGCAACGACCTGGCAGACAGCCGGATGAACGCGGCCGAGGCGGCGAGCACGGTCCTGCGCGTGAACTTGCCGACGACGGGCCCGCAGGCGGCGCAGCTGGGTGACCGGGTCGCGCTGCTGCTGGACGGGGTCGCCTTCGTCGTGCCCCGCGCCCTGACCGAGACGCACCTCCAGAGCGGCCACATCGACTTCACGATCAGCGCGAGCGATCTGGGCAGCGACGGCCCGAAGACCCTGACCGCCGTCATCACCGACCAGGCGGGCAACGCCAGCCCCGCCAGTGCCGCGCTGAGCTTCACGCTCGACACGGCGGCGCCGGCGGCGCCCTTGCTCGAGGAACTGGGCAGCACGGACATCGCCAACGGCTGGATGAACGCCGCAGAGGCGCAGAGCACCACCTTCAGGGTGTCCCTGCCCGAGTCGGGCTCGCTCGCGGTGGCGGGCGACACGGTCGAACTGCGGCTGAACGGCGTGGCCTTCGGGGTACCGAAGTCGGTGCAGTTGAGCGATGCCCACATCGCCGACAAGTTCGTCGACTTCACGCTGTCGGCGACAGACCTGGGCCCTGACGGCGCGAAGAGCCTGAC
Source organism: uncultured Rubrivivax sp. (assembly GCA_964522465.1). Lineage (GTDB taxonomy): Bacteria > Pseudomonadota > Gammaproteobacteria > Burkholderiales > Burkholderiaceae_C > Rubrivivax. The sequence continues at coordinate 22,823 of CAZFVH010000008.1, read as the reverse complement.
GGCCGTCATCACCGACGTCGCGGGCAACGCGAGCACGGCCAGCGCGGCCCGCGTCTTCACGCTCGACACGGCGGCGCCGACGCTCGACGCCACGCTGCCCTTCACCGCGACGACCACGGTGTCGGGCTCGCCCGGCAACAGCGCCGGCGAGACGATCTCCCTCACCGTCACCTTCGACGGCCCGGTGAACGGGCTGACCAGCGGCAGCAACGACACGATCTTCACCGTCGGCGGCACGGGCGTGGCGGCCACCTGGAGCGGCAGCGCGGGCAGCGCGACCCGTGTGCTGACCTACACCATCCTCGCCGGTCACAACGGACAGGCGGCGGTGGACGAGGCGGCGCTGAAGGCGGCGCTGCTGGCTGGCATCCAGGATGCTGCCGGCAACGCCTTCGCGTACGCCCCGGCCATCCCCGAGGTCGACGCCACCGCGCTGCCGGTGGTCGACACGACCGCGCCGACCCTCGTCGCGTCCGCGCCCACCGTCACCACCACCACGGTGGCGGGGGCCGGCGGCAACAGCCTGGGCGAGAAGATCGCGGTGACGCTCACCTTCGACGGCCCGGTCAACGGGCTGAGCAGCGGCACCGACAACACGGTCTTCAAGGTCGGCGGCGCGGCAGTGTCGGCCGCCTGGAGCGGCAGTGGCGCCACGCGGACGCTGACCTACACCATCCAGGCCGGCGACAGCGGCCAGGCCGCCATCGACGAGGGCGCGTTGAAGGAGGCCCTGGCCGCCGGTCTGCGGGACGCCGCCGGCAACGCCTTCGCCTACACCGCCAACGGCGGCAACATTCCGAACATCGACGCCGTGGCGCTGCCGGTGGTCGATGCCACGGCGACCGACGCCCCGACGCTGGCCGAGCACGGCAGCAACGACCTGTCCGACGGCCGCATGAACGCTGCCGAGGCGCAGAGCACGGTCTTCCGCGTGTCGCTGCCGACGACGGGCGCGCCCGTGGCGGCGGGCGATCGGGTCGACCTGCTGACGGGCGGGGTGCCGTTCTCGGCGCCGAAGTCCGCGACGCTGAACACGACCGACATCCAGAACGGGTACGTCGACTTCACCGTCGCCGCCGCCGACCTGGGCGCCGACGGCGCGAAGACCCTGACGGCGGTGATCACCGACGTGGCGGGCAATGCCGGCGCTGCCAGCAACGCGCTGGGCTTCATCTTCGACACCACCGCGCCGGCCGCCCCCTCGCTGGCCGAGGAAGGAAGCACGGATCTCTCCGACGGCCGCATGAACGCGGCCGAGGCCGTGAGCACGACCTTCCGGGTGACGCTGCCAGCCTCGGGTTCGCGCGCGGAGGAGGGCGACAAGCTCGAGCTGCGCCTGGGTGGGCAGCCCTTCGGCACGCCCAAGACCGTGACCCTGGGCGAGACCGATCTCGCCCGGGGCTACGTCGACTTCACGGTCGCGACCGCGGATCTGGGCCCCGACGGTGCCAAGAGCCTGGCCGCGGTGATCACCGACGTCGCCGGCAACGTGGGCGCGTCCAGCGCCGCGCTCGTCTTCGCGCTCGACACAGGGGCCCCGACCCTTGGTGCGACGGCGCCCGCCGTCGCCATGACGACCCTGACCGGCACGGGTGGCAACAGCGTGGGCGAGCAGATCTCGCTGACGCTGACCTTCGACGGTCCGGTCAGCGGCCTGACCGAGGGCAGCACCAGCGCCGTCTTCAAGGTGGGCGGCACTGGCGTGGCGGCCTCCTGGAGCGGCAGCAACGGCGGGACGACCCGCACGCTGACCTACACGATCCAGGAGGGTCACAACGGGCAGGCTGTGATCGACGAGGTGGCCCTGAAGCTGGCGCTCGTCGCCGGCATCACGGACGCGGCGGGCAACGCCTTCGTCTACACCGCCAACGGCGGGAACATCCCCGAGATCGACAGCCCGGCCCTGCCGGTGGTCGACACGATGGCGCTCGGCGCCCCGATGCTGGCCGAATTCGTCGCCTCAGGGAGCACCGCGGACCTGGCCGACACGCTGATGAACGCCGCCGAGGCGCAGAGCACGGTGTTCCGCGTCACGCTGCCGACCGAGGGCTCGCTCGCCGAGGCGGGTGACCGCGTCGACCTGTTGCTGGGCGGGCAGGCGTTCGCGATGCCGAAGTTCCTGACGCTGACGTCGACCGACATCGTCAACCAGTACGTCGACTTCACGGTCACGGCCGCGGACCTGGGCACCGATGGCGCCAAGAGCCTGACGGCGCGGGTCACCGACAGCGCGGGCAACGCGGGCAACCCGAGCGCGGCCCTCATCTTCACCCTGGACGCCACGGCGCCGGCCGCGCCGACGCTGCAGGAGGTCGTCGCGGGCGGGGCCACCGCCGATCTGGTCGACGGCCGCATGAGCGCGGCCGAGGCCCAGAGCACCACCTTCCGGGTCAACCTGCCCCAGGCGGGCTCGAGGGCGGTCGCGGGCGACACCGTCGAGTTGCGGATCGGCGGTCAGCCTTTCGCGGTGCCGAAGACGGTGTCGCTGAGCGAGGCCGACGTCGGCAACCAGTACGTCGAGTTCACGGTCACGGCCGCGGACCTGGGCGCGGACGGCGCGAAGAGCCTGACGGCGGTGATCACCGACCTCGCGGGCAACGTGGGTGCGTCCAGCGCCGCCGTGGCCTTCACGCTCGACACCACGGCGCCGACGCTGGTCGCGACGCCGCCCGTGGTCACGACCACGGCGGTGGTCGGCACGGCCGGCAACAGCGTGGGCGAGAGCGTCGCCTTGCTGCTCACCTTCGACGGCCCGGTCATCGGCTTGACGGGCGGGACCGACAGCACCGTCTTCCGGATCGGCAGCACCGGTGTCAGCGCCACCTGGAGCGGCAGCGACGGCAGCACCACCCGCATCCTGACCTACACCGTGCAGGCCGGCCAGAATGGCCAGCTCTCGATCGACGAGGCCGCCCTGAAGACGGCTCTCGTGGCAGGCCTCGCGGATGCGGCAGGCAACGCCTTCGCCCACCTGGGCGACATCCCGGCCATCGACACCACGCCACTGCCGCTGATCGACACGACGCCCCCGACGCTCGGCGCGACGCCGCCGAACGTGGCTTTCACCACCTTCGCCGGCTCGGGCGGCGACAGCGCTGGCGAGGTGATCTCGCTCACGATCACCCTCGACAGCCCGGTCAACGGCTTGACCGGGGGCAGCGACAGCACGGTCTTCAAGGTCGGGGGCACGGGCGTGGTCGCCACCTGGAGCGGCAGCGACGGCAGCGCCACGCGCACGCTGACCTACACCATCCAGGCGGGCCAGGACGGCCAGGCGACGATCGATGAGGTGGCGCTGAAGGCTGCGCTCGCGGCGGGCCTCAGGGACACCGCCGGCAATGCCTTCTCCTACACCGCCAACGGCGGCGACATCCCGGCGATCGACGCCACGCCGCTGCCCGTAATCGACACCACGGCCACCAACGCGCCCGCCCTGGGTGAGCTGGTCGCCGAGGGGGTCACGGCAGATCTGGCCGACACCCTGATGAGCGCGGCCGAGGCGCAGAGCACGGTCTTCCGCGTGACGCTGCCGAACGTCGGCGCGCTGGCGGCGGCCGGCGACAGGGTGGACCTCCTGACGGGCGGCTTGGCGTTCGCCACACCGAAGTCCGTGACCCTGAGCGCGACCGACGTCCAGAACCAGTTCGTCGACTTCACGGTCACCGCGGCCGACCTGGGCGTCGACGGCGCCAAGTCGCTGACGGCGGTGATCACCGACAAGGCAGGCAACGCGAGTGCCGCCAGCACCGCGCTGGCCTTCACGCTCGACACCACGGCACCGGCGGCTCCGACCCTGCAGGAGCAGGGCAGCACCGACCTCGCCGACGCGCGCATGAACGCGGCCGAGGCGCAGAGCACCACCTTCCGCGTCAACCTGCCTCAGGCGGGCTCGCAGGCGGCGGTGGGCGACAAGGTGGAACTGCGGCTCGGGGGACAGCCCTTCGCGACGCCGAAGTCCGTGACGCTCAACGCCACGGACATCGGCAACCAGTACGTCGAGTTCACGGTCACGGCGGCCGAGTTGGGCGCCGACGGCTCGAAGAGCCTGACGGCCGCGATCACCGACGTGGCCGGCAACGTGGGCGCGTCCAGCACGCCGACGGTCTTCGCGCTCGACACGGCGGCGCCCGCACTGGCGGCTCTTCCCGGCATCGCCACCACGGCGCTGTCGGGCTCCGGGGGCAACAGCGTCGGTGAGACGATATCCGTCACGGTCACCTTCGACAGCCCTGTCAACGGGCTGACCAGCGGCACGAACAACCAGGTCTTCACGGTCGGCGGCGCGGGCGTGGAGGCCGCCTGGAGCGGCAGCGCAGGCGGGCTCACGCGCACCCTGACCTACACCATCCAGCCCGGCCAGAGCGGGCAGGCCGCCATCGACGAGGCGGCGCTCAAGGCGGCACTCGTGGCCGGCATCCAGGACGCGGCGGGCAACGCCTTCGTCCACGTGGGTGACATTCCCGCCATCGACAGCACGCCCCTGCCGGTGATCGACACCTCGGCGCCCACGCTCGGCACCACGCCGCCGGTCCTTTCGTACACGACGGTGTCCGGCACGGCCGGAAACAGCGTCGGCGAGACGATCGCGCTGACCGTGACCTTCGACGGCCCGGTCAACGGGCTGACCAGCGGCACCAACGACACGGTCTTCACGGTCGGCGGCGTCGCCGTGAGCGCCGCCTGGAGCGGTGGCGACGGCGGCAACACGCGGACGCTGACCTACACCATCCAGGCCGGCCAGAACGGACAGGCGGCCATCGACGAGGAGGCGCTGAGGACGGCGTTGCTGGCGGGCATCAAGGACGCGGCGGGCAACGCCTTCACCTACACCGGCAGCATCCCGCAGATCGACAGCCCGGCGCTGCCGCTGGTCGACACCACCGCGCCCCAGGCCCCGACGATCGCCGAGCAGGGCAGCAACGACCTGGGCGACAGCCTGATGAACGCCGCCGAGGGCCAGAGCACGGTCTTCCGCGTCACCCTGACGACCACCGGGCCGCTGGCGGTGGCGGCTGGCGACCGGGTCGGGCTGCTGCTGGGCGGCGCGCCTTACGGTGTGCCGCGGACCCTGACCGCCCAGCAGGTGCAGGACGGCCACGTCGATTTCACGGTCGTCTCGACCGACCTGGGCGCCGACGGTGAGAAGAGCCTGGCGGCCTTCGTCACCGATGCGGCGGGCAACACCAGCGCAGCCAGCGCTGCGCTGACATTCACGCTCGACGCCACGGCGCCGGCGGCGCCCGTCCTGTCCGAGCAGGGCAGCAACGACCTGGGCAACGGCCTGATGAACGCGGCCGAGGCGCAGAGCACCACCTTCCGGATCGCCCTGCCGCAGGCCGGCTCGAAGGCGGTGGCGGGTGACACGGTGGAACTGCTGCTCGGCGGCCAGCCCTTCGAGGTGCCGAAGTCCGTCACCTTGAGCGCCGCCGACATCGCCAACCAGCATGTCGAATTCACGGTCGTCGCCGCAGACCTGAAGCTCGACGGGGCCAAGAGCCTGACTGCGGTGATCACCGACATCGCGGGCAACCGCAGCCCTGCGAGCGTGGCCCTGGCCTTCACGCTCGACACGGCAGCGCCCGCCGCGCCGACGATCAACCCGATCGCCACGGACGACCGCATCAACGCGAACGAGCAGACCGCGACGATCAGCGGCAAGGCCGAGGCGAACGCGAGCGTGGCCCTTACCCTGGGCGGCACCACCCGCACACTGGCGGCGAACGCGCAGGGCGACTGGACTTACGCCCTGAAGGCGGCCGACATCACCGCGATGGAGCAGGGCCAGGAGACCGTGTCCGTCCAGGCGACCGACGCGGCCGGCAACGTCTCGGAGGTGAGCACGCGGCTCGTCACGGTCGACACCATCGCGCCCGGAGCGCCGACGCTCGCCGAATCCGGCAGCAACGACCTCGGCGATTCGGTCATGAACGACGACGAGTCGCAGAGCACGACCTTCGGCGTGAGCCTGGAGGGGTCGTCCGCGGTGGTCGGCGACCTGGTCGAGCTGCTGCTGAACGGGGCGCAGCTGTCGCCGCGCCAGACCGTGCTGGTGAGCGCGGCCGACTACGCCGCCAAGTTCGTGAGCTTCACGCTCGTGTCCTCCGACCTGGGCGAAGACGGGGCGAAGAGCCTGACCGCCTTCATCACCGACGAGGCGGGCAACGTCGGGCCGTCGAGCGCCGCCCTCACCTTCACCCTCGACCGGGAGCCCCCGCCCGGCGCGCCCTCGGTCGCTGCCTTGGGCAATGACCTCGACGACCCCTGGATGAACGCATCCGAGGCCGCGAGCACGGTGTTCCGCGTCACGCTGTCCGACGAGGGCAATGCCGAGGTCGGCGACAAGGTGGAATTGCGACTGAACGGCGCGCCCTTCAGCCCGCCCAAGACGTTCACGCTGACGACGGCCGAAATCCAGAGCAAGACAGTCGACTTCACCGTGACGCTGCAGGACCTGGGGTCCGACGGCCCGAAGGCGGTGACGGCGCGTGTCGTCGACAGCTCGGGCAACGCCGGCGCGCCCAGCAGCTCGCTGTCGTTCAGGCTCGACACCCAGGCGCCGTCCCGTCCCGAGGTCGCGCTCGTGGCTGGCGACGACGTCATCAACCTGGCCGAGCAGCCGACCGCGAAGATCACCGGTACGGCCGAGGCCGATGCCAAGGTGGAGCTGTCCCTGGGCGGCACCGTTCGCACGGTGACGGCGGATGACAAGGGCGTCTGGACCTATGCCTTGACGTCCTCGGACTTCACGGCCATGGATCAGGGCGCCGAGACCCTCACGGTCACGGCCTACGACACGGCAGGCAATGCCTCCCTCTCGCGCACGCGCAACCTCTTCGTCGACACCGTGGCGCCGACCGCGCCCACCGTCCAGGAGCAGGGCAGCACGGATCTCGCCGACACGCGCATGAACGCGGCCGAGGCCGAGAGCACCACCTTCCGCGTCCTGCTGCCCTCGACGGGCTCCAAGGCCGAGGCCGGCGACCAGGTGGAACTGCTGGTCGGTGGCTCGGCCTTCGCCGTGGCGAAGAAGGTGACCCTCAGCGCGGCCGACGTCCTGGCCGGCTGGCTTGATTTCACCGTGCTCGCCACGGAACTGGGTCTCGACGGCGAGAAGGCTCTGAGCGCGGTCATCACCGACGCGGCCGGCAACCCGGGCGCGGCGTCGTCGCCGGTGGCCTTCACGCTCGACACCACGGCGCCAGCCGCGCCTACCGTGGCCGAGTCGGGCAGCACCGACCTCGCCGACGCGCTCATGAACGCCAGCGAGGCGGCACAGACGACCTTCCGCGTGACACTCCCGACCACAGGCTCACAGGCGGTGGCCGGTGACACCGTGGAGCTGTTGCTGGGCGGCACGTCGTTCGCGACGCCCAAGGTGGTGACGTTGACCCAGGCGCACATCGCCAGCCTCGGCGTCGATTTCATCGTGACGGCCGCCGAGCTGGGGGCCGATGGTGGCAAGGGCCTGAGCGCCGTCCTGACCGACGTGGCGGGCAACCGCAGCGCCGCGAGCGCCCCGGTGTCCTTCACGCTCGACACGCTGCCGCCCGAGGCCAGCCTGCAGAACACCGCGGCGGGTCCCGTCGTCAACCTCTCGGAGTCGATCGCTCCGGAGGGCGTGGTTCGGGTCCGCACGGAGACCGGCGCGAGCTGGACGGTGACGATGACCGGCTCCAGCCAGGGTGTCGTCACCCGCGCCGGCACCGGCGCCGGGCAGTGGCAGGCGCTGACGCTGAGCGCCGACGACGTGCAGTTGCTGGGTCAGGGCGCGGTGAGCGTGAGCGCCGTCGTCGTCGACGTGGCGGGCAACCAGAGCACCAACGCCCAGGGCGGTGATTTCACGCTCGACACGGTGGCGCCGAGCGCGCCGACCCTGGCCGAGCTGGGAGACAACTCGCTGGCCGACGGATGGTTGAATGCGCAGGAAGCACCCACGACGTCCCTGCGCGTGACGCTGCCGGTCTCGGGCTCCAAGGCGGTGGCGGGTGATCGGGTCGAACTGCTGCTGGGTGGATCCTCCTTCGCGCAGCCCAAGCTGGTGATCCTCGGGGCCGACCAGATCGCCGCGGGCACCGTGGACTTCGTCGTGGCGGCCGGCGACCTGGGCGCCGACGGCCTCAAGAGCCTGACGGCCAGGATCACCGACGCGGCCGGCAACGTCGGCACGGCCAGTGCGGCGCTGGGCTTCGAGCTCGACCGGGCTGCCCCGTCGGGCACGCCGATGCTGGAGGCCCTGGGCACCTCGCTCGGCGATGCGTGGTTGAACGCTGCCGAGGCTCCGAGCACGACCTTCCGGGTCACGCTGCCCGTCGGCAGCAGCGACCACGTCGCCGGAGACACGGTGGAGCTGCTGCTGAGTGGTCAGGCCTTCAGCACCCCCGTGGTTCGCACTTTGACTGAGAGTGACGTTTCTAGCAGATACATCGACGTGACGGTCTCCGGGGCGGAGTTTGGTGCCGACGGCGTGAAGAACCTCACCGCGCGCTTCCGGGACCGTGCGGGCAACGCTGGTGCCGAGACCTCCTCGCTGACCTTCCAGCTCGACACCGCGCCACCTGCGGCGCCGGTGCTCGACCCGGTGGCCGGTGACGACCGGGTCAACGCGAACGAGCAGGGCGCAACCCTCACGGGCAAGGCCGAGGCGGGTGCCTCGCTTGCCTTGACGATCGGCAGCCTGGCCCGCTCGGCCAGCGCCGACAACCAGGGGGTCTGGAGCTATACCCTGACCCAGGAGGACATCCAGGCCCTGGGCCAGGGCTCGCAGACGCTGTCGGCCACCGCCACCGACGCGGCGAAGAACGTCTCCGCGACGGCGACGCGCGCCTTCGAGATCGACACCATCGCCCCGGCCGCGCCGCTGCTCGCCGAGAGCGGCAGCAACGACCTGGACGACGGCCTGATGAGTGCGGTCGAGGCCCAGACCACGACCTTCCGCGTCACCCTGCCGACGAGCGGTTCTCAGGCGGTGGCGGGCGACAAGGTCGAACTGCTGCTGGGCGGGCTGTCCTTCCAGACGCCCAAGGTGACGACGCTGCAGGGCACCGACATCGGCCGCGGCTGGGTGGAGTTCACCGTGCTGGCCCAGGAACTGGGCGCCGACGGCGACAAGGGCTTGACGGCCCGGGTCACGGACGTCGCGGGCAACCTCGGCGCCGCGAGCGCGGCGACGACCTTCCGTCTCGACACCGCGGCGCCGGCAGTCCCCTTGATCGACGTGATCGCCGGCGACGACACGGTCAACGCCAGCGAGACCGCGACGGTCATCACCGGCACGGCCGAGGCCGAATCAGAGATCCTGCTCTCCATCGGCGGCTCTTTGCGCACGCTCAGCGCCGACGCGCAGGGTCAGTGGTCTTACGGTCTGACCCAGGCCGACCTGAACGAGATCGGCCAGGGGCCGAGGGAAATCGCCGTCACGGCTGCTGACGCAGCCGGCAACGTCTCGACGCCGGGAACGCGCACGGTCACGATCGACACCGTCGCGCCTGCGGCGCCCGGCCTGGTCGAGTTCGGCAGCACCGACCTCGGCGACGGCCGCATGAACGCCCTCGAGGCCGACAGTACGACCTTCCAGGTGACGCTCCCGACCTCGGGCTCGGCCGCCAAGGCCGGCGACCGGGTGGAACTGCTGCTCGGCGGGTCGACCGTGGCGGCGCCCGTGGTGCTGGGTGAGGCCGACCTGACCGCCGGTGTCGTGAACTTCACGGTGTCCGCGGCCGCGCTCGGGGCCGACGGGTCCAAGACCCTGACCGCGGCGATCGTCGACGTGGCGGGCAACCGCAGCGCGCCGAGCGCGGCGCTCACCTTCGAACTCGACACGGTGGCCCCGGCGGCGCCCACGCTGGCCGAGCAGGGCAGCAATGACGTCTCCAACGGCTTCATGAACAAGGCCGAGGCCGTGAGCACGCTCTTCCGCGTCTCGCTGCCGCAGGCGGGGTCGAAGGCGGTCGCCAGCGACCAGGTGGAACTGCTGATCAACGGGGGCGCCTTCACGCTGCCCAAGCGGGTGGTCCTCGGCACGGCCGAGATCGCTGACGGCTACGTCGACATCGCCGTTGCGGCCGCCGATCTCGGCACCGACGGGCAGAAGACGCTCACGGCCGTGGTGATCGACGCCGCCGGGAACGTGGGCGCCGCCAGCGACGTCATCAGCTTCACGCTCGACACCGAGGTGCCGCTGGCGCCGACGATCGCCCCGGTGACCCCCGACGACACCGTCAATGCCAGCGAGCAGACCAGCACCATCACCGGCACGGCCGAGGCGCTGTCCACCGTGGCGCTGACCCTCGGCGGGGCCGTGCGCACGGTAACGGCCGATGCCCAGGGCCTCTGGAGCTACACGCTGACGAGCGCCGACATCACGGGCATGAACCAGGGCAGTGAGACCCTGTCAGCCACGGCCAACGATGCCGCCGGCAACACCTCGCCAGCGGTCTCCCGGACCATCGAAGTCGACACCCAGGTGCCGGACGCGCCCGTCATCGGCCTGGTGGCTGGCGACGACATCGTCAACGCCGCCGAGAAGACGACGGCGATCACGGGCACCGCCGAGGCGCTGGCCTCCGTGGCGCTGACGATCGGCGGCGCGGTGCGCACGGTGACGGCCGATGCCCAGGGCAACTGGTCGTACGCGCTGACGGGCGATGACGTCGCCGCGATGGGCGAAGGTTCCGAGACGCTGTCGGCGACCGCGACCGACAAGGCGGGCAACACCTCGGCGGCGCGCACGCGCGACATCACGGTCGACACGGTGCTGCCGGGCGCGCCCGTGTTCGCCACCTTGGCCGGCGACAACGTCGTCAATGCCAACGAGCAGGCCGCGGCGGTATCCGGCACGGCCGAGGGTGACGCCCGCATCGAGCTGACCATCGGCGGCAACGTCCGCACGGTGACGGCCAATTCCCAGGGCGCGTGGACCTACACGCTGACGCCGGCCGACATCGCCGCGATGGGCGAGGGCAGCGAGACGCTGTCGGCCACGGCGACCGACAAGGCGGGCAACACCTCGGCGGCCGGCGCGCTCGACATCAAGGTCGACACCGTGGCGCCGTTGGCGCCGGTGTTCGCGACGGTGGCCGGGGACAACGTGGTCAACGCCAGCGAGCAGTCGGCGGCGATCACCGGCACCGCCGAGGCGAACGCCCGCGTGGAACTGACCCTGGGCGGCAACGTGCGCACGCTGACGGCCGACGACGAGGGCCAGTGGACCTACACGCTGACGCCGGCCGACATCTCCGCGATGAGCCAGGGCGCCGAGACGCTGTCGGCCACCGCGACCGACGCGGCGGGCAACGTGTCCCCGGCGGGCACGCGCGTCATCGACGTCGACACGATCGCGCCGAATGCGCCGGTGATCCTGAAGGTGGCGGGCGACGACATCGTCAATGCGGGCGAGCAGACAGCGGCCATCACCGGCACGACCGAGGCCAATGCCAGCGTGGCGCTCACGCTGGGCAACAACACGCGCACCGTCGTCGCCAATGCGCAGGGCGCATGGAGCTACACGCTCACCGCAGCCGACATCGCGGCCATGGGACAGGGCTCCGAGACGCTGCTCGTCAAGGCCACTGATGCCGCGGGCAACACCTCGGAGGCCGGCACGCGCCCGATCGACGTCGACACGCTCGTGCCGAGCGCGCCGACGATCGCGCTGGTCGCTGGCGACGACACCGTCAACGCGAGCGAGCAGACAGCCACGATCACCGGCACGGCCGAGTCCGGCGCGCGGGTGGCCCTGTCGATCGGTGGCACGGTGCACACCGTCACGGCGAACGCCCAGGGCGCCTGGACCTACACGCTGACGGCGGAAGATATCTCCGGCATGGGCCAGGGCTCGGAGACGCTTTCGGCCACGGCCACAGACCTCGCGGGCAACGTCTCGACGCCGGCCACGCGGGCGATCGAGGTCGACACGATGGCCCCCGCCACGCCGACGATCCTGACGGTGGCGAACGACGACATCGTCAACGCCGCCGAGCAGGCGGCGGCGATCACGGGCACGGCCGAAGTGGGCGCCACCGTGGCCCTGACGATCGGCGGTGCGACGCGCACGGTGACGGCCAATGCCCAGGGCCAGTGGAGCTACACGCTGACGGGCGCCGACATCGCCGGCATGGGCGAGGGCGGCGAGACGCTGTCCGTCAAGGCCACCGACGCCGCCGGCAACACCTCCGGGGCGGCGACGCGCGACATCACCGTCGACACCAAGGCGCCGGGCCTGCCGACGATCTCCATCGTGGCTGTCGACGACACCGTCAATGCCACGGAGCAGGCGGTGGCGATCACCGGCACGGCCGAGTCCAAGGCCAGCGTGGCGCTGACCCTCGGCGGCAACATCCGGACCGTGCAGGCGAACGACCTGGGCGCCTGGAGCTACACGCTCACGCCGGCCGACATCGCGGCCATGGGCCAGGGCGCCGAGGTGCTCTCGGTCCGGGCCACAGACGCGGCCGGGAACACCTCGGACGCGGCCACGCGCGACATCAAGGTCGACACGGTGGCGCCGAACGCGCCGACCCTCTCGATGGTGGCGGGCGACGACATCGTCAACGCCAGCGAACAGACGGCCGCGATCACTGGCACGGCCGAGGCCGACGCCCGCGTGCTGCTGACCATCGGCGCCAACACGCGCACCGTGACGGCGAACAACCTGGGTGCCTGGAGCTACACGCTGACAGCGGCCGACATCTCGGCCATGGGCCAGGGCACGTCGACGCTGTCGGCCACGGCCACTGATGCGGCGGGCAACGTCTCGGGCGCGGCGACACGCAACATCACGGTCGACACCGTCGCCCCGAGCCTGCCCGTGATCTCGAAGGTGGCGGGTGACGACATCGTCAACGCCAGCGAGCAGGCGGTGGCGGTCACCGGGACGGCCGAGGCGAACGCGAGCGTGAGGCTGACGCTCGGCGGCAACACCCGCACCGTGACGGCCAATGCACAGGGCGACTGGACGTACACGCTGACGCCGGCCGACATCACGGCCATGGACCAAGGCAGCGAGACGCTGTCGGTCACCGCCAGGGATGCGGCGGGCAACACCTCGACGGCGGCCACGCGCCCCATCACCGTCGACACCGTGGCGCCCGTGGCGCCGACGATCTCGGTCGTGGCGACCGACGACGTGGTCAATGCCGGCGAGCAGGCCGCGGCGATCTCCGGCACCGCGGAGGCGAACGCGAGCGTGGCGCTGTCCATCGGCGGCAACACGCGCACCGTGACGGCGGGCGCCGACGGCGCCTGGTCCTACACCCTGACGTCGGCCGACATCTCGGCCATGGGCCAGGGGTCCGAAACCCTGTCGGCGCGCGCCACCGATGCGGCGGGCAATACCTCGGCGCCCGTGGAGCGCCCCATCACGGTCGACACCGTGGCGCCGAACGCGCCGATGATCTCCAAGGTGGCGGGCGACGACATCGTGAACGCCGACGAGCAGATGGCGGCGATCAGCGGTACGGCCGAGGCCAACGCCAGCGTGGCGCTGACCATCGGCGGCAACATCCGCACCGTGACGGCGAGCACTGGAGGCGCCTGGACCTACACGCTGACCGCCGCCGACCTCAGCGCCATGGGTCAGGGGGCCCAGACGCTCTACGTCACCGCCACCGATGCCGCAGGCAACACCTCGGCCGCCGGCACGCGCGGCATCACCGTCGACACGCTCGCCCCGAGCGTGCCGCTGATCTCCACGGTGGCCGGCGACGACACCGTCAACGCGAGCGAACAGACGGCGGCGATCACCGGCACGGCCGAAGCCGGCGCCACCGTGGCGCTGACGATCGGCAGCAACACGCGCACGGTGACCGCCAACGGGCAGGGCGACTGGACCTACACGCTGACGGCCTCCGACATCACCTCGATGGGCCAGGGCGACGTGACCTTGTCCGTCAAGGCCACCGACGCGGCGGGCAACGCCTCACAGTCCGGCACGCGCGCCATCAAGGTCGACACCGGCATCCCGGAAGCGCCGACGATCGCGATCGTCGCCACGGACGACACCGTCAACGCCAGCGAGCAGGCGGTGGCGATCACCGGCACGGCCGAAGCCCGCAGCAGCGTCAGGCTGTCCATCGGCGGCAATACGCGCACCGTGACGGCGGACGACGGAGGGGCCTGGACCTACACGCTGACCCCGGCCGACATCACGGCCATGGGCCAGGGCGCCGAGCCGCTGTCCGCCACCGCGACCGATGCGGCCGGCAACGTCTCGGCCGCGACGGCGCGCAACATCACCGTCGACACGATCGCGCCGAGCACGCCGACGATCGCGGCGGTGGCCTCCGACGACCGCATCAACGCCGCCGAGCAGACGGCGACGATCTCGGGCACCGCCGAGGCGAACGCGGCCTTGGCGCTGTCGATCGGCACCCTGACGCGCGCCGTGACGGCGAACGCCCAGGGCGCGTGGACCTACACGCTCACCGCGGCCGACATCACGGCCATGGGCGAGGGCGCCGAGACGCTGTCGGTCACCGCCACCGACGCGGCGGGCAACACCTCGGTGGCGGGCACGCGCGACATCACGGTCGACACGCTGGCCCCCGCGGCGCCGGTGATCGCCGACGTGGCGGGCGACAACGTCATCAACGGCAGCGAGCAGTCGGCGGCGATCGCCGGCACGGCCGAGCCCAACGCCGCCGTGGCGCTGACCATCGGCGCCAACGTGCGCACCGTGACGGCGAATGCCCAGGGCGCGTGGACCTACACGCTGACGTCCGACGACATCACGGCGATGGGCCAGGGCCCCGAGACCCTGTCGGCCAAGGCGACAGACGCGGCGGGCAACACTTCCGATGCCGGCACGCGCAGCCTAACGGTCGACACCGTGGCCCCGATCGCGCCCTCGATCTCCATCGTGGCGGGCGACGACGTCATCAACGCGGGCGAGCAGACGGCGTCGATCTCGGGCACGACCGAGGCGAACGCCAGCGTGGCCCTCACCTTCGGCGGCGCGGTGCGCACCGTGACGGCCGACGGCCAGGGCGCCTGGACCTACACGCTGACGAGCACCGATGTCGCGGCCATGGGCCAGGGCAGCGAGACGCTCTCTGTCAAGGCCACCGACGCGGCGGGCAACACCTCGGCCGCCGGCACGCGCGGCATCACGGTCGACACCGTGGCGCCGGGCGCTCCGACGATCTCGACGGTCGCCGGGGACGACACCGTCAACGCCAGCGAGCAGACTTCCGCGATCACCGGCACGGCCGAGGCAGGCGCGAGCGTGGTGCTGACCATCGGCACCCTGAAGCACACGGTGACGGCGAACGACCAGGGCAACTGGACCTACACGCTGGCCACGACGGACGTTGCCGCCATGGGCCAGGGCGACGAGACACTGTCGGCCACGGCCACCGATGCGGCGGGCAACGTCTCGTCCGCCGGCACGCGCGCCATCACGGTCGACACCCTGGTGCCGAACGCGCCGACGATGCTGGTGGTGGCGGGCGACGACGTCGTCAACGCCACCGAGCAGACGGCAGCCGTCGCCGGCACGGCCGAGGCGAACGCCACCGTGACGCTGACGCTCGGCGGCAACACCCGCACCGTGACGGCCAATGCGCAGGGCGACTGGACGTACACCCTGACGGCGGCCGACATCACCGCGATGGGCCAGGGCGAGGAAACGCTGTCGGCCACGGCCCGCGATGCGGCGGGCAACGTCTCGGCGGCCGGGACGCGCAGCATCACGGTCGACACGGAGGCCATGGACCCGCCGACCATCTCGAAGGTGGCCGGCGACGATATCGTCAATGCCAGCGAGCAGGCAGCGGCGATCACGGGCACGGCCGAGGCGAACGCCAGCGTGGCGCTGACGATCGGCACCCAGATCCGCAGCGTGACGGCGAACTCGGGCGGCAACTGGACCTACACGCTGACGGCTGCGGACATCGCCGCGATGGGTCAGGGCGAGGAGACGCTCTCGGCCCGGGCCACCGACAAGTCGGGCAACACCTCGGTGGCCACGACCCGCACCATCACCGTCGACACGCTCGTGCCGAACGCGCCGACGATCGCGACCGTCGCGGACGACGACATCGTCAACGCCAGCGAGCAGGCGGTGGCCATCACCGGCACGGCCGAGGCCAAGGCCAGCGTGGCGCTGACCTTCGGCGGCAGCACGCGCACCGTGACGGCCGACACCGGGGGCGCGTGGAGCTACACGCTCACCGACGCGGACATCACGGCCATGGGCCAGGGCCCGGAGACGCTCTCGGCTACCGCCACCGATGCCGCGGGCAACGTCTCGACGGCCGTGACGCGCAACATCTCCGTCGACACCCTGGCGCCCAGCGTGCCGGTGATCTCGAAGGTGGCTGGCGACGACATCGTCAACGCCAGCGAGCAGACGACGGCGATCTCCGGCAGTGCCGAGGCGAATGCCAGTGTCGCGCTGAAGATCGGCAGCAACGTGCGCACCGTGACGGCGAACTCGCTGGGCGCCTGGTCCTACAACCTGACCGCGGACGACATCACGGCCATGGGCCAGGGCAGCGAGACGCTGTCGGCCACGGCCACCGATGCCGCGGGCAACACCTCGGCCGCCGGCACGCGTGACATCACGGTCGACACGCAGGTGCCGAATGCCCCGGTGATCTCGAAGGTGGCGGGCGACGACATCGTCAACGCCAGCGAGCAGACGGTGACGATCACCGGCACCGCCGAGGCCAACTCCAGCCTCGCCTTGTCCTTCGGCGGCAGCGCGCGCGCGCTGACGGCGGACGCCGACGGCGCCTGGAGCTACACCCTGACCACCGGTGACATCTCGGCCATGGGCCAGGGGTCGGAGCTGCTGTCGATCACGGCCACCGATGCGGCGGGCAACGTGTCCCCCGCGGGCACGCGCGGGATCACCGTCGACACCGTGGCGCCGAACGCGCCGGCCATCTCGATGGTGGCGGGCGACGACATCGTCAACGCTAGCGAACAGACGGTGGCGATCACCGGCACGGCCGAGGCGAACGCCAGCGTGGCGCTGACGCTCGGGACCAACACGCGCACCGTGACGGCGAGCGCGCTGGGCACCTGGACCTACACCCTCACCGCGGCCGACATCACCGCCATGGGGCAGGGCACCGAGACGCTGTCGGCCAAGGCGACCGACGCCGCGGGCAACACCTCGACGGCCACGACGCGCAACATCACGGTCGACACCGCCGCGCCGAACGCACCGGTGGTCGCCGCGGTGGCCGGCGACAACATCATCAACGCCAGCGAGCAGACGGCGACGATCACCGGCACGGCCGAGGCCGGCGCGCGCGTATCGCTGCTCATCGCCGGCAACACGCGCACGGTGACGGCGAATACCGATGGCGCCTGGTCCTATGCCCTGAAGGCCGAAGACATCGCGGCCATGGGTCAGGGCGACCAGACGCTGTCGTTCACGGCGACCGACGCCGCGGGCAACATCTCGGCGGCGGCCACGCGCGTCGTCACGGTCGACACGGTGGCGCCGACGGCGCCGACGATCCTGCTCGTGGCGGGTGACGACATCGTCAGCGCCAGCGAGCAGACCGCGACGATCACGGGCACGGCCGAGGCGAACGCCTCGGTGACCCTGACCCTCGGCGGCAACACCCGCACGGTGACGGCGACCCAGCAAGGCAACTGGAGCTACACGCTGACGTCGACCGACGTCACGCTGATGGGCCAGGGCGCCGAGGCCCTCTCGGCGCGGGCGACCGACGCCGCCGGCAACCTCTCGCCTGCGGGCACGCGCAACATCACGGTCGACACCGTGCGGCCGCTGCCCACCGTCACGCTGTCGGACACGGCGCTGAAGATCGGCGAATCCTCGACCGTCACGATCGCCTTCGAGGAGAAGGTGACCGGCCTGACGCTGGACGACCTGTCGGCACAGAGCGGCACCCTGAGCGGGCTGTCGACTTCGGACGACGGCAAGACCTGGACCGTGGCGCTGACCCCGCTGGAGAACGTCGAGGCGGCGAGCAACCAGATCGTCATCGGCTCGGGCTATGCAGACCTCGCCGGCAACCCGGGATTCACGGTCACGAGCCCGGCGTATTCGATCGACACCAAGGCGCCAACCGGGCAGGTCGCCCTGTCGGCCACGGCGCTGAAGGGTGGCCAGACCGCCACCGTCACCATCACCTTCAGCGAGGCCATCCCCGGCTTCGAGAGCTCGAAGTTCGTGCAGGTGGACAGCGGCGTGCTCTCGGCCATGGGCACCTCCGACAACGGTACCACCTGGACCGGCACCTTCACGCCCGCCGGCGGGGTCGAGGACGCGACCAACACCGTCAGGCTGCTGGCCGGCTACACCGATGCCGCAGGCAATGCCGGCGCCGTGGCGACCAGCGCGAATTACACCGTCGACACCAAGGCGCCGACGGCGACGATCACCTGGTCCGACACGGCCCTGAAGATCGGCGAGACCGCCAGCGTCTCGATCGTCTTCAGCGAGGCGGTCGTGAGCTTCGACAGCACCGAGGACGTGGTCGTCTCGAGCGGCCAGCTCTCGAAGATGACGAGCACCGACCAGAAGACCTGGGTCGGTACCTTCACGCCCACCGCCGGCGTCGAGGACAGCAGCAACACCCTGCAGCTGCTCTCCGGCGGCTACAGCGACGCGGCCGGCAACGCGGGCATGGCGGCAACAGGGCCGAACTACGCCGTGGACACGCACGCCCCGACGGTGGCCGTCACGCTGTCCGACAGCGCGCTGAAGTCCGGCGAGACTGCGCTCATCACGCTGAGCTTCAGCGAAGCCGTGACCGGCCTGGAACTGGCCGACCTGGTCGCGCCGAACGGCGCCCTGTCCAACCTGAAGTCCGCCGACGCCGGCCGGACCTGGACGGTGACCTTCACGCCCGACGACTCGGTCGACAAGCCGACCAACACTTTCCAGCTCAAGTCGAGCTACACCGACCTGGCGGGCAACGCCGGCGTCACGGCCTCCAGCGGCAACTACAGCATCGACACCCTCGCGCCGGACGCGCCGACCATCTCGCAGGTGGCCGGTGACGGCATCGTCAACGCCAGCGAGCAGGAACTGGCCATCAGCGGGACGGCCGAGGCGAACGCCAGCGTGGCGCTGTCGCTGGGCGGCTTCACGCGCACGGTGACGGCCAACACCCAGGGCCTGTGGACCTACACGCTGACGAAAGAGGACGTCGCGGGCATGGGCCAGGGCCCCGAGACCCTGTCGGCCACGGTCATCGACGCGGCGGGCAACAGCTCGCCGGTGGTCACGCGCGACATCACGATCGACACCCAGGTGCCCAACCCGCCGACGATCGGCAAGGTCGCCGGCGACGACGTCGTCAACGCCAGCGAGCAGTCGGCGTTCGTCACCGGCACGGCCGAGGAGAACGCGACCGTCACCCTGTCGATCGGCGGCAACGCGCGCACGGTCACGGCCAACGCCCAGGGTGGCTGGTCCTACAAGCTGACCGCGGCCGACATCGCCGCCATGGGCGAGGGTGCCGAGACCCTGTCGGTCACGGCCACCGACGCCGCCGGCAACACCTCCACGCCCGGCACGCGCAGCATCACGGTCGACACCGTGGCGCCGAACGTGCCGCTCATCGCCAAGGTCACTGGCGACGACATCGTCAATGCCAGCGAGCAGACGGCGTCGATCACCGGCATGTCCGAGGCCGGCGCGACTGTCTCGCTGCTGATCAACGGCGTGCAGCGTGTCGTCACGGCCGACGCCCAGGGTGCCTGGGCTTACGCGCTGACCACGATCGACATCGACCTGATCGGCCAGGGCACCGCCCAGGTGTCCGCCAAGGCCACCGACGTGGCGGGCAACAGCTCGGCCTCGATCGAGCGCACCTTCACCGTCGACACCAAGGTGCCCGACGCGCCGACCCTCGCGACGGTGGCGGACGACGACACCGTCAACTTCAGCGAGCGCACGTCGGTGATCAGCGGCACGGCCGAGGCGAACGCCAACGTCGCGCTGCAGATCGGCAGCACCACGCGCACCGTGACCGCGAATGCCGAGGGCGCCTGGAGCTACACGCTGAACTCCTCCGACATCACGGCGATGGGCCAGGGCCCGGAGACGCTGTCGGCACGCACCGTCGACGCGGCGGGCAACATCTCGGCCGCGATCACGCGCGCCATCAAGGTCGACACGGTGGTGCCTGACGCCCCGGAGATCGCCAGCGTGGCGGGCGACGACCTGGTCAATTCGGTCGAGCTGGGGTCGCTGTCGATCTCGGGCAAGGTCGAGGCGAACGCCAGCGTGGCGCTGACCATCGGCGGCAGCGTGCGCTCGCTCACCGCCGACGCGCAGGGCGCCTGGACCTACGTGGTGAAGGCCGAGGACATCACGGCCATGGGCGAGGGCGTCCAGACGCTTTCAGCCACCGCCACCGACGCGGCGGGCAACACCTCGACGGCAGGCGCGCGCACCTTCACCATCGACACCGTGGCGCCGGGCACGCCGTCGATCGCCCTGGTGGCGGACGACGACGTCATCAACGCCAGCGAACAGGCTTCCGCCATCACGGGCAAGGCCGAGGCGGGGGCGCGGGTGGCGCTGACCGTCGGCAGCGCGGTGCGCACGGTCACGGCCGGCGCCACCGGCGACTGGACCTACACCCTGACGCCCAGCGACATCAGCGCCCTGGGCCAGGGCTCCGTGACGCTCTCGGCCACGGCCACCGACGCCGCGGGCAACGTCTCCGCGGCAGCCACGCGCCCCGTCAAGGTCGACACCATCGCGCCGAACGCGCCGGTCATCGCGCTGGTGGCCGGCAACGACATCGTCAACGCCAGCGAGCAGACGGCGGTGATCGCCGGCACCGCCGAGGCCGGCGCAACCGTGGCGCTGTCGATCGGCGGCGCCACGCGCACCCTGACCGCCGACAACAAGGGCGACTGGACCTACACCTTGACCTCGGCCGACATCGCGGCCATGGACCAGGGCCCGGAAACCCTCTCGGCCACGGCCACCGATGCCGTCGGCAACACCTCCGTGGCGGGCACGCGCGCGATCGTGGTCGACACCGTGGCGCCGGACGCGCCGACCATCTCCAAGGTGGCCGGCGACGATGTCATCAGCGCGGTCGAGCAGACCACGACGATCATCACCGGCACCAGCGAACCCAACGCCACCGTTGCGCTGAGCATCGGCAGCAGCGTCCGCACGCTCGCGTCCGATGCGCTGGGCGCCTGGAAGTACACGCTGACGGCCGAGGACATCACGCTGATGGGCCAGGGCACCGAGACCCTCTCGGCCAGCGTGACCGACGCCGCGGGCAACGTCTCGTCGGTGACCACCCGGGTCATCACGATCGACACGTTGGCACCCAACGCGCCGACCATCTCCAAGGTGGCGGGTGACGACGTCGTCAACGCCAGCGAGCAGACGGCGACGATCTCGGGCACCGCCGACGCCGGCGCCGGCGTGAACGTGATGCTGTCGATCGGGGGCGTCGTCCGCACCCTCACGACCGACACCCTGGGCGCCTGGAGCTACATGCTGACGCCCGCCGACATCTCCGCGATGGGCCAGGGCCCGGAGACGCTGTCGGCCACCGCCGTGGACGGCGCGGGCAATGCGTCGTCGACGGTGACGCGCCCCATCAACGTGGACACGATCGCGCCGGCCCTGCCGACGATCACCCAGGTGGCGGGCGACGACATCGTCAACGCGAGCGAGAAGACGGCGACGACGATCTCGGGCACGGCCGAAGCGAACTCGGTGGTCAGGTTGACGGTCGGCGGCGTCGTCCGGACGCTGACGGCGACCTCCCAGGGCAACTGGACCTACACCTTGACCACGTCCGACCTGAGCGCCATGGGCGAGGGCGCCGAGACCCTGTCGGTCACGGCCACCGATGCGGTGGGCAACGTCTCTCAGGTCGCCACGCGCGACATCAAGGTCGACACCGTGGTCCCCGACTTGCCGGAGATCTCGACCGTCGCCGACGACGACTTCATCAACGCCGGCGAGCAGACGACCACGATCACCGGTCTGGCCGAGCCGGGCGCGACCGTGACGCTGGGCTTCGCCGGCCAGACGCGGTCGCTGACGGCGAACGGGCTGGGCGTCTGGTCCTACACCCTGACCTCCGTCGACGTCACGGCGATGGGCGAGGGCGGCGAGACGCTGTCGGTGAAAGCCACCGATGCCGCGGGCAACGCCTCGGCGACGGCCACTCGGCCCATCACGGTCGACACGATCGCGCCGACCCGGCCGACGGTCTCCACCGTGGCGCTCGACAACATCATCAACGCCAACGAGCAGACGGCGTCGATCACCGGCAAGGCCGAGGCGGGCTCGAACGTCGTGCTGATGTTCGGCTCCTCCGCGCGCAAGGTGTCGAGCAACTCGGTCGGCGACTGGACCTACCAGTTGACGCCGGACGACATCAAGGCCATGGGCCAGGGCAGCGAAACGCTGACCGTCACGGCCACCGACGCGGCGGGCAACGTGTCGCAGCCGCGCACGCACGTCCTCACCGTCGACACGATCGCGCCGAGCGCGCCCACGATCGCGATGGTCGCCGGTGACGACATCGTCAACGCCAGCGAGCAGGCCTCGGCCATCACCGGCACGGCCGAGGCTGGCGCCACCGTGGCCCTGACCATCGGTGGCAACACCTTCACCTCGGCCGCGAACTCCGAGGGTGTCTGGTCGTACACCTTGACTGCCGATGACATCACCGCGATGGGCCAGGGGCCGGAGGTGCTGTCGGCCACTGCCACCGACACCGCGGGCAACGTGTCGGCGGCGGTCACCCGCAGCATCACCGTCGACACCCAGGGGCCCGGCCTGTCCACGGTCGCGGTCGCCGACCTGCCCGGCAACAGCGCGGGCGAGACGATCGCACTCACGGTCACCTTCG